>NZ_DASRSY010000467.1:0-13447 GCF_035656215.1 Paraburkholderia sp.
AAGCCAGCGCGACAGATTTCGCCAGAGCATCGACGAGCGCGAAGCAGAACATCGAAACCAGAATCAGCGCGACGCTGCGCAGCGGCACGGCGCCATTCCGGGTAGCGGTGATGGGCGGCATGAGTTTTCCTGAGAGCGCGCGAAGCAGCGCGTCGCTAGGGTTTCGCCCCGATGAAAGGGTGGCGTAATCGGAAAACGGATTATGCCTGCTGCCCATCACGCTATCGACTGGAAAAACCGCGCTCATCCATTCCGCATGGCGCCGGCACGCGTTCCGACTCCGGGCCTGGCTCCCTGCCATTCTTTTGCGCTATTTCGGGTAAGTACCGATACAGGTCTTGCCAACTAATAATATTATTCATAGCGATTTCCAAATCCATGAGGCTTAGACCAACTATCTACGGCCGTATGCAGATTTAATAATAATTATGACCTTCAATTAAGCGGGGACATCAGGAGATACAGGTGCGCAATTACTTTGTGCTGGCAGCGCTCGCCATGCTGGGCGCTTGCGGCGGCAACGACGGTTCGCCGGACGTGGCTGCGTCAGCGAACAAGCAGATCACGGCAGTCGATGCCTCAGCGGCAGCATCGGCGGCGTCGGCCGCCTCGGCCGCGGCCTCGGCGGACACCGCCAACGTTGAAGCCGAGTTCAGGGCCGCGAAGACTACCCCGCTGGGGATGAAAACGACGACACCGCCACTCGTGATCGCAGACCCCACCCTCAACCTTCCGCCCTACACGCCACCACCCCCGCCCACTCCGGTTTCCACCACGACCCTCAGCTTCGGCGACTTCACGAGTTACCTCGCGCCCGGATCGACACAAGGCTGGCAGCCCGGCACGAGCAGCTCGACCATCACGATTCCCCCGCCGGCAACCAACGGCACGGGCGCCGGCGACAAAACGGTTGCGCTTGCAAGCACGTATGCCACTGCGTCTTACGAAGCGGACGTGACGGTGAGCGCGCCCGTGGGCAGCGGTGCCGCGAATGCCGGCTTTATCGTCCGCACGACGAATCCCACTGCGGGCGGCCCCGATAGCCTGACCGGCTATTACATCGGCCTCGATACCGGCTCGCACGTGCTGCAGGTCGGCCGGGAAAACAACAACTGGACGAACTTCATCGCGTATCCGATGAGCACGATCGTGGGCGGCAGCACGCATCACCTGAAGGTCACGACGAGCGGCACGGCGATTACCGTCGACTTCGACCAGCAGCGCGTGCTCAGCATCAACGACGCCACCAACGCACTCCCCGCAGTCTTCCAGAAGGGCAGCTTCGGCTTGCGGCGATTCGGCGTTGGCGCCACCTTCAGCAACATCACGATCCACACGTATCCGACAGTCACGTCACCCACCTTCGATTTCTCCAAGGTTGTCGGTGCTGTCTACACGCCGTCTAACGCCGTGAACGCGATCGATTTCTGGGAGAACTACGACCCCGAGATCGTCAACCGTGAGCTGACCTACGCGCAAACGTACGGCATGAACACGATTGCCGTGTATCTGCACTACCTCGTATGGGCAAACGATCGCGTCGCATTCCTGAGCAAGTTCGAGAACCTGCTGAAGATCGCGGCGCGGCATGGCATCAAGGTCTCGCCGATCTTCTACGACGACTGCTGGAACCCGACGCCCGCCTATGGTCCGCAGCCTGCGCCGGTCTGGGGTGTGCATAACAGCCAATGGGTGCAGTCGCCGGGGACGCCGGTCGAACAGGCGTATTTCCAGCCGACCTCGACCAATGCGAGCATCACGTACAAGCAGAGTCTCGCGAGCTATATCACCGACTTCGTCGCGCCACACCGCAACGACCCGCGCATCATCTTCTGGGAGCCCATGAACGAACCGGGTTGCAGTGGCAACGGCTCGTTGCAGCAAACGCGCGCCGTGATGATGAACGATGCACGCATCGCGATTCTGAATGCGGGTGCGACGCAGCCGATCAATTCGCCGCAAGTGCAGGAGGACGAAGGCTCGTACTTCTCGGACTTCTATGCGTTGCACCCGTACGGCAACCCGTACACGGGTCCAGTGAACGGCAGCAATGTCAGCGCGTTGAATTCCGAAACGCTGCAACGTGGCTTCCCTGGCACGACGGGACAGACGATGCCGGGCATTGTGTCGAACTACGGCGGCACGACGGGCTTCGTCGTGTGGGAACTGATGATCGGCCGTACCAATACGCGCTTCCACTGGGGCCAGGTGCCGAGCGCGCCCGCCACTGTCGAACCGGCCACGCCCTTCCAGGGAACGATCTATCCGGACGGTCACCCGTGGCAGACGTCTGAGACTCAGGCTTTGACGGGAGGATTCAATGTGAAGCTGCCGGTGCTGCAGGTCGGCTACTACAACGATCCGACCTTCAACAGTGCGCCGGTCAAGACGTCGGTCACGCCGTTGATCGACTTCGACCTGAACACCGAGCGCGGCACCGACTCGCCTGATGCCTCCGCGGGTATCAACGCGACCGGCTATGGCGTGCGGTGGAGCGGTGCGATCCAGGCCGCTCAAACAGGGCTCTACACGTTCTCGATCAATAGCGATAACGTTGCGCGGCTCTGGATCAACGGGGTGAAGGTCATCAACAAGAAGACCTCGACGCTAGCCACCGTGAGCGGCACGACCTGGCTCTCGGCGAAGCAGCGCGCCTCGATCAAAGTCGAGTATGTGCATGGTACGGGTCCGGCAAGCATGCACCTGTCGTGGTCCAGCCCGGCGGCGCAGAACCCCGGCGCACTGCGGATCGTGCCGTCGGATTCGCTCGTGACGTCGAACTGAGGGAGCTTAGCGAAACTTACGAAACCTTACGAAACCTTAAGGAAATCTGATTAGCCAGTCGGCAGCGTAGACGCTGTCGGCTGGCAAGTTCAGCGCATGCCATCGGCGTGCGCCGTGCACCTCGGCGCATTCCCCGCGCATAATTTGAATCACCCTCCGTTTTATGCGATGCTACCTGCGCCCCAGCAATCATGAGAAGAAAAAGGGTGTGAGGCAGACCAGTCCTGTTGTCCATTCCTCAGGAGGAGACATGATTGTGTCATCGCAATTCCACAGCATCGGCCTTGCCCGTCGGCTGACATTTCCCCCGTTGGTGGGTGCTTCCAGTTTAAGAAAAGCAACCGCCGTTTCCAGCTTCGTCATCCTCACCAGTCTCATCGGTGTGTGTCACGCCGACACCCAGGTCGGCGGCATACTCCCTCCCGCTCCCGACAAGCTATACGGTGATCTGTTCGTGGCCGTGCAAACCGCGCAGATCTATCCGGATCAAAAGACTTTCGTCGACGCAACGCCGAACGCCGATCCTGCCGCGATCGTGCAACTGTACGAACAGCAGAAGAACAATCCCGGCTTTTCGCTAGCGAACTTCGTCAACCAGTACTTCACTCCGCCGAGCGAGCCTGTCATCACACCGCCCGCGAATCAGACGCTGCGCGAGCACATCAACTGGCTGTGGCCTGCCCTCACCCGCACCACGACGAGCGCGCCGGCGAACAGCTCGCTGATTCCGTTACCGAAGCCGTACGTGGTGCCGGGGGGCCGCTTCCGCGAGGGCTACTACTGGGACACGTATTTCACGATGCTGGGTCTGCAGGAATCGGGCCATGAAGATCTCGTCGACAACATGCTCGACAACTTCGCGTATGAAATCGATACGTTCGGCCACATTCCAAACGGCAATCGAACCTACTATCTGGACCGCTCCCAACCGCCGTTCTTCTCATACATGGTGGCGCTGGCGGCGAAGCTCGAGGGCCGTAGCGTCTATCAGAAGTATTTGCCGGCCTTGCGCAAGGAGTATGCCTACTGGATGCAAGGGGAAGCCACGACGCAACCTGGCCAGGCGACGCGCAACGTGGTTGTGATGCCGGATCGAACGGTCCTCAACCGCTACTGGGACGAACTCGATACGCCGCGTGACGAATCGTATCTGGAGGACATACAGACTGCGCAGCAGGCCACCGGCCGCAATCCGAACGAGGTCTACCGCGAATTGCGGGCGACCGCCGAGAGCGGCTGGGATTTCAGCTCCCGCTGGTTCGGCGACAACATGACACTCGCGACGGTGCGCACCACGTCGATTATCCCGGTCGATCTGAACAGTCTCATGTTCCACCTTGAAATCACCATCGCGAAAGGCTGCGGCGAGACGCGCGATTTCCGTTGTGTCGGCGAGTTCGCCGAGCGTGCCGCGAAACGGGCGCTCGGTATCAACCGGTACTTGTGGAATGCCAACGGCTACTACGGCGATTACGACTGGCAGCTCGCGAAACCGCGCGACAACAAGACCGCGGCGATGGTGTTTCCGTTGTGGGTCGGCGCGGCGTGGCCGGATCGCGCGCAAAAGACGGCCCATCAGGTGCAGTCCATCCTGCTGCAACCGGGCGGCCTTGCGACAACCACCTACAACACCACGCAGCAATGGGATGCACCGAACGGCTGGGCGCCGTTGCACTGGGTCGCGATCGAAGGCCTGAAGCGCTATGGCCAGGATGCGCTCGCGCAGCAGATCGGCACGCGCTTTCTGGGTGACGTGAAAGGCGTTTATGCGTCGGAGAAGAGGCTGGTCGAAAAGTACGTGGTTGAAGGCGCAGGCACCGGTGGTGGCGGCGGTGGCGAGTATCCGCTGCAGGACGGCTTTGGATGGACCAACGGCGTGACGCTCAAACTACTCGATCTGTATAGCCCGGGCGAGTGAGCATGCCGTGAAGTGCATCTGGATGACGCGAGACGCACACGTCAGCATCAAATGACGTGTGCGTCTCGCTTCAGCGCGCGCCTCAATACGTCAGGCCATATCCGAACGGATACAACGGATGCGCGGTATCGTGCGGCACGTCTTCCAGTTGCGCGGCCACCTCCGCCATCGACGAAGGCAACTCGAACGGCAGTTTCCCTTGCGGTTGGCCTTTGCCGGTCAACACGTCGAATAGCGCTGCATCGCTTGCGCCGAAATTAGCAAGCATGGCGGTTGCTTTATCCTGGACGTTAGTGAGAATCGCCGGGCGGTCCATGTACACCGACACGATCGACTTCGGCGCGTTAGCGGCCTGCTTGATCGCCTCATAGTCCTTGTTGCCGTCGACGAACGCCAGACTGCCTTCATGCTGCATCAAGCCGAACACGTAGTTCGGATGCAGCGTCTCGTACGGCGTGCTCACGCGCAGGATCGCGACGTCTGCGGCTTGCGGCGTATCGACAACCTGGTAGCCATATTGCCGCGCGACGGCCGGATCGATACCGTACAGCCAGACTTTCTTCCCCGCCGCCGTCATCGGCAGCAGCTTGCCGTTGTTTTGCAGCAGCACCATGGAACGGCGTTGCGCATCGAGCGCTTGCGCCTGGAAATCCGCGTTGCCCACGACCGTGCTCGCCTGGTTCGCATCGACATAAGGATGATCGAACAACCCTTGCTGGAATTTCTGCAAGAGGATCCGGTACGCCGAATCATTGAGGCGCGCTTCCGTCAATTGCCCCTGATTCACGGCCTGAATCAGAAAGCTCGGATCGTCTTCGCCGCCGAACTGGTCGACGCCGGCGTTGACTGCTCTCACGAAACGCTGCAGACGGGTCGCGGTTTCCATGCCCCACGGCATGCCGAGCCCGACAAACGAGGGCGCACCGGAGGACGCGCCGTTCATGCAGTTGGCGTCGCAGTCCGAGGCAATTAGCCAATCCGACACAATCACGCCTTTGAAGCCGTACTTGCCGCGCAGCAGATCGGTCAGCAGCGGTTTGTCATAGGCGGCGCCGACCTGTTCCAGGGCAATGCCGTCGATGCTCACGGGTCCGTCCGGCTCGGAATAAGTCGGCATCACGGAACCGACGTTAGCGGCGAAAGCACCTTCGAATGGCTTCAGGTGATAGGCGAAATTGTTGCCTGGATAAGTCGCATAGCGGCCATAGTAGTTATGGCTGTCGAAACCGGATTTCTGCGCGCCATAACCGGCCCAATGCTTGACCACCGCAATCACGCTATTCGCCTGGATGCCATTGCTGCCGCCCTGAAAGCCCTCGATATAGGCCTGCACCTGCGACTTCGTCAAATCCGCATCTTCGCCGAAAGTGCCGTTGATGCGAGCCCAACGCGGCTCAGTGGCCAGATCGGCCTGCGGCGAGAGCGCCACGGTAATGCCGACTGCGCGATACTCCTGGCGCGCGATGTCGCCGAACTTGCGGGTCAGGTTCGCGTCGCCGATCGCGGCGAAACCGAGCGTTTCGGGCCACTTCGAAAAGCCGCTGTCGCCTGCGCTCGCGCCCAGCACGTATTGAAAGTGATTGCGCGGGTCCGAGCTGATCGACACCGGAATACCGAGCCGCGATTGTTCCGCCAGGGTCTGAATCTGGTTGTACTGGCTGGCCATCGTGTTGGCATCGCCGCTCATGCGCGTAATGAACGTGCTGATACTGCGGTCGTTGATTTGCGTCTTCAATGCGGCCATGTCGTAGGCCGTGCCGGTGCCTGCGCCCGTCGTATCGTTCAACACAGGCGCGGTGCCGTGCATCATAAGGCCGGCTTTTTCGGCGAGCGTCAGCCGGCTCACCAGATCGCGCGCGCGTACGTCGGCGCTTAGACGCCAGTCTTCGTAGGGCTCGAGCTGACCGCTCCTGTTCATGTCCTTGAACTTGAGGCCGTCTTTAGAAATGAGGTTGAGCGTCGTATAACCGAAGTCCTTCTGCGCGACGGGTGCATCGAGTTTGTCGTTGTTTCCGCAAGCGACGAGGCCTAGCGCGAGCGCGGCACTGGACGCCGTCAATGCCGATCTGCGAACAACAGGCCCTGAAAAAATGTGCATCAATGTCTCCTGGGATTTGATTCGTTTTGCCCACTTTTGAACGGCCAGACAAACAGCCGTGCGTCACTCTACCGACCCAGTCCGGTAGCCGTTTTACTGCGGGGTGCAGGTTTTATCTTCGCGGAGCACGACGCGTGATGCGACGCATCAAAGCCCTTCGAATTCCGCCTGGCGCATGCTCCCTGAATCGCCCTGCTCTTTGGAAAGCCGCATGGCGCCACGCTCTGCGGGCAATTGGCAAGTAGTGGCAATTCCTGATGGCGCCGGCGAAAACGTCTGCGCATCATTCTGTAAGGAATGTTTTCGTAAACTACATGTCATCCAGAATGCAGGCGCGCTTTAGCGGCAACAGCCGAACTGTCTCCAATCGTATTGCTGTTTTTGCCATGGATGCGGCTGAGCGTGCCGGTGTATCGCCGCAGCTTTTCACTGCCCGCACCGGCATCAGCACGCAGGATCTGATCGATAAAAACGGCCGCATCGATGGTGTGCGGCATCGGCGCGTCGTGGAGTTGATGGCGGCTGTGGGCTCGCCTTCCCGGGCGATCCCGGACGGCCCACAGACTTTTTTCCCGGATTTCGCGGTTCTGGGCAACCTGTGCCTCAATGCACGCACGCTGCGTGAAGCTATTGAGTCATTTCACACGTATCGCCCGCTCATCGGCGAGTTCGATTTTCTCTGCTACAAGGAGACGACTGAGTTCGCCCGGTTCGACTACATTGCCGAATTCGCCCCAGCCGACGGTTTTCAGGCGCTCGCCAACTTTCAGGTGCTTGCCAGCCTGATCCGCACTTACGACATGGCGCGACGCACCGTGTTTCAGGTTTCATTAATGGGCCGCACATTGCCCAGATCGCGGGATTCCAGTGAGTTCTTCGGCGCCGAAGTCCGGTATGGCGCCGATGCGAATCGGCTGCAGTTCGCCGCGGCACTACTGGACGTGCCGTTCCCACAGTACAACGGCACGCTGGCGCCGTTTCTGCAACAGCAGGCTCAACAGGAACTGCTGCGAATCAAGCGAGGCCATCTGTTCTCGAACAGCGTCGAGAACCTGATTGGCGAAATCATCATCGACACGTCCGACGAGCGGCATACGTCGTCCTCATTGCTCGCGCAAATATGCGAGCGGCTCAATACCTCACGGTGGACGCTACGCCGCCAGTTGCAGGCGGAGGGCCTGCATTTCACCGAACTCGAATCCCGTGTCAAGTTCAAGGAAGCATGCCGATTGCTGAGCGAAACCCGCCTGAGTCTTGCGCACATCAGCGAACAACTCGGCTTCTCGTCGCAGAGTGCTTTCACGCGGTTCTTTCGTACCCGGCATGAGATCCCGCCACTGGCATTTCGCCGTCGCGCGCAGTTGGGATAACTCGCTCGGCGTGAGCCGCCGCATGTCGATCCGGCCGAAGGCGGGTTCGGGCCGGATCGTGCATGTGGAACTGGAGCCACGCAGCTGCATCGTCATGAGCTATGCCTCGCAGTTCACGCATGAGCACGGCATCCCGAAGGTGGCCGGTGTCACCGGGCCGCGTATCAGCCTCGCGTTTCACTGCTTTTCCGGCTGAGGCTGCTTCTGATCAGGTCATCCCACCTTCACATCGCATATTCATTGCACCGTTCTCTCAGGCCACGCCGAGTTTCGCGAGCAACGCTTTGGCCGCTGCTTCCGACGACGCGGGATTCTGCCCCGTAATGAGATTGCCCGCGACCACCACATGCGACTGCCAATCAGGCCCCTTCGAATACCTGGCGCCGTTCTTCTTCAACATGTCTTCGACGAGGAAAGGCACGACGTCCGTGAGCCCAACTGCCGCTTCTTCGGAATTGGCAAAGCCAGTCACTGGTTTATCGCGCACGAGTGGCGTCTCGTCCGGCCCCTTTGCATGACGTAGTACACCCGGCGCATGGCATACCGCGCCGACGGGTTTTCCGGCGGCGTAGAGCGCTTCGATCAGGGCAATGGAATGTGGGTCCTCGGCGAGATCCCACAGCGGTCCGTGACCGCCAGGATAAAACACTGCGTCATAGCCCGCGGCCGACACGGTGGAAAGCTTCGCGGTATTCGCCAACGCGGCTTGCGCATCCGTATCCTTGCTGAACCGCCGGGTTGCGTCGGTCTGCGCGTCGGGGTCGTCGCTCTTCGGGTCGAGCGGCGGCTGGCCGCCTTTGGGCGAAGCGAGCGTCACCTCGACGCCGGCATCCTTGAATACATAGTACGGTGCGGCAAACTCTTCGAGCCAGAAACCGGTTTTCCGGCCTGTATTGCCGAGCTGGTCATGTGAAGTCAGTACCACCAGAATCTTCATGGCAACCTCGCGAGCGGGTTCAGTGCGCGTTGCACCAGGCTATCGAGCGGTGTCGTCGGCGCGTGTTGCAACACATCGTCGAGCGGTGTCGTCGGCTCCAGGCGCTCTGGCAGTATAGGTGGCTATCCGGAACGCCGAAGAGGTTTTGCGGTTTTACCGCGCCCGCTTTTCGCGTCCGGCCGTGCACGGCTACACAACACAAATGTCAGGGTTGTCCGTCAACGGCAAAAACTGCTCTGTGCGTCCATCGAACGCCAGCATCGTGCCGCTTTCGATATTGAAAATCCAGCCGTGCAATCGCAGTGTTTTGTTCGCGAGGCCCACGGCCACCGACGGATGAGTACGAATGTTCGCGAGTTGAGCCATCACGTTATCTTTGACCAGGGCGTCGAGACGCTCTGCATCTGATGCATAAGTTCGCGACGCGTTGATCGCTTTGGCCGCGTCAGCATGACGGAGCCAACCCGCCACGGCCGGCAGATGATCGAGGTTCTTGCACGTGCAGATCGCCGTCATCGCCCCGCAATTGGAGTGACCGCAAATCACGATATCCCGTACGCCCAGTACCGCCACCGCGTATTCGACGGTGGCCGATACGCCGCCCGGCTCCGGGCCGTAAGACGGCACGATGTTGCCCGCGTTGCGGATCACGAACAGCGCGCCGGGCTCCACCTGTGTCAGCAACTCGGGAACAACACGGCTATCCGAGCAGGTCACGAACAGCGTGCGCGGACTTTGCGAAATCGACAAACGTTTGAACAATGCGCTCTGTTGCGGGAAGACTTCGCGTTGAAAGCGGATGAATCCTTCTATGATTTCCTGCACGACGTTCTCCGGATAATCAAAGCCTCAGCCTGCGGCAAGCTGAGGCGTGTCTGTGATCGGTACGCGCGACTATACCGTGGCCGCGATCGCTTCGCGGTCGAGCACGTCGGCGCTCCGTCCAGATAGGGCGATCGACCGGATCTTCTTCCATTGATGAAGACGATGAAGGTGCTGTAGGGCGGCCGCTCACGTGCCGATGCATCGCCTCGACGTACACGTCCGCGCAGGGGACAGCTATCGAAGAAGGCCCGGCGTCCAGAAACCGGACCTGGCTCCAATGTCAGGAATTAGGCCGCTAGTGCCTCAATTGAAATCCCCGGTTTCGAGCTCCACGGACTGTCCCCCGTTTTTCTCGAGAACCCGCCGCGTTGCATTTTCAATCTGCGCGCGATTTGCCTCGAAAGTACCGACCAGATTGTGGGCCGATGGCCCGCCGTTGCCGAAATGGTCGTTCAGCGCGTCCAGCGACACGCTGCACCAGACGTCAGCCCCATCGATATTCGCTTCAAAGGCTACGCGCGCCGCTGCCACCACTTCACGGCGTCCGGTGAATTCGATCCGCATAATGACCCTCCATTTGTCGAAAGTAAAATTGAGCGCGCAAAGGCTGTGCCAAGCTGCTTTTACGCCGCTTCGGCCCCGCTTCGGCTTCGCCATATCGGCTTGCGCTCAGCGCACATTCTCCGCAAGGTGCATACTTGAGACCGGCCGCCTTCGGGCGGCCGCGCTTATGCGTCGCGGCGTGCATGTCACCTGTCACACCGTCAGACGCCTCCAACATACTAATACTACCCGCCCCATGTCCCGCAGCCCGCAATCGTCGCGTCCTTTAGTCATTGCCGCAGTCATGGCCTCGATGGCGATGGTCGCCATCGAAGCCACCATCGTTTCCACCGCCATGCCGCAGATCGTCGCTCAACTCGGCGATCTGCATCTGTATAGCTGGGTCTTTTCGTCGTTCCTGCTGACGCAAACCGCGATGACCGTGGTCTTCGGCAAGCTCACCGATCTGTATGGACGCAAGCCGGTCATGCTCGTCGGCATCGCAATCTTTCTGCTCGGCTCGGTGCTGGCCGGCTTCGCCTGGTCGATGCCCGCGATGATCGCGTTCCGCCTGATTCAGGGCATCGGCGCGGGCGCGATCCAGCCGGCCACGCTGACCATCGTCGCCGATCTCTACCCGGCGCGCGAACGCGGCAAGGTGCAAGGCTATCTTGCCAGCGTGTGGGCCATTTCAGCGGTAGTCGGGCCGATGGTGGGCGGCTTCATCATTCACAACCTGTCGTGGGCGTGGATCTTCTGGATGAACGTGCCGATCGGCCTTGCGTCCGCGGCCGGCTTTATCGCGTTCCTGCGCGAATCGGAGCGGCATGCGCGTCCGTCGATCGACTTCGCGGGCGCGGCGCTGTTCATGGCGGCGATCGCGGCCCTGATGATGGCGCTGACTTACGCAGGCGACGAGGACATCGCCAAGGCATCGCTCGCGGGCGGTGCGTTCATGGTGTGCCTGGTGTTGTTCGTGTTTCAGGAGCGCCGCGCGGCTGAGCCGATGATCTCGTTCGCGCTCTGGAGCCACCGGCCGATCGCCGCGTGCAATGCCGCAACCGTGCTGTCCGGCATGATCCTGATGGGCGCCACGACCTTTCTGCCGATGTATGTTCAGGGTGTGCTGCATCGCTCGCCCGTGGTCGCCGGTCTTGCGCTCACCATGATGATGGTCGGCTGGCCGGTGGGTGCGACGCTCGCGGCGAAAACATTTCACCGCCTCGGCTTGCGGCGCATTCTGATCGGCGGCAGCGCGTTCGTGCCGATCGGCGCGGTATTGCTGCTGTTCCTGCAGCCCGGCGGCTCGCCGCTCGTCGCGGCCTTCGGTTCACTGATCATGGGCTTCGGCATGGGCACGTCGAGCGTCAGTTCGCTGGTGCTGATCCAGGAAATCGTCAAGATGGACGAACGCGGCAGCGCCACCGCATCGAATCTCTTTTCACGCAATCTCGGCAGCACACTCGGCGCGACGCTGTTCGGCGCGGTGCTCAACTTCGGGCTCAGTCACTCGAAGGGCGTCGCCGCGGTCACCTCGGATCAACTGAAAGCGCTGCTGCAGAATCAGGCGGCGAGTCTCGCCGACAGCGACATGGTCCGCATGGTGTTGCATCAGTCGCTGCATCTGACTTTCATCTCGATCTTTGCGATTGCGATTTTTGTGGTCGTGCTGCTGGGCTTCGTGCCGCCGATCAATATCGGACCGGCGAAGACGATACCGCTTGAAGCGTTCTCACCGCTCGAAGACTGAACTTCGCTACGAGCCGCCCGCGGGCAACGCGGCCGCGAAAAAGTCGAGCGCCCGTTGGGCCGAACCGGCGCTGAGCCGGGACCCCATCGCGATGCCCAGGCTCTGGCTTAGTCCTAAGCCGCGAGCAGTTCGATTCCATCTAACTGCGCCGCGCACGTATCGCGCACGATCCTGACGAAATCGTCGAAGTAAGGCCGGCTCGCGAAGCCTTTTGCGGCCACCGCATAAAGCTCGCTCCACAAGCCCTGGGTGCCGACGCGTTTGGCCAGCACGTAGTCGTGGTCGACGTAGTTTTTCACGCCCCAGTTCGGCAACGCCGCGATCCCCCGGCGGCTTGCCACCAGTTGCATGATCGCAATGGTCAACTCCGCCGTACGTCGCTCGAGCTTGATACCGGCCGGTTCGAGCACTTCGCGAATCAGATCGATACGCGCTTCGGGCACGGGATAGGTAATCAGTGTCTCGTCGCGAAGATCGTCCGACACCACGCGCCGTTTATTTCGCAGCCGGTGTTCGTTGGCCATCACCACCAGAATTTCGAAGCGAAATAGCGGCGCGATATGCAGGCTGCGCTTGGTGGCGGGCTTCGAACCGATCACCACATCCGCCTTGCCGTCGCTCAACAGGCGCAACGGGTCCGCATGAAAACCCGCGACCAGATCGACTTCGACTTCGGGCCAGCGCCGGCGGAACTCGTCCATCACCGGCATCAGCCAATCGAAACACGTATGGCATTCCAGCACGATGCGCAATTCGCCGCGCGTGTCGCCTTTCAGCCGCACGAGATCGCGCTCCGCCGCGCTCACCGCTGCAATCGTCTCGCGCCCGAGCGCCAATAGCCGCTCGCCCGCCGCAGTAAAACGCAAACCCTGCTTGGTGCGTTCGAATAGCGAGACCTCGTAATGCGCCTCGATATCGCGGATCTGATGCGACAGCGCGGACTGGCTCAGATGAACGCGTTCGGCAGCCGCCACCAGTTTGCCTGAATCGGCAATGGCGATCAGCGAACGCAAGTGGCGAAGCTCAAGCATCTCGCGGCTCCGTTCTGGAAGATTCTGTTCGGATATGAATTTGGCTCATACATTGGTGAAAACATGTCGCTTGATGAATCATAGCGCGACTTCCACACTGAGCGCCAATTCATACAAAGCACAAAAGGAATTCGCATGGCCCGCACGCACATCCCCGGCTTTCCGCGCATCGGCGCGCAACGCGAACTGAA
>NZ_DASRSY010000468.1:0-35614 GCF_035656215.1 Paraburkholderia sp.
GAGCGGCACGATGGCATTGAGCGTCGCGATAACGCTACCCACCGCCACCAGCATACGTGCCGGCCCGAGTCGCGGACGGCGCCGGCGGTACACTTCATACAGCGTCGCCGCCCGGCACGGCGCAAAAAACAGCGCCAGCAAACTGGCGCGGACCAGCAGCGGCGCATTCCATGCCAGCGCGCTTCCATACAGCAGGGAGAACACTGCAGTGACAACAAGACCAGCGCGCCACGGCGCCGATGCGCCGAACAGATCGCGCGTGCCTGCCCAGATCAGAATGCGGCTTTGCAACGCCAGCGTCGCGGTGGCAAACAACAGCAGATCGGTGTGCCAGATCGCATGCAACGCGAAGCAGGCCGTGGCGGTGGCAAGCAGATAAAAACCGATGGCCCAGAAGCGAAAGGCGCCGACGTGCGCAAACATGCGCGAAAGCGCGGTCGTGATGAGGGCACTGCACAGAAACGTGATCAGCCACACCGTTTGGAAAGTCGCTACGTCAATTTTCATGAAGTCTCCAGCAGCCAGTCCGAAAACTAGCCCGGCTGATAAGTGGATGCCCGGATCCATTTGCATCGCCGCCATGCCGGTGTAGTGCATGCCGGCGATGCCGAAGCCCATCAGCACGCCACTGGCCACGAGCCGAAGCCGCGTGAGCCGTGTGTGTGTCGTCATGACCAGCGCCAGATACGACACGCCGATCGCGAGTCCAAGCGAAAAAGCGGTGGTCGCGAAGTCGTAGCCGAGCGGAATCGGCAGCGAGAAGGCGAGCATGGCGACGAAGTGCATCGACCAGATCCCGACACCGAGCGCCGCGGCGCCGCCCAGGCGGCAGGCGTGCCGCAGACGGGCCGAGGCCAGCAGGAAGATGCGGCCGGTCAGATCGAGCGCCGTGTACGACGCCAACGCCGCGACGATGAACGAGATTGCGACCAGCTCAAAATTGTATGAGCTCTGCATGTTAAGTCCAACCGCGGGAGAGGTGCGGCTGAACCTGTTACCGACAGTTCGTGGCGTTTGTTTAATTGATTTTCAATATCTTAGCCATGGGCGTCGAGCACCTCCTGGCTGGCCGGGGTTTGCACAAGGGTGAACCCTTCGTCGAGCCAGC
Source organism: Paraburkholderia sp. (assembly GCF_035656215.1). Classification (GTDB taxonomy): domain Bacteria; phylum Pseudomonadota; class Gammaproteobacteria; order Burkholderiales; family Burkholderiaceae; genus Paraburkholderia. The sequence continues at coordinate 1,109 of NZ_DASRSY010000468.1, forward strand.
CTGTGATGCCGCCGATCATCAATTTGACGGGCCGTGCCAGCTGCGCGAGACGCAGTGCGCCGCGCGCGGCGCCGTTGCAGTGCGGGCCCGCGCAGTAGGTGACGAACAGCGTGTCCTGCGGGTACCCGGCGAGCTTCGACGCCACGATCTTGCCGTGCGGCAGGTTCAGCGCGCCCGGCACGTGGCCCTGCTCGAACAGCGCCGGGCTGCGCACGTCGAGCAGCACGAAGCCGGGCGTGCCGCTCGCGAGTGCTGCGGCAACATCGACGCAATCGGTTTCGAATTGCAGCGACGTCTGAAAGTGGGCGAAGGCGGCGGCGCTATCAGCAGCGGGGACGGCATTGACGGCGTTGCTGGCGGTGCTGGTCGGCATGGCGAGGTTCCGGTAGGAGAGTGAGCGTGATGGCGTGGCGAAGCGATTCTGGAGCCTTCATTGTCGCGACGCCGCACGCGCCGGGTAAGTGGCGTAATCGTCAATCTCCGGTAACATCACGCCATGCACAATCATCTTGTCGTCGCGCTGGCTTACGACCGGCTCTGTACGTTCGAATTCGGCTGCGTAACCGAACTGTTCGCGCTCGAACGTCCTGAACTCGGCGTGGACTGGTATCGCTTCGCCGTCTGCGCGAGCGAACCCGGTCCGATTCGCGCAGCCGGTGGCATTACCGTCTCGGCGCCGTACACCCTCAAGCTCCTGGATCGCGCTGACACGATCGTCATCCCCGGCTGGCGCGATGCCGGCGAGCTGCCGCCCGAGCCGCTGCTGAAGAAGATTCGCGCCGCCTACGAGCGCGGCGCACGCCTGTGTTCGATCTGCTCCGGCGTGTTCGTGCTGGCTGCCGCAGGGGTGCTCGACGGCAAGACCGTCACGACGCACTGGCGCTACGCCGACAAGCTGCAGCAACGTTATCCGCAATTGCACGTGCAGCCGGATGCTTTATATGTGGATGAAGGGCAGATCATCACCTCGGCGGGATCGGCCGCAGGACTCGACATGCTGCTGCATCTGGTGCGGCGCGATCATGGCAGCACAGTCGCAAACCGGGTTGCGCAGCGGCTCGTGGTGCCGCCGCATCGCGAGGGCGGTCAGGCGCAGTTCGTGCCGCGGCCCATGCCGCAAGACGAAGGCGGCCGCCTTGCGAAACTGATGGACTGGGTGCATCACCATCCCGCGTTGCCGCACACCTTGCGCTCGCTCGCCGAACGGGCGGCAATGAGTCCACGTACCCTTCAGCGGCAGTTTCACGATGCCACCGGCATGGCGCCCTACGAATGGCTGGTGCGCGAACGCGTGGGGATCGCGCGAGAACTCCTCGAAGCTCCGACCTCGTTGCCGATGGCGCGTGTTGCGGAGCTGGCGGGCTTCGGTTCCGAAGAATCGCTGCGACGGCACTTCCGGCGTATCGCATTGACGAGCCCGGGCGCGTATCGTAAGAAGTTCGGGGCGCAGGCAGGGGTGTAGGCGGCCGGATAGATGCGTATCACGTAAGGGTTCGCGCAATCGCCGGTTTTCTGTCAGCGTCACGGCCAGCGTCCGCTGGCAACCTGGGTCAAACGTGCCGCGCATACGGCTACTTGAAGCGCATGTTCGAAATGCGTCATTGCCACCGTCCTCTCTTTCTCATGAACGTCAAAACTGCCGTCACCGCTGCTGCCCTTGTCGTTTCTGCTGCTACTGCCGCGCTCGTGCCTGCGCTCGTCGCGGCACAAACGGAAGCTGCCGATTCGCGCGCCGAGCTTTATCGCCGCAATCTGCTGGCGGCCAAAGACGTACCGTGCCGCACGAATGCGTCATGCGCGGCGTTGGGCGTGGCCGCGCTCGAAGCAGGGCGCATCAAGGACGCGCAAACGCTGGTCGAGATGGAAGCAGCACTCGCCGAGGCCACCGCCATGCAGGCCGATGAGGCGAACTCGCCGAAAGCCACCAGTTCGGCGCGGGCTCGCGTGGCGATGGCGCTGGTCCACCAGGGCGACGTGCAACTGAAGCTGGGCGCGCTGCCCGATGCGCGCGCGTACTACCGAACCGCGATAAGCCGCGGCAACGACTATCCCAACGACGCGCTGCTCGGCCGTGCCGTAGCGGCCGCGCGTCAGCGTCTCGAGTCGATCGCCGGCAAAGCGGTGGTGAATGGTGTGCCGCCGAACGGCGCGCGTTTTGCGAGTTATATGTTTTTCGGCGCGTGGAACAGCATCGAGGTGAAGCCGGTGAAAGGGCGGCGCGGCGTCTATCGGATCGACGGCGACTTCATGTATCCGACCGTGGGTGCGGACGGTCAACCGAGTGCGAATATGGGCAGCCTGTCGGCCTATGTGCGGTTCTACGACGGCGTGGCACGTGTGCCGGTGACCGATGGCGGCGGCGATGCGCCGCTCGATGCCACCGCCAGGATCAGCAGCCTCGCGTCTTATGACAAACACGCGGATAAACACGCCGACAAATGCCTGATCGAATTCAAGTTCTCCGCGCCGGAGACGCTCGATGTAGCGACGCATGGCTCACTGACGGAATGCGGTTTCGGTTTCAACGTCACGGCGGACGGACGTTACTATCTGATGACAGGCTCCTGACGGTCGGCATGCTGGCCGCCACGCGCCTGTTCACTTGCCACCCGCACGCTTCCCCATCCGCGCTTCGTCTCTTATGATGCAAGTGGCCATGCACGTTTAATCGCTCTCCAAAGCGTTCCCGCTAACAAACTCTGATAAAAAAGACGCTCGCTCATGCAAAACATTCTCGATTATCCGGTACTCGTCTTCATCGCTTCCTTTGTTGCGATGTGGCTGGCGGCGCGCATCGGCGCGTCGCTGCTGCGCAGATTCAGAAGAATCGACGACGCTGCACGCGACGACTTCAGCGTAATTCAGGCGGCCACGCTGACGCTGCTCGCGTTGATCATCGGTTTCACTTTTTCGATGGCGGTAGGCCGCTACGATCAACGCAAGAACTACGAGGAAGAAGAAGCGAATGCGATCGGCACCGAATACGTCCGCGCCGATCTGCTGCCTGCCGCCGATGCGGCGACCGTGCGCGGTTTGCTGAAAACGTATCTCGACGAGCGCGTGATGTTCTACACGACGCGCGACGTCGCCGAGCTCGCCAAAGTCAATGTCGAGACATCGCGCCTGCAGGATGCAATGTGGACTACAGTGAAGAATGCCGCGGGTGCACAGCCCACGCCGGTGGCCGCGCTCGCTGTCGCCGGAATGAACGATGTGCTCAACACACAGGGTTACACGCAGGCCGCGTGGTGGAATCGCATCCCCGTCGCGGCGTGGGCGCTGATGGTGATGATAGCGGCGTGCGCCAATGTGCTGGTCGGCTATGGTGCGCGCGGTTTGAAAGCGGGAGCCGGTTTGTTGCTGATCGTTCCGCTGATCGTGTCGCTGTCGTTCATGCTGGTCGCCGATATTGACAGCCCGCGTGGCGGTGTGATTCGTGTGAAGCCGCTCAATCTCCATGCGCTCGTGGATTCGATCCGCTCGCATTGAACCGGTACTGAAACACAACACGCCGCATAAAAGGAAAACACATGTCCGATATCGCACGGACCATCACCAGCTTCAATACTGGTCGCGATCCTGAACGGCTCGCCATGAAATACAAGCTCATGCGCGGCTCGCCGTTTGTGTTTCTGCGTGGCACCTGTCATCTGTTTTACGCGCGGCTGCCACGTGACAAGGTACTCGACGATGCGCCGCCAGTGTGGATTTGCGGCGATATGCATGTGGAAAATTTCGGCAGCTACAAGGGCGACAACCGCCTCGGCTATTTCGACAACAACGATTTCGACGAGGCCTGCCTCGCACCGAGTCTTTACGAACTGGTACGGCTGCTCACGAGCGTGCTGGTCGGCGCGAGCGACCTCAAACTGAGCCGCGCACAGGCATTCGCGCTATGCCACACTGCGGTGGATGCCTATGGCGCGGCGCTCGCCTTCGGCAAATCGCGCTGGATCGAAGCGGAGACGTCGACCGGTATGGTGCGTGATCTGTTCGACGCGTTGGTGAGCCGCACGCGCGCCGCGCATCTCGACCGGCGCTCCACGCTCAAGGGCAAGACCCGCGTGCTGAAAGTCGATGGCAAGAAAGCGCTGCCGGTTAGCGACAAGGCGCGCGCCGCCGTCACCGAGTTCATGCATCAGTTCGCCGCCAGCGAACCCAATCCAGACTTCTATCGCATCCTCGACGTGGCGCGGCGGATTGCCGGCACCGGCAGCCTCGGTGTGGACCGCTACGTGATTCTCGTCGAAGGCAAAGGCTCGCCGGACGGCAACTATCTGATCGATCTGAAAGAGGCGCTGCCTTCTTCGGTGGCGCCACATGTACGCACGCCACAGCCGAAGTGGCAGAGCGAGGCGCAGCGTGTGGTTGAAATTCAGCGGCGCAATCAGGCGGTTTCGCAGGCGTTCCTGCATGCGGTTGATTTCAATCAGCGCTCCTACGTGCTGCGCAGCTTGCAGCCTTCGGAAGACCGCGTGGCATTGAGCGACTGGGACGGCAAACTGCCGCGGCTCGAAGCAGTGGTCAACAGCATGGCCGAGTTGAGCGCGTGGGGGCAACTGCGCAGCGGCGGCCGGCAAAAATCGTCGATTGCGGACGAGCTGATCGCGTTCGGCAATCGCAAGGATTGGCAATTGCCGTTGATCGAACTCGCGACGCAGTGCGAGGCGCAGGTGAACGCCGACTGGAAAGCGTATTGCGAGGCTTATGACGGCGGGGCGTTCAATCTGCCGGCGAAGAAGTCTTGACGGCGCGTCACGCTGGGCGCTTGACGCGACGCCCAGCGTTTTACATTGAGAAGCGGGTTAAAAATCTACCACGCGAAGCTCGTGGAAAACCTCATTCAAGCGCTGGGTTCGCAGCGGGAAGTGGCAGGTGCGCCGCATTGCAAGCTGGCACCTACGTACATAGCGGGCTAGCCCACCAGTGCGTCGAAGATGACGTACACAAGGCGCGCTAGCGCCATCTGGTTGCCCTTGACTGCCAGCACCTAGTCCGCCTGTGTCTGAACGATCTTCCCGGCAATGCATCGTTGACGGCCCATCGCATCGGTCTTCGTGATCTCGTTACTCTTGTCTGCCGTACGCACCCGACCGAGCGCCATGCCTAGGTCGCTGCCGTATGCCGACACCAGATGATTCGCGCGCTGGTCGCCGCGATGTGAGTCGCGCACCGTCTTACCGTTAATACCGGTGATCTCACCCGCGAGTATCGGGCACAGACGTCGCCTGGCGTACGAAGCAAGCTTCGAACTGCAGTGCATCAAGCGCGGCCATGACGCGCCTGAACCTGTCATGGCGGGACGGCTCACCGTCGGCTAGTCGCAAGTAACACCGCAACCAGCCCAGCTTCGTCTCCGCCCACGTCTGGACCCCGCCTGGCTATCGGCGCCCGAATGGATCGCGTACGGCGCCACCACCAGCATCTCCCTCACATCATGGACCGTTGTGGCGGCTGCGCCGATCGCGCAAATCACCAAACACTTCTTCACTACGCGGTAGTGCTACTTCACGCCTTCATGACGCAAAAGACAAAGTTGACGCGTCCTGAAGCGAGTTTCCAACGATCTCTTCACTATCTGCAACGTTTCATGCAATCGCCCAACTATTCCTTATTTCCCCGTTTTTCGGACTTGTCTTATTGAGCCAAGGCGACGTCACTCGGCATGCTCGCTGGGCATGGTCTGTCACGATTTTAAACCGGGAGACTCAACAATGAAAAATCAGAACGCGGACGATACGGGCTGCCTCGGCGAAAACACTGAGTACTGCGGCTGGGAGGTCCAGGCAGCAACAGACAGTGTCCGTCTCCGTGCTCAGCTTGCTATTGAGGAAAATCGGACCGGCTTCCTGAAGAGCGATACCACGCCGATACGCGGCTAGTCACGGAGTTCACGCCCATGTTCAAACCAGTCCAGCCCCGCACGCTTGCCATATCCGGCTCGTCACTACCGACATGGGGAGGTAATCCGATTCTGACCGCCCAGCGCCTGTCGGGCACTGAAAAACTTGGCAGGCTATACGAGTACACGGTTGACCTGATGACGGTGGATAAACCGACGCTCGGTCTGTGGCAGGCGAAGGAGCTGGTTTCGTCCGACGCACTGGTGGGCAAGGAATTGACGGCATCGATCGAGTTCGAGGGTAAAGGCACTTTCATACCAGGCGCTCTGGGCACCTCGGGTGGCGCGAATATAGGCGCAGGCAGGCGCGAAATTACTGGCCTGATAACGGAGGTGTGCTGTACGGGCGAAGATGACCGCCATGCGTACTATCGTTTTACAGTGCGTCCGTGGTTGTGGCTCGCGACGCTTAACCGCGAAAACCGTATCTTCCAGAACCAGAGTGTTGTCGAGATCAGCGAATCGATCCTGAACGAAGAGCGCTACGGATTTCCGCATGAGTTGCGGCTGGCTGGTCCTGTCCATAGCGGGGTGTACCCGAAGCGCGACTACGTGCGTCAGATATGGGAAAGTGACTTCCAATTTCTTCGCAGGCTGTGGCGCGAATGGGGACTGTATTTCTTCATGGATGGCGCGACCCTGATACTGTGCGACAGTCCCGGCTCGCACAAGCGCCACGGCCCCGCCTACGAAACCATTTCGTACCATGCGCCGGATGGCAAGCGCATCGACGAGGAACACATTCACAAGCTGACCGTGTCGCGCGAACTGACAGCCGGTTCTGTCAGCCTGACCGACTATGACTACACGCGCTCGCGTGCGAACCTCGGTGCACGCGTGGACGACGCCAGTGACATCACGTTTGCGAACGCCGAGCACTATGGCTGGGGAGATTACTCACAGCCGCTCGCTAGCGCGATGGGTCTATCAGGTGATCCGAACAATGTCCAGCAGGAAGCGCAACACCTCGCGCGCGTTCGCCTTGACGGCGAGCGTTGCCGCGGCCTGCGTGCACACGGCAAGGGTAATCTGCGGGGACTCGCAACCGGGTTCACCTTCCACCTTGAAAACCATCCAGTCAAACAGGCGAACGCCGAATACCTGGTGGTCTCGACCACGGTCGATATCCGTAATGTCGATGAGACAAGCCGCCCGTTTGGCGATGGGGCGCGGTACCAGTGCGAGACAGAGTTCGCGCTGCAACCGGCCGATACGTTCTTCAAAAACCGGCTGAAAAAGAAGCCCAGGTGTGTCAACGAGACGGCCATCGTGGTTGGCCCCAGCAATCAGCCCATGTGGGTCGACGGCTATGCGCGTATCAAGGTCGGCTTTATCTGGGACCGGCTGGGCAACAACGACCAGAATTCCAGTTGCTGGGTCCGGGTGTCCTCGCCATGGCAGGGCGACGGGTTCGGCACTATCTACCTGCCGAGAATTGGCCAGGAGATCACGGTTAACTATCAGGATGACGACCCCGACAGGCCGTACGTGTCTGACCGGATGGTGAACCAGTTCAACCAGCCGCCGTGGACGCTACCGGATAACCAGGCGCTGTCAGGCACGCGAACCCAGGAAATCAACGGGGGAATGTCCAACAGCTTCGTGGCGGACGATACGACCGGCAAGCCCCAGGTGCAGGTAACGAGCGATTACGCACAGTCGCGGCTGGTGCTTGGCTACAACACGCGAATTGCAGGTAACGCGGGGCGCAAGGAAGCGCGTGGTGAAGGTGTTGAACTTGCGACAGATGCTGAAGCGGTGATGCGAGCTGGGCGCGGCATGCTGATCACCACCGAAGCGCGCCATGGTGCAGATGCACCGGTCAAGGATATGGGCGAGACGATGCGGCGCCTGACACAGGCGCGCGAGCAGCATGAAGACCTGGCGAAGCTCGCGCAGCAGCACAAGGCCCAGCAGATCGGAGCGGACCAGAACGACGTCACGCAGGACATCAAGGCGCAGAACGACGCAATACGCGGTGAGGTTAAAACCGACGGGAACCCGTTTCCGCAACTCGAGCGACCCGACATGGTGTTTGCAAGCGCGGCCGGTTTCGGATTCACCTCGGTGCAAAGCACGCACCTGGCAAGCCAGCAAGACGTGGCAATAACGACGGGCCGTGACGTGAGTATTTCTTCAGGCCGCTCCTTCCTTGCGTCAGTCCGGGGGGCGGTCTCATTCTTTGCGGCGCAGTTTGGAATCCGGCTCTTCGCCGCGAGGGGCAGGGTGGATATTCAGGCGCAAAGTGACGACATGGCGCTTGCGGCGCTGAAGGACCTAACCATCAGTAGCACGGACGGAAGAATCATCATCACGGCGTCGAAGGAAGTGTGGATCGGTGCGCAGGGATCCTACATAAGAATCAATGGCGAAGGCATCGAGAACGGCACGCCTGGAAAAATCCTTGAGAAATGTGCCTCGTGGAACAAGCCGGGACCGACCTCGATGCGGATGCCGCTTCCCGATATGCCTGGCGAAAAAAGCTATAGCGCACAGTTCACGGTTCGTGACCGCAGCGGTGCCACTCTCCGTAACTATCCCTATCGCCTGGAAGCGGAGAACGGTCCGACCTGGTATGGCGTCACTGACGAAAACGGATTGACCCAGCGCGTCTGGACTACAAGCTCGCAGAACATCAAGCTGCATCCCCATGAAGCACAGCAACCCGCCAGCGAGGAGATCGGTGACAACGATGATTGTTGTGCAGCCCCTCGATCAATACAGGAGAAAAACGGATGACTGGTACGCCCCAAACTCCCATTGGCATCATGACATGTGGTCAGAATCAGCCGACCCAGGATGTGAACTGCATGACGCGCAAGGTCAGTTTTGTAGTCTATTGTGCGCCACTAGATCAAGGAAACTCCATGTACAGCGACGTATACGGGAATGACACGTCGCACCGGGGAGTAACGGATTCCGCGTCTTATCTGACCGGCCTTCCTTATGTTGTGGTCAATGCTGATACCAATGACGTAATCTATCCCTATAACAGCGCGAATGGTGTAACTGCTAGATTCCCTGCAAAGGTGGCGCTGCCCGGAAATGCGTCTCTGCATGACGGGACCCGCTGGGTGCACTCGCTGCCCCCCATCAACATTCCTGATCACGTCACCCGTATCACATTGCACATTGCCAGCGATGCCTACCGAGAAAACCGGAGGTTCCAGCTTTTCCCTTGGACCGTGCCAGATGCCGCGCACAGCAAAGTGCGCATCTACGAATTACGGTCAGACTTGCAGGATAAATTTGCCGCAAGGAACCCACCTCTCGCGAACCTTCCGGAAAATACACTCGCGGCGAAGCAAGGGGCAGACAACGAATACTACGGTTATCTGAATGGTGACCTTTGGTTAAAGATCAGCCCTGAATACGACGATGGGGCCATTACACGCCTGTGTCCGCCAGAGACTCTGACGCGGACAGCATTACACGGGCAGGTGGAAGGAGAGCCGATTAGCGAGCAGGCGATTGTTGACTGGATGGCAGTACTCCAGCCGATCTATGCAGCGGGCGCAAACTCCCGCTCGATGGCTCCGTTTAATGTCCGGATTGTGGAACTGGGAATCACAGTGTCGTTTGCTGATCGAGCTCTGGCCAATGCCATCAATACCAGTAATCGCACCACCGTCCAGCAGGCATTGCGCCGAACGTCTCCACGCACGTTTGCCGCCCTTCTCAAAGCGGCCTGGCGACTGCATATCGATACCGTTGCAGTTTCAAGTTCATGGCGACCTATGTTGGGTTCCAGTTTGCACAAAATGGGTATCGGACTGGATGTAGTCCGGTTTGATGACGGCCAGGAAAACATCCATTTTCTTATACACAACCACGGACCGTACGACAGAAACCACGCCTTTCCGACCGGTCCAGCTGGCCAAAAAATGGCTGCACTCTACCAGGAACTGACCGCGGACCATGAGGTTTCCGGATCAGCAGTTTATACGCCGTGGATTAACTGGATCCAGCCGCACGATACACATATGCACGTAACGGTGAAGGCCGGATAACTAAGGAGTTGTGTTTGCGTAGATCATCGCAGATTTTTTAACAGCCTTTTAGACCAGAATAGACTTGAGACTCACCAAAAATGAAAATTTTCTACATGTTTTTAGGAGTGGCTTTATTGGCTGTCATGACGCAGACCGGCGCGAGCGAGATAGGATCGAAAACCGATCTGGGTAATACGTTGCAGAATGCCGTGTTGTGCAAGCCTGGTACTGTCGATGACCCCGCTGCTGTTGGTGCATTCGATGGAAGCGATGAAAGTATGAGTGACGCTTTGACTCGACTAGGCGTGAAAGTCGATAGCGGCGACCGTTCAGGCGATCGCAACGAGCTATACAAGAAATACACGCTTCCGCCGGGTGTCACGGTTTTTGGCTATGCGGCAAAGAGAGCTACCTTCTATGCCTATCTCGGTGCCGGAAGCATCTTCTATGTTGAGCTAGCGGCTGACCGATCAGAGCTGATCAAGTTGAAGAACGATCTCAGGCTTGCTCGGATCCGGAAGAACAATGAAGATTACGGATATCGCGGCCAAGTTGACGCGCAATACTACAAGCGTGTGCATTCACCAACAGCGTTCGATCCCTATCCGGACACTATAGTGGCGGGTTATCAATACAAAGGCGGAAGCGAGTTCATCCGCATCGGATGTCAAGAATTCGACTCGCCGGGATGATTTTAAAAATTGCTATCTTTCAGAATAAATCAGCATCCCATGCTGCGCCACTGATCTATTCGGATTCTCCGATTGATTGCAGGGGCTGTGTCAAACAAGACCGTGCGATGTGCGTGGCCGACGGAGCGCCGCGGATGTTGTTCAAGCCGTTGCGCAAGAGGCCAGTGCATCTGGGGAGCTTCTGGCAAACCGCCTGTACTGTGCCATAAGGTCAGCCCTTCCTGAATGACAGAGTCGGCATATCGAATCGTCTTCGGCGAACCATTTTCTATATTGCTGGGAAGAGAAACATGATCAATCTCATCCGTCTCGGTGATGCCACCGACCATGGTGGCAGGGTAATCTGCGCATCGGAGACGATGGTGTTCGACGGGAGGGCAGTCGCCCGCAGGGGTGACCTCGTGTCGTGCCCGTTGCATCCAGGCGTTCAGCCTAATCTGATTCTGGAGGGCGACGATTTCATGATGGCCGAGGGCACGCCCATCGCTAGACACGGACACGAGGCAACATGTGGGTGCCATCTGATTTCGAGCCTGGAGTGACCGGCGATGGCACACATGTATCGCTTCTTTACGGCTCCGCAAGTCTGGTTGCTTCAAGTTGAACGGGAACCAGGCGAGCTTGAAGTCGTGACCGAGAGGCTTCCTGAGGGGGAAGCGCCGTTGTGTTTCATGTCGCCGGTTGACGCACATATCGAGGGCATCTTCCGGGCGAAACCAGGTTTGCGCTATTACGTCATCGAGGCGTCCAACCTTACCGAGAGGTGGTTTCTGCGGACGAACGGGCTGCTGGTGGCGCTGCTGCATCTTGCCTGGGTGGGTCAGTCGGGACGGGTAATGTTGCGCCCAAGCGGCAAGCCATGCCGTTTTCTGCGAACCTGGATTGAAGCCGCTGACGGAAAACCGCCGTTCGCGTTCGAGCTGGACGGTGGGACGCTTGAAGTGGTGGACCGACTGTACGAGCAGGCCGGCCTGTTTGCCTGGCGCGAGACAAGCGAGGCTGCATCGAAGTGGACGTTTGTCCAGTATCTTGACGCGGCCAATCTGGCAGTCCGCTCAGCGCACGCCGTAACGCGATCGGATGATTGTCCAGGCGAGGAATTAATGCTGTTTGATCCGGAGTTTCGGCAGTGGCATGCTGTCCCACGGGTTGCCGTTGAAACTGAATGACTGTGTCAATCTGAAACAATATATGACCTTCACCCCGCAGCCGATCGACAAGCCGTCAGGACAGTAAGTGGCTAAAGGTTGAGTGCCATGACCGACCGACGTTCTGTCATGGCGCAACGGGGACCCCATGCGCGTCGCATCGCATCGCCATGCATGCCAGCAAGCCCTCCAGACAAACCCTGATTGCTGCGCTGAATCTCGCACTGCTATCGTTCGCAGGTCTTGTGGAAGCGCTTCCACCTCAGCTTCCGCCTTACGGTTCAATGACCTCAGCGCAGGAGAATCCGTGGCAAACGACGCATTCGCTGTATCCGACGCACGCTCCTCAGCCGTATCCAACGGAGCATCCGCCGATCCCTTCACTCCGCCCGCGGACTCTTCGCTGTGGCGCAAAAACTTCCTGCTTGGCGCCGCCACGGCTTCGTATCAGATAGAAGGCGCGGTGGATGAAGACGGCCGCCTGCCGTCGATCTGGGACACGTTCTCGGCGAAGCCCGGCAAGGTACTGGCCGGCGACACCGGCGCGGTTGCCTGCGATCACTATCACCGGTGGGAAGCCGACGTCGATATGTTGGCGTCGCTCGGCCTCGAAGCTTATCGGCTTTCGATCGCGTGGCCACGCGTGATGGACGCGGCAGGCGTGCCCAATCGCAAAGGGCTCGACTTCTACAAGCGCCTCCTGAACCGCCTGAAAGAAAATGGCATCACGACCTTCGTGACGCTCTATCATTGGGACTTGCCGCAGCATCTGGAAGATCGCGGCGGCTGGCTCAATCGCGACACCGCTTACCGTTTTGCCGACTACGCCGACCTGATGAGCCGCGAACTGGCCGGCACGGTCGACGCTTGGGCGACGCTCAACGAGCCGTGGTGCTCGGCCTATCTCGGCTACGGCAACGGCCATCACGCACCGGGCCTCGCCGATGATCGCTTTGCGACGCAGGCGATGCATCATCTGCTGCTCGCGCACGGCCTCGCGATTCCGGTGTTGCGCGCCAACGATCCGGCCTCGCAGAAAGGGATCGTCGCCAACATTGGCCGCGGCACGGCCAATAGCGACAGCGCCGCGGATCAGCGTGCGGCGCATCTGTTCGAAGTCCAGCACAATGCGTGGATTCTCGATCCGCTCCTCAAGGGCGCGTATCCTCAAGACCTGTTCGAGTTGTGGCCGGGCACCGAGCCGTTGGTGCTCGACGGCGACATGCAGACCATTTCCGCGCCGCTCGACTTCCTCGGCATCAACTATTATTTCCGTACCAACGTTGCGAGCGATGGCGCGCATGGATTCCGGGACGTGCCGTTGGAAGGCGTCGAGCGCACACAGATGGGCTGGGAGGTGCATCCCGATGGCCTGCGCGATCTGCTGACCGGGTTCAATTGCACGTATCGCAACCTGCCGCCGATCTACATCACCGAAAACGGCATGGCCTCGGACGATAAAGTGATCGACGGCCATGTCGACGATACGCAGCGCATCTCGTTCCTCAAGCGCCATCTCGCGGCGGTCGATCAGGCAATCAAGGCCGGCGTGGATATTCGCGGCTATTTTCTGTGGTCGTTGATGGATAACTTCGAGTGGGCGTTCGGTTATGAACGTCGCTTTGGTATCGTGCACGTCGACTACAGTACACAGAAGCGCACAATCAAACGCAGTGCGGAATTGGTGGCGAAGTTTTTGAAGGAGCGTAAAGCACAGGTCTAACGGCAGGTGGGGCTGGTTTGTATGTCGACAGGAGACGGAATGAACAGCAGAAAAATGCTCTTACGAGGCGTCGTTGCAGCACTGGCGTTACATGGTGTCGTCGCGCATGCTGAACCCCTGAAGGCCAACGTGATTCACTGGTGGACCTCGGGCGGCGAATCGGCCGCGATTCGCCAGTTCGCCGATGCGTATAACAAGGCCGGTGGCCAGTGGGTCGACAATGCGGTGGCCGGCGCCGATCAGGCGCGCTCCACCGCGATCAACCGGATCATCGGCGGCGATCCGCCCACCGCCGCGCAGTTCAATACGTCCAAGCAGTTTCACGACCTGATCGACCAGGGCCTGCTGAACAACGTCGACACCGTTGCCGCGAAAGAAAACTGGAACGGCGTGTTCCCGCAGTCGATCATCGACAGCATCAAGGTGAAGGGGCATTACTACGCCGCGCCGGTCGATATTCATATGCCGGCCTGGTTCTTCTACTCGAAGCCGGTGTTCCAGAAGGCCGGCATTGCGGCTGAGCCGAAGAGCTACGACGAATTCATCGCCGATCTCACCAAACTGAAAGCCGCGGGTGTGATCCCGCTCGCGCTCGGCGGTCAGCCGTGGCAGGAAAAGATCACGTTCGATGCGGTATTTGCCGACGTTGGCGGCCCCGATCTTTATCTGAAGGTGTACCGCGATCGCGACATGAATGCGGTCAAGTCGGATGCGTTCAAGAAGGTGCTCGCGTCGTTCAAGCGCCTGCATGACTTCGTCGATCCGGGCTCGCCTGGCCGCAACTGGAACGATGCCACTGCGCTGGTGATTTCCGGCAAGGCGGGTGTGCAGATCATGGGTGACTGGGCCAAGGGCGAATTCTCTGCCGCCAACCAGACTGCCGGCAAAGACTTCGGCTGCTTCCCGGGCTTCGGTCCGCACTCGCCATATCTGGTCGCGGGCGACGTATTCGTGTTCCCGAAAACCGACAATGCCAACGCGATCAAGGCGCAGAATCTGCTTGCCACGGTGATGACCTCGCCGGCCGCGCAAGTCGCATTCAGCGCGAAGAAAGGTTCGATTCCGATTCGCCCCGATGTGGACGCCAGCAGTCTCGACATCTGCGCGAAGGAGGGCATGGCGATCATGAAGGACAAGTCGCGCCAGTTGCCGAATCCGGAAATGCTGCTCTCGCCTGACACGCAGGGCGCGTTGATCGACGTCATCACGAACTTCTGGAACAAGAACCAGTCGGTCGACGATGCGCAGAAGGCGTTTGCCAGTGCGTTGAAGAGCTAGGCGCTCACCATGCAAGCGCTCAAGCTGCAAGCCGCCGAGTCCACGCCAGGCAAAAGGCCGGCGAAAAAGCCGCTAAAAAAGCGCTTGCCGATAGCAGCATGGGTGGCGTTGCTGCCGATGGTCCTGACCGTCGTGTTCGCGTATCTCGGCACGATGGTCTGGACCGCGCGCGTGTCCCTCAGCAACTCACGTACGTTTCCTTCCGGCGACTTCGCGGGCCTCACGCAATACACGCGGCTCTTCAATAACGATCGCTGGTTGCTGTCGCTGCAAAACATCGTGGTCTACGGTGCGTGCTTCATTGTCGCGTGCATGGTGATTGGCTTATTGCTGGCGATTTTTATCGATCAGCGCGTGGTGGCGGAAGGCGCGTTGCGCACGGTGTTTCTCTATCCGTATGCGATGTCGTTTGTCGCAACGGGTTTGGTCTGGCAGTGGATTCTCAATCCGGAACTCGGCGCGCAGGCCGTGTTGCACAAGCTCGGTTTCGTGCATGCGCGCTTCGACTGGATCGTCGATCAGGACTGGGTGATCTACACCATCGTCATCGCGACGGTGTGGCAGGCGTCCGGTCTCGTGATGGCGCTGCTGCTGGCCGGCTTGCGCGGTATCGACGACGAACTGTGGAAAGCCGCGCGTATCGACGGCATTCCGCGCTGGCGTGTCTACGCGAGCATTGTCGTGCCGATGCTCGGGCCTTCCATGTCCACGGCCTTCGTGCTGCTCTTCGTGATGGTCGTGAAGCTCTACGACGCCGTGGTCGCCATGACGCAAGGCGGCCCCGGCACGGCGAGCGAAGTGCCGGCGAAGTTCATCATGGATTACCTGTTTGGACGGGCGAATATCGGCCTCGCGTCGGCAGCATCGATTGTGCTGCTGGCTACGGTACTCGCGATTCTCACGCCGTTCTTCTATGCCCGCAGCCGCGCCGCGTTGCGCAAAGAGGTGTGATGAACACGCTCAGTCCTCCACTAAAGGGCGGCACACCGAGCCGTAGCCGCCGGCGCCGCCGGGCGTTCACACCCGCACGTCTGGGCGTCTACGCATTTCTGCTGACCGCCGCGTTGTTCTTCCTGTTGCCGCTGTACGTGATGCTCGTCACATCGGTCAAACCGATGAGCGAGATTCGCCTTGGCAATCTGCTCGCGTTCCCCACGCATTTCACACTCGACGCATGGAGCGCCGCATGGCAATCCGCCTGCACCGGGCTCGATTGCAACGGCATTCAGGTCGGTTTCTGGAATTCGGTGCGTATCGTCGTGCCGAGCACGGTGTTGTCAATCATGATCGGCGCGGTGAACGGCTACGCGTTGTCGTTCTGGCGGCCGCGCGGCGCAGGGCTGCTGTTCGGCGTGCTGCTGATGGGCGCCTTCATTCCTGTGCAGGTGATGGTCTATCCGCTCGTGCGCGTGCTCGCGAGCGTGCATCTGTTCAGTTCGCTGCCGGGCATCGTGGTGATTCACACGATCTTCGGCATGCCGGTGATGACGCTGCTGTTTCGCAACTACTACATGTCGATCCCGCAGGAGCTATTCAAAGCGGCGCGCATCGACGGTGGCGGTTTCTGGCGCATCTTCTTGCAACTGATGCTGCCGATGTCCACGCCGATCATCGTCGTCGCGGTCATCATGCAGGTGACGGGCATCTGGAACGATTTCATACTTGGCCTGGTGTTCGCCGGCACGAAAAACCTGCCGATGACCGTGCAATTGAACAACATCATCAACACAACGACTGGCGAGAGGCTCTATAACGTCAATATGGCGGCGACCATTCTGACTTCGATGGTGCCGCTTGCGGTCTACTTCATTTCGGGCCGCTGGTTTGTGCGCGGCATTGCGTCCGGCGCCGTCAAGGGATAGGGCGATAAAGCATGACTAACCTGGTGAATAGGGCAAATGCGGTGGCAAATGCAATGACAAACACGGGGACCCATGCGGTAGACGTGGCGAGCCTCGGCAAGGTGGCGGATGCGGCAGGTCTATCGCATCCAGCCAACGTGTCGGTGCGCAATCTGAAGATCCAGCTCGGCGCGAATACGGTGATCGAGAATCTCGATCTCGACGTGCGAGCGGGCGAGTTCGTGGTGTTGCTCGGCCCATCGGGTTGCGGCAAATCCACCTTGCTGCACAGCATCGCGGGCTTGATCGACGTGACCGACGGCAGCATTGAAATTGCCGGCGAAGACATGACCTGGGCCGACCCGAAAGATCGCCGTATCGCACTGGTGTTTCAGTCGTATGCGTTGTATCCGACTATGAGCGTCGAGCGCAATCTATCGTTCGCGTTGCGCATCAACGGCACGCCGAAGGCGGAAATCGAGCGGCGCGTGACGCGGGCGTCCGAGATGCTGCAACTCGGCCCGCTGCTCAAGCGCAAGCCGGCGCAGCTCTCCGGCGGGCAACGGCAGCGCGTGGCGATTGGCCGTGCAATCGTGCGCGAGGCCGACGTGTTCCTGTTCGATGAGCCACTGTCGAATCTCGACGCCAAATTGCGCACCGAATTGCGCCGCGAACTCAAGCAATTGCACCAGCGTCTGGGCGCGACGATGATCTACGTGACCCACGATCAGGTCGAAGCGATGACGCTCGCTACGCGCATGGCCGTGATGCGCGGCGGCGTGATCCAGCAGTTCGGCACACCCGCCGAAGTCTATGCGCGGCCGAACAATCTGTTCGTCGCGACCTTTCTAGGCACGCCCGCGATGAATCTGCTTAAGGGCACCCTTGAGACGTATGATGGCTCGCGCTACTTTTGCACAGCGCATTTGCGGCTCGACGTATCGGCTTACCCTTTCAAAAACCTGCCTGCGGATCGTCTGCCTTGTGTGCTCGGCGTACGGGCTGAAGACGTGCATGTGGACGACGGCTCGAGCACACAAACGAACGAGCGCGCGAACATTTCACTGATTGAGCCGATGGGCAACCACCGGGTCATCTGGCTCGACTATCATGGAGTGCAAATCGCGTCGATCGACCAGACGAAGACGCCGGCGGCGGTAGGGGATGCCGCGGCGTTCTCGTTCGATGGCGCGCATATTTCGCTGTTCGACGAAGAAGGCGGCGCGCGTTTGTAGTGACTGCATGCAGCGTCGTTGAATACAAACAGGCTTGACGGAGAACCGCGTGGCAACACTCAAAGATGTCGCGGCACTGGCCGGCGTTGGCATGTCGACTGCCTCACGCGCCATTTCCGGCAAAGGCCCCATTTCCGCCGATGCCGCCGCACGTGTGAAGGCCGCTATCGAAGCGCTGAATTTCCGGCCGTCATCCATCGGCCGCGCAATGGCGACGCAATCGCTCGGCATGATCGGCATTTTCGTGCCGACCTTCTTTGGCTCCTACTACGGCACGATTCTCAAGCAGACCGACACCGAACTGCGCGCGGTGCGCCGCCACGTGGTGGTGGCGACGGGTTGCGGGGAAGTGTCGCCGCGCGAGCAGGCCATCGAGGCAGTGCGTTTTCTGATCGGCCGCGATTGCGACGGCGTGGTGGTGATCAGCCACGATCTGCACGACGACGACCTGGACATGCTGCATCGCATGCACCCGAAGATGGTGTTTTTGAACCGCGCGTTCGATCAGTTGCCGGAGGCGTCGTTCTGCGCGGATCACCGGCGCGGCGGCGAACTGGCGGCACGCACGCTGCTCGATTATGGACATCGGGACATCGCGGTGATTTCCGGGCCGTTCAGCGCGTCGGACAATCAGATCCGGCTTGAAGGTTTCTTTGCCGAATTGTCGCGTGAGGGCATCGCACGCGAGGACGTCACGCTGATCGAATCGGACTTCTCGCTGGAAGGCGGCTACGCTGCCGCGCAGAAACTGCTCGATTCGAAGCGGCGCTTCACTGGCCTCTTTTGCGCGAACGACACGATGGCGGTGAGCGTACTGGCGCGCTTCCATCAGGCAGGCATTGCCGTCCCGGACGAAGTCTCCGTGATCGGCTACGACGATGATTATTCGGCCGCTTACGCCGCGCCTGGACTCACCTCGGTGCATATCCCGACGGCGGAGCTGACGCAGAACGCAGTGCGCTGGCTCGTCAACCAGTGCTATCGGACCTCGTGGGAAATCTTCCGCGAGTTTCCGGTAAGCGTGACGATGCGGGAGTCGGTGGGGCCGGCACCGGGTGTGGCGGCTTCATCGGTCAAGGTTAAGGCGCCCAGTTTCAGTAGCGCGTCGTAATCTCTTTGCACAGCGAGCGGCGCGTAGGTGCACCAGGTTCCCCGCTCGTTGGTCGCTTATTGGCCACCTACACGTTGCGTAGAGGTGGCTCAGGTGCCGCTGCGCAGCGACTCTTCATAGCGAAGCCGCGCTTCCTCGTCGAGCCGCGTGTCTTCGAGCTCCTGTAGCACGGCTTCGAGATCGATCGGCGTGGTGTCGAGTTCCACACGGCCGGTGAGCTTGACATCCACCTGCAATGCGCCCGCTTCGTACAGCGACCAGATTTCCTTGCCGTAGCGCGTGTCGAGCAACGCCGGCGCAAAGCGGCCGAAATACGTGGCGAGATTGTTCACGTCGCGCTCCAGCATGGCCGGCGCTTCCAGATTGCCGGCGGCATCCACGGCTTGCGGCAGGTCGATGATCACCGGGCCGTCGGCTGCGAGCAGGATGTTGTATTCGGACAGATCGCCGTGAATCATGCCGGCGCACAGCATGCGTACCACCTGGTTGAGCAGCAGCGCGTGCAATTCGAGCGCGCGCGCCTCGGTCATCTCGACATCGTTCAGACGCGGCGCGACATTGCCGTCGCCATCGGTCACCAATTCCATCAGCAACACGCCGTCGGTGCAGATAAAGGGCTGCGGCACGCGCACGCCTGCATTGGCGAGCTGGAACAGCGCGTCGACTTCCGCGTTCTGCCACGCCTGTTCCTGCACTTCACGGCCATAGCGGCTGCCTTTTTCCATCGCGCGCTGCTGGCGGCTGTTCTTGACCTTGCGACCCTGCTGATAGGACGCGGCCTGACGGAAACTGCGCTGTTTGGCGTCTTTATAGACCTTCGCGCAGCGTGTGGAATCGCCGCTGCGGACCACGTAGACGGTGGCTTCCTTGCCGCTCATCAACTGCGAGATGACTTCGTCGATCAGGCCTTCTTCGACCAGCGGGAGCAGACGTTTGGGTGTTTTCATGCGGCCGCCGGGGAGTGTGGGGCGGTTGATTGGCCGTGCGCGGCCGATTGCGAGGGGAGATAGTGCGGGATTCTGGTCATGCCGGATTATAAGGGGTGGCGGAGGAACGGCCTGTGAGTCGCAGAACACATGATGTTGTCGAGCCGGTAGAAACACTCATCTAATCGTTTTGTCGCGAAGATGAAAGTCGATGGGTAAACGACGTAACCGGTTTGTAGGCAAGGAAAGCTTTGCGCGTCATAGCGCTTCGTGTTGAACACGCTTTTTTGGTGCAATTGCCGTGTTTCAGGTGCATTTTCATGCGCTGCGTTCCGTAGACCAGTAACGACGTTGTAATACGCGGCAACAGTGTTTTGCGTTTTCCCTCATTCATTTCGCACGACAATCGCTTAAACTTGCGGTAACAATTTGTTACGGGGTGCGAGATGTTGGCCGTGTTCATCATCGCCTGTCCGATCTGTATCGCCGCGTTGTTTGGGTTCGCGCGGCACGTGGATCCGCTCACAGGGCAGTTCAAGCGTTAAGCCAAAGTGGGGCGGTAACAGTGGCGGGTTCAAAGCCATTGCCGCTTTTAGCCATTTTCTTTTGCCGATCAAAGCCTCAAACCTTGCCTTTGAGTGCGGAGTCACGGCACGATGCGCGATAACCTAAGTTCGGGGCACCATCGCGTATGCGGGATTTTCTGGCAAACATCACTACACGCTTTGGCGTACTGAAGGGCGTACTTCCTTTGAGCCGTGCCGCGGCGGCGCGCGATGCGCTGGCCGGCGTGCAACTGGCGTCGATGGATATTCCACAGGTGCTCGGGTACGCACGCATTGCCGGCATGCCTGCCGTCACGGGTCTTTACACCGTCTTTCTACCGCTTATTGCGTTTGCCTTCTTCGGCGCATCGCGGCACCTCATAGTCGCTGCCGACTCCGCCACCGCCACCATTTTCGCCAGCCGGCTCTCGACCATGGCGCCGGCGTCGAGCGCTGAATATGCGGCGCTCGCGGGGATGGTCGCCTTGCTCACGGCTGCACTCCTGTTTATCGCGCGGATCTTCAAGCTCGGTTTTCTCGCTGACTTTCTCTCGCGCACGGTGCTGGTCGGCTTTCTTGCCGGCGTCGGCGTGCAGGTCGGCATTGCCATGCTGGGCGACATGTTCGGCATACCCGGACATGCCGCGAGCAGCGTCGATCAACTCGCGCTCGTGGTGCGCGAGTCGGCGCAGATCAATCTGCCGACGCTCGCTCTCTCTGCGCTGGTGGTGGTCTCCATTCTGGTTTTCAAGCGTTTTTTGCCCCGTCTAGCGGTCCCGTTGATTGCGGTAGTGGCGGGCATTGCCGCAAGCGATATTTACGGTTTCGCGGCGCACGGTATTTCCATACTGGGGGCGGTGGCAGGTGGGCTGCCACCGCTGCGGATGCCGTCCGTTACGTGGCAGCAGATACTCGATCTGCTGCCCGTCGCCGCCTCGTGCTTCGTGATGATCGTCGCGCAAAGCGCTGCTGCGAGCCGCGTATTCGCCGAGCGTTATCACGAATCCGTCGATACCAATGCCGATCTGCTGGGTATCGCCGCCGCCAATGCGGTGGCGGCGTTGTCGGGCGCTTTCGTGGTGAACGGCAGTCCGACGCAAACCGCTATGGCCGATCGCGCCGGTACGCGCAGCCAGTTCGCGCAGATCGTCTTCGCATTGGTGGTGGTCGTGGTGCTGCTGTTTTTCAGCCGGTTTTTGCAGTACCTGCCGCACTGCATTCTGGCCAGCATCGTGTTTACGATCGCCATCGGCCTGGTCAATCTGACGACGCTGTTTTCGATCCGCCGCGAAAGTCCTGGTGAATTTATGCTGGCCGTGTTCACGGCGGCGGCCGTGGTGTTGATCGGTGTCGAGCACGGCATTCTGGTGGCCGTGGCCTTATCGCTGCTGCGGCATGTGCGGCACAGCTACCGGCCGCACACCATGATTCTCGCCCCCGGCGAAGACGGCATCTGGGTGCCGGTGCCGGCCGCGCCCGGACTCCAGACCGCGCCGGGGCTGATCGTCTATCGCTTCGGCGCCGACCTGTTCTACGCGAACGACCACTTTTTCGTCGACGACACCCGCGGCCTGATCGATCATGCGCCGAGCGCGGTGCGCTGGTTCGTGATCGACGCGAGCGCGATCACCGACCTCGACTATTCGGCGGCGCGTTCAGTTGGCGAGTTGTGCGAGACGCTGAAGCGCAGCGGCATCGAGGTGTTTTTCGCGCGGGTGAACCGGTATTTGCGCTCGGATATGGATCGGCATGGGATCACGCCGATCGTCGAAACACGCTGCATTTTCAGCACCTTGCACGAGGCGCTGCGCGCGGCGGGCGTGGAGCAGCCTGGCCAGCACGTGAAAGAAGCGACCTAGGTGCAGGTTTGCCGGGGCGCGCCGGAACGCGTTAGCCCTGCGGCTTGTGCGGTTCCTGCGGCTCGTCATCGGCAAAGAAGTGGCCGACAAAAAAGCATGCGCCGGCGAGCAGGGCGCCAAGCACGGCCACCGTATAAGCGAGCGCCGTACCGTGCCAAAGACCGTCGAACCACTGATGGAGCTGCGCCATCAGCACCGCCGCGTTACCGCCGATACGCTGCAATTCGATCTGATAGCGCGGGTCAGCGATCCCGTACAGGGAGACGGCGCTGTCTGGCGCCGGAGCCGTTGCATAGATGATCGCCGCGGCGATCAGCGCGGCGAGCCCCATCACGGTGCCCGCCAGATAAAGCCGCTTTTGAAATGGTGAGTACTTCGCTGCCGGATTCAGGTCGTTGCCACCGCTCATCGTGTTCGCTTGTCCGCTCGAGTTATAAGAGCGACAGTATCGCAGAGCGGGCGCGCACCGAAGGCGCCGCTAGTTTTTCGAAGTCAGCAGCTTGATCCCGGCAATACCGAACATGATCGCGAGCGACCCGTCCAGCCAGCGACGGATCGCGACATAGATACGCCGTGCGGACGCGGTTGAAAACAGCACCGCGTAGCTGCTGAACACCGATACGCCGATGCACATGCAGCCGAGCACCACCGGCGCGGTGTGCGACGTGCCGCCTGCTGGCGACATCGCCAGCGAGACGATCGAGAGCCACACCAGAATCGCTTTCGGATTGGTGAGATGCAGCAGCAGGCCGCGCAGATAGAGCCGTTTGAGCGGTTCGCCTTCGCGTGCGGTATTCGTGGGCAGCTTTTCCGCGCTGAATGCGGAGCGCGCGGATTTGAAACCCAGCCACAGCAGATAAAGGCCGCCGGCAATCTTGACCGCCACGAGGCATTCCGAATAAGTGGCGAGTACCGCCGACAAACCCAGCGACGCCAGCAAGGCCCAGAAGAACGAACCGGACACCACGCCGAGCGCGAAGGTCAGCGCGGATTTCCTGCCCGCGCTCATGGCGAGCGACATGATCGCGAGATTGCTCGGCCCCGGGCTCGCCGTGCCGACGAAGTAGGCGCTATAGGCGATCAGGACATCGGCTGTGAGGAATGGGCTGGCGGTCATGGGCTGATAAACCTCGGCGGCAGGAAAGCCGTGCCGCTCGTCGCGGCACAGGCGAATCGCGCGGATCGGTGCGCGAACAACAATTCTGCTCGTGCACCTGTAAATCTCACAGATACAGTTGATGGCCTGTGCAACAGCACAATCGTGCGACTGCCATTGCCTCCCGCCACGCCGGCGATTAGTGCGATGGCCCAACCTCTTTGTGACGAACGTAGGTGACGAACGTACGTGACGAACCTAAGCGACGAACGTAAGCTCGTTGCATGAGGCAACGCAGCGCGTAAGGTTTTTGCATTGCGCAATTTAATCTAAAGGCATGTTTCGTGGCATTTCGGCGAGACATGCCTTTAGCAATTCCATTAAAAGAGCTTATCTCCCTCTTATCAAACGTTTGCACATCGTCAACCCGCATGCGTTTGAAGCGTCGCCTATCATTACATTAGCCTTCCTGACAATTTCGCCATTTTGGCGCCATGCAGGCGTTGGTGCTACCGATCTAGCATAAGGCCTGATTCACCGGGAGAGGCGCGGGCATTGGCCCCGGCAACGTGGTTTCATGTTTGCCGGCTTCAGCATGTCGAATGCTGAAACAGCGCGACCGTCCAGTCACGGCGATTCAATTCCTTATCGGCATTCTCTCGGGCGCGTTTCATGTGGATCGTCAACGTTGCGCTTAAGCGGCCATACACGTTCATCGTGATGGCCATCCTGATCCTGCTGGCGACGCCCTATGTGCTGTTGACCACGCCGGTCGACGTGTTGCCGGAAATCAATATTCCGGTGGTCAGCATCATCTGGAATTACGCGGGCTTGTCGGCCGAAGACATGGCCAACCGCATCACGTCGGTCAACGAGCGCAGCCTGACCACCACGGTCAATGACATCGAGCACATCGAATCGCAGTCGCTTGCGGGTATCACGATTCTCAAGGTGTTCCTGCAGCCGAACGCGAACATCCAGACCGCGATCGCACAAACGGTGGCCGTCGAACAGGCACAGCTCAAACAGATGCCACCAGGCGCCACGCCGCCTCTGGTGATCAGCTACTCGGCCTCCAGTATTCCGGTGATCCAGCTCGGCTTGTCGAGTCCGAAGCTCTCCGAGCAGGCGCTCAACGACACTGCATTGAACTTCCTGCGTCCGCAACTGGTGACGATTCCGGGCGCGGCCGTGCCGTATCCGTACGGCGGCAAATCACGTCTGATCTCAGTCGACCTCAACACGCGCGCGTTGCTCGCAAAAGGCCTGACGCCATCCGACGTGGTCAGCGCGTTCAATGCGCAAAACCTGATTCTGCCGACCGGTACGGCCAAGATCGGGTCGAAAGAATACACGATCAATATGAACGGCTCGCCCGCCACGGTGGAAGGGCTCAACGACATTCCGGTGCGCACGCTCAATGGCGCGACGACGTATCTGCGTGAAGTGGCTCACGTGCGCGACGGATTCTCGCCGCAGACCAATATCGTGCGGCAGGACGGACACCGCGGCGTGCTGATGTCGGTGCTGAAGAACGGCAGTGCGTCGACACTCTCGATCGTCAATACGCTGCAAGGCCTGCTGCCGGCGGCGCGCGCCGCGTTGCCGCCGGACCTGCACATCACGGCGCTGTTCGACCAGTCGGTATTCGTGAAAGCGGCGGTGCAGGGTGTGGTGCGTGAGGCCCTGGTTGCGGCCGCGCTGACCGCTGCGATGATTCTGCTGTTCCTCGGCAATTGGCGCAGTACCTGCATCATCGCGATTTCGATTCCGCTGTCGATTCTGTCCTCGTTGCTCGCACTGCACGCGCTCGGGCAGACCATCAACATCATGACGCTGGGCGGTCTCGCGCTGGCGGTCGGAATTCTGGTCGACGACGCGACGGTGACGATCGAGAATATCGAACGGCATCTGCATATGGGCACGAATCTGCACGATGCGATTCTCGACGGCGCCGGCGAAATCGCGATTCCTGCACTCGTGTCGACGCTGTGTATCTGTATCGTATTCGTGCCGATGTTCTTCCTGACCGGCGTCGCGCGTTACCTGTTCGTGCCGCTCGCCGAGGCGGTAGTGTTCGCGATGCTCGCCTCGTACGTACTGTCGCGCACACTGGTGCCGACATTGGCGATGCTGCTGATGGGCCATGCGCACAAGCCCAAGGCCGGTGCCAGTCCGAATCTGTTCATGCGACTCTATCACCGCTTCGATGCCGGTTTCGAGCGCATGCGCGGCGCGTACATTGTGATTCTCAGTAGCGTGCTGGTGCGCCGGGGCCGGTTCGGCGGTCTGTTCCTCGGTTTCTGCATTGTGTCGATGGGACTGGTTTTCGTGCTCGGCGAAGATTTTTTCCCGAGTGTGGACGCGGGCGACATTCGCCTGCATATGCGTGCGCCGACCGGCACGCGCATCGAGGAAACCGCCCGTCTCGCGGACGAAGTCGAGAAGGTTATCCGCGAGGTCGTGCCGCCTAAAGATCTCGGTACGATTCTCGACAATCTCGGCTTGCCGTATAGCGGTATCAATCTCTCATATAGCAACGCCGGCACGATCGGCACGCTCGACGGCGAAATTCAGGTGGCCCTGAACGAAGACCACAAACCGACGCAAACCTACATGGACAAATTGCGCGCGGTCTTGCCGCAGCGCTTTCCGGGCGTCGAGTTCTTTTTTCAACCGGCCGACATCGTCACGCAGATTCTCAATTTCGGTCTACCCGCCGCCGTGGACGTGCAGATTTCCGGTGCGGATCAGGAGTGCAATTTCGACGTTGCACGCAAGCTGCTGAAACAGGTGCGGATGATTCCCGGCACCGTCGACACGCACATCCAGCAGAAACTGGACGAACCGGCCATCAATCTTCAGATGGACCGTACGCGCCTGCAGCAGCTCAACCTGAGCGCGAGCAACGTGGCGCAAAACGTGCTCATTTCTTTGTCGGGCAGTTCGCAGACTTCGCCGGGTTTCTGGTTCAACAACAAGAACGGCGTCGAATACAACGTCGCGGTGCAAACGCCGCAGTATCAGATTTCGTCGATCGATGAGTTGTTGCGCACGCCGGTATCGGGCTCGGCCAACGGACCGACGCAACTGCTCGGCAACCTGGTGCGGGTCTCGCCGCAAAATCAGTTCGCGGAAGTCACGCACTACAACATCCGGCCCGTGATCGACCTGTACGTGAGCGTCGAGAAGCGCGACCTGGGGAGCGTCGCGAATCAGGTCGACAAGCTGGTGAATAACGTGCGGGCGTCGCTGCCGCGTGGCAGTCAGATCACCTTGCGCGGCCAGGTGCAGACCATGCGCAGTTCATTCTTCGGTCTGGGTCTTGGCGTGGCGATGGCAATCGTGCTGGTGTACCTGCTGATCGTGGTGAATTTCCAGTCGTGGGTCGATCCGCTGATCATCATCAGCGCGTTGCCCGCGGCACTGGCGGGCATCGTATGGATGCTGTTTCTGACCGGCACGCATTTGAGCGTGCCCGCATTGACCGGCGCGATCATGACGATGGGCGTCGCCACGGCCAACAGTATTTTGATGGTGTCGTTCGCGCGCCAGCGGCTCACCGCCGGTGCGCCGCCGCTCACCGCCGCGCTCGAAGCCGGAGCAAGCCGGATCAGGCCGGTGCTGATGACCGCGTTCGCGATGATCATCGGCATGGTTCCGATGGCGCTGGGTCTGGGCGAGGGCGCCGAGCAGAACGCGCCGCTCGGCCGCGCGGTGATCGGTGGATTGCTGTTCGCCACCGTGTCCACGCTGTTTTTCGTGCCGCTGGTGTTTGCCGGCATTCATACGCGCCTCGCGCGGCGCCACCACGACGATGACGACACAGATACAACGGGCGGCCACGGCAACGACGGCCCATCGCCAAACCGCGGCGGCGAAGGCAAACCCGCGTAACGTTAATTGACGGCTGACTGAGATGGCTGACTGAGATGACCGAAAAAACTCATGCATCGCTGGCGATTCCCTCGCGAGAGACCGAAAGCGGCCACGCTTTGCCGCCGCGTAATCGCGAATGGAAACGCGCGAAAATCGCCGTCTGGATTGTGCTGGCGCTGCTCGCCGTGGGCGCATTGCGCACGGTGATCGCAGATGTTCTGCAAAACCGCTCAGTCGCTGAAACGACCCGGCAGAACGCCGCGCAGTATGTGAACGTGGTGAGTCCGACGCAAACTGAAGGTGGCGGTAACACCTTGTTGCCGGGCACGTTGCGCGGCAATGTCGAATCGCCGATCTACGCACGCTCGACCGGTTATCTGCTGCACTGGTACGCCGATATCGGCGCGCGGGTGAAGCAGGGGCAACTGCTTGCCGATCTCGATACGCCGGAAATCGATCAGGAGCTCGCGCAGGCGTTGGCACAGCGTCAGCAAACCAGTTCGAGTCTCGGCCTCGCCAAAAGCTCGCTGGATCGCTGGCAACAACTGCGTCAACGCGATGCGGTCTCGCAGCAGGAGCTCGACGAACGGCAGAGCACGTACACACAGGATATCGCCAACGTCGCTGCTGCCGATGCCAACGTGAAACGCCTGCAGCAACTCGAATCGTTCAAGCGCATCGTCGCGCCGTTCTCGGGCGTGGTCACGCAGCGCAATGTCGATGTCGGCGACCTGATCGACGCGGGCAGCGGCACGAGCCGCGCGCTGTTCGCATTGGCGCAGTCGGATCCGCTGCGGGTCTATGTGCAACTGCCGCAGGCGTACGCGCAAAACGTATCGGTCGGGCAGAAGGTCGTGGTCACGCAGGCCGAATTGCCGGGGCAGCAGTTCCACGGCACGATCACGCACATCTCCGGCGCGATCGATGTGCCGACCCGCTCGCTGCAAATCGAAGTGACCTTGCCGAATCCCGACGACAGGCTGCGACCCGGCGCGTATGTGCAGGTGGCCGTGCCGGCGGTCGTTCACGCGCAATTGATGGTGCCGGGCAATGCCTTGCTGTTTCGCGCCGAAGGTCCACGCGTCGCTGTGGTCGATGCAAATGGCAATGTGGCGTTGCGCAAGATCGTGATCGCGCAGGACCTTGGGCAGTCGCTCGAAATCGAAAGCGGGATCGAGGCGAACGACAAGATCATCATCAATCCGAGCGATTCGATCGCGGACGGCGATCACGTGCAGATCACGCAGCCGCGGAAAAACGGCAAGGGGGCGTCGTGATCTCGAAGCAGGCGGGCGCTTGTCGGGCAGTAACGATACAGACGGCGCGGACGACACTGAGGACGCTTGCGGCCGCCGCGAGCGCGGCCTTGCTGGCCGCGTGCACCGTTGGCCCGGATTATCAGCGTCCGCAAGCCGAGGTGCCGCCGACCTGGCAAACCGATTCGTACTGGCGCGTCGCGGCGCCTTCGCATGCGCCGATCTCGCTGGACTGGTGGAGCGCGTTCGGCGATCCGACACTCGCCACGCTGGAAACGCAGGCGCTCGCGCAGAATCAGACGCTGGTCGCGGCAAGCGCGCATTATGAACAGGCCAAAGCCACGCTCGCGAATACGCGCGCCCAGCAGATTCCCGAGGTTGATGCGACGGCGTCGGGATCGCGCTTCAGAGTCTCTAAAGATCGTCCGCTCACGAATTACGCCACGCCGACAACCTCGACCGTGCAGAACAATCTGCAACTCGGTCCGACGATCAACTACGACACCGATCTATTCGGACGGATACGTCGTGAAGTGGAAGGCGCCGCGGCCTCAGCGCGGCAATCGGCGGACGACCTCGCCAACGCACGGCTCGTCCTCACCACCGATCTCGCCACCGACTATTTCTCGCTGCGTGAACTCGACGCCGAGATCGACGTGCTCAATCAATCGGTGAAATTGCAGCAGAAGGCGCTCGATTACGTCACGAGCGAACACGACCTCGGCTCGGTGTCGGGGCTCGACGTGTTGCAGCAGAAGTCGCTGCTCGATTCGACACGGGTGCAGGCGCAGCTCCTGTTGAATCAGCGCGCGCAGTACGAACATGCGATTGCCGCGCTGGTCGGCGTGCCCGCGCCGCAGTTCGCGATCGAACCCAAAGTAATCGACGTGAATGTGCCGCCGATTCCGCTTGGTTTGCCGAGCGACGTATTGCAACGCCGCCCGGATATCGCGTCGGCAGAGCGCGCGATGGCCGCGGCGAACGCGCAGATCGGCGTTGCCAAAGCGGCGTTCTTTCCGAGCCTGACGCTGACACCGAGCATCGGCTGGGAAAGCACGCAGTTTGCAAGCCTGCTGAGCGCGCCTACGCTGATGTGGACGCTTGGCGCGACGGTCGGCCAGGTGTTGTTCGACGGCGGCCGCCGTGCGGCGAACGTGAAATTCGCGAGCGAAGGCTACCAGGCGAGCGAGGCGAATTACCGGCAAACTGTGCTAACCGCGTTCCAGCAGGTGCAGGACGGCATCACAGGTCTGTCGGTGCTGGACGGCGCAGCGAAGCAGTCGCACGAGGCGGTGACTGACGCGCAGCATCTGCTGTCGCTTGCCAACGACCGTTATTCGGGCGGCCTGGTTGCGTACCTCGACGTCATCACGGCGCAGCAGTCGCTGCTGACCAGCGAGCGTCAGGACGTGCAGATTCATGGCCAGCAGATGACCCTATCGGTTTCGCTGGTGAAGGCGCTGGGCGGCGGCTGGGACGACGGCACGAAGGTATCGGGCGCGCAGGCACCCGGCAGCACAGCGGACACGAAGGAGGCGATGGCTCCCGCGAAGTGAGCCACCTGACAATGACACGGCCAGACAGGAACGAGGAAAACGAAGCGTTTCGTATAATGCAGATACAAGGGGACGCGCATGAAATTGCTGATCGTTGAAGACGAGCATAAGGTGGTGGACTACCTGCGCTCCGGTTTGACAGAGCAGGGCTGGGTTGTCGACGTCGCGCTCGACGGCGAGGAAGGCATGCATCTGGCCACCGAATTCGATTACGACGTCATCGTCCTCGACGTCATGCTGCCCAAACGCGACGGTTTTAGCGTGCTGAAGGCGCTGCGCATGCGCAAGTCGACACCGGTGATCATGCTGACCGCCCGCGACCATGTGAACGACCGCGTGCGCGGTCTGCGCGAAGGCGCCGACGACTACCTCACCAAACCCTTTTCTTTTCTCGAACTGGTCGAGCGGCTGCATGCACTCGCGCGCCGCACGCGTTCGCAGGAGTCGACGCTGATTTCCGTGGGCGATCTGTTCGTCGATCTGATCGGCCGGCGCGCCACCCGCGACGGCGTACGCCTCGATCTGACCGCCAAGGAATTCCAGTTGCTGAGCGTGCTGGCGCGCCGGCAAGGCGACATCCTCTCGAAGACCGCCATTACCGAACTCGTGTGGGACGTCAACTTCGACAGTCATACGAACGTGGTCGAAACCGCGATCAAACGACTGCGCGCCAAGCTCGACGGTCCGTTTCCCTCGAAACTGCTGCACACCGTGCGCGGCATGGGCTACGTGCTCGAAGTGCGTGAGGAAGCAGAACAATCATGAACCGTTCTATCGCGCGCCGCCTTGCGTTGATGTTCGCGCTTGTGGCGCTATTGGTGTTCACGCTGGTCGGTACCGGGCTGTTTCTGGTGTTGCGCACGCAACTCGAACACCATTTGCGCGAATCGCTCGACGATCGTACCGAGATCGCGCGGATTATCGTGTATCACGCGGTGACGCCGGAGAAGTGGCGTATGGCCCGCGAAAAGCTCACTGACATGACGCCGCACGACGGCAGCACCGTGTATTCGGTGTTGAGCAACGATCCGTATTTTCACTACGGCAAGCTTATCGAGGGGCCCGTGGTGTCGAGCTGGCCGGGTGGCTACGCGAGGGTTTCGCCAGTCGGCGGCGGCGCGGATATGCTGACCATCACGGTGACGATACCGGCTTACGGGGCCCGCCCACCTGTGCAATTGCAGGTCGCCGCCAGTTGTTCGCCGAACACTCGCACAATGCGTGTGTTCGGGGCGGCGCTCGCCGCGCTGTCCGCGTTGGGCAGTCTCGCCGTGCTGCTGCTGAGTTATTCGGTCACGCGGCTCGGTCTTGCTCCGTTGACGCGCCTCACGAGAGATGCGTCCGCCGTGAGTCCGAATAACCGCTCGCAACGTCTGAATACGGCCTCGCTGCCACTCGAATTGAACGATCTGGCCAATTCGTTCAACGGCGCGCTCGAACGTCTGGATGGCGCATACGGCCGCCTCGAGTCGTTCAACGCGGACGTGGCTCACGAACTGCGTACGCCGGTGACGATTCTGATCGGCCAGACCGAAGTGGCGTTGACGCGCAACCGCTCGGTCGACGATTTGCGCCATACGCTGCAATCGAATCTCGAAGAGTTCGAACGTATGCGGGCGATCATCAACGACATGCTGTTCCTTGCTCGCGCCGACCAGGGCGAGCGCGCGACGGGCCTCGTCGAAGTGTCGCTGGCTGCGGAAGTCGCGCATACGCTGGAGTTTCTGGAGATTCCGCTGGAAGAAGCGCGCGTGCATGCGCAATTGCGCGGCGATGCCGTGGCGCGTGTGAACCGCTCGCTATTTGGCCGCGCCTGCACGAATCTGCTGATGAACGCGATCCAGCACTGTGCACCGGGCGCGGCGATTACGGTGACGATCTCAAGTGCAGCGGATCAGTTGCGCGTAGCAGTGGCCAACCCGGGCGAGCCGATCGAGCCGGGCGTGCTCGAACATCTGTTCGACCGGTTCTATCGCGCGGAAGTGTCCCGCACCAATAGTCGCGAAAATCACGGGCTGGGTCTTGCGATCGTGAAGGCGATTGCCGAGATGCATCGCGGCACGGTGTCGGCGGAAAGCGCGAACGGGGTCAACACGTTTGCGTTTTCGATTGCGGCGTCGAGTGTGGAAACCAGCTTGCCGGTGGCGCGCACGAATGCCAATGTCCCTGTGGAAGCAGCGGGTTAATCGTCGCTGGCAAAAGGCAAATCGGCCTGAACCGGTAGACGCTGCTTCATCGGCTGCGCGTTGGCCGGCGTCAATGCGCTCACGCGCACGCCCAGCAGCCGTAGCTTGCGATTCAATTCCACCCGTCTCAGACATTCGGTTGCGGCGCGCCGTATTTCGGTGGCGTCGGCAGTCGGTTCGTCGAGCGTCAGGTCGCGCGTGACCGTGCGGAAATCGTCGTAGCGCAGCTTGATGCCCACGGTGCGGCCCACATAGCCCTTCTTCACCAGGTCTTCCGCGACGCGCACGCATAAGCCGGTAAACGAACTCGACAAGGCCGGGCGATCATGACGCGGATGCAGATCGCGTTCGAAGGTCGTCTCACGGCTCATCGACTTGGGTTCCGATTCGACCACGACCGGCCGCTCGTCGTAGCCTTGCGCGACTTGCATGAGCCACGCCGAGTAGCTGCGCCCGAAGTGGTCCTGCAACAGACCCGCGTCCGCCGCCGCCAGATCGCCGACGGTGACAAGACCGAGCGCCGTGAGTTTTTCCGCGGCCTTCGGACCGATTCCGTTGACCTTGCGCACCGGCAACGGCCACACGCGCAATGGCACGTCCGCAGGCGTCAGGATCGTGAGGCCGTCTGGTTTGTCGAGTTCGGAGCCGATTTTTGCCAGCAGCTTGTTCGGCGCTACGCAAATGGAGCAGGTGAGGCCGGTCGCCTGATTGACGGCCTGCTTGATGCGCGCGGCAATCTCGCTGGGTTCACCCGGCAACTCAGTGAGGTCGATATAAATTTCGTCGATGCCGCGGTCTTCGATCCGGTCCGTGAACGCGGCGACCGCCGCTTTGAACAGGCGCGAGTAGTGGCGATACGACTCGAAATCAGTGGGCAGCAGAATCGCGTCGGGCGCCAGCACGGCGGCTTTCATCATGCCCATGGCGGAGAACACGCCGAGCGCGCGGGCTTCGTAAGTGGAGGTGGTCACCACGCCGCGGCCCGCGTAATCGCGCAGCTTCGCAAAGCGCCGGCTGCCGTCTTCAAGCGTTTGCGGCACGCCATTGCGGCCGCCGCCGATGACCACCGCCTTGCCGCGCAGTTCGGGGTAGCGCAAGAGTTCAACGGACGCGTAGAACGCGTCCATGTCCAGGTGCGCGATGTGGCGGCTTACAGAACTCATGGATGGCGGAAAACGGGTGACGGTGCGGGCCGCGGCAGGCATGACAGTCGATGCGCGTGGCCGTTGCCCTTTCTTGTGGCTTGCTGCGTCGGGCGGCCGTTTGCAGGCAACGGGCGTGCGGCTCGCCGGACGTCAAACCGCAATATTACCTTGCTCCGCCGGGCAAAGTGTCGCGGCTGGTGGCGTCACAAGCGGGAACGCTCATCCGGGCGCCGGCTAGCGCCCGGATGAATGCGTTTCGTCCGGACTATGCGTGCCTTTTATGTCACCTGCAGTCACCTGCAGTCACCTGCGGTCACCCGCAAGCCGGCTTGGCTTTCTTGCACGCGTCGGCAAGCTGGGGCGGCGGGTCCTTCTTGAACACCGTCTTATAAGACTCGAGCACGTTCGACTGAACCACCGGCAGAGACTGCACGCCGATCCATGCAGGGGGCGTCTGTCCGATCAGCGCCTTCATCATCGCCATGGCCTCGGCTACGCCTTGATCATAAGGGCGTTGCGAGCCGGTTGCCTTGAGCGGTCCGCCCTTGGCAATTTCGATGGCTGACTGAAGGCCCAGATCGACCGTCGTGACGGGAATATTCACACCTTGCGCCCGCATCGACGTCAGCGTGTCGAGCGCCGGTTGATCCCAAACGGCGAACAGCCCCTTGACGTCCGGATTCCCGGTGAGGAAATCGCCTGCGATTTGCCCGACCTTCGACGGGTCCGTAAAGGCGACCTGTTTGATCTTGATATCCGGACGCTTTTTCTTGATCCAGTCGTTGACGGCCTTGGTGCGTTCCGTCGTGCTGAAGTAATCCACGCCGAAATTCACGAGCCCGACGGTTGCGCCCTGCGGCACGCACGAGGCGAGTACTTTCGCCGCGATCTGGCCGTTGCCTTCGCTGTCGGCGGAAATCATCGACGCGTATTGCTCAGGATGCTTAAGGCCGGTCGGTACGTTGTCCATGAACACGAGTTTGATGCCGGCCTCGGACACTTTCTTGTAGGTGGCGGCCGTTGCCGTTCCGTCGACCGGAATGGAGATGATGCCGTCCGGATGGCGCTGGATGGTGTTCTCGATATCCGCGATCTGCTTGTCGACCTGGTATTCCGCCGAAGCCGTGCCGATCACT
>NZ_DASRSY010000469.1:0-5777 GCF_035656215.1 Paraburkholderia sp.
GCTCAGGGCACGTCGATTTCGCGGCTTCAGGTGGCGACCGTCACTGGACGCAAGATGACGGTGGATGCCCGGATTTTTGTGCTGGCCACGGGCGGCATCGAGAATGCGCGCCTCCTGCTCGCGTCGAACAATGTGCACGCGACGGGTCTCGGTAACGCCAACGATCTGGTGGGCCGCTATTTCATGGATCATCCGCGGATGATGTCCGGCAAAGTGCGTTTTCGTCCGGGCAACGCTCGCAATAAACTGTATGACATCAAGTATCACTATCAGAATGCCGCCGTGTCGGCGCACGGTACGAAGATATCCTCACAGTTCGCACCGAAGCAGGAGTTGATGGAGCGCGAGAAGCTGCTGAATTCGCGCGTGTGGCTCTATTCGCGCTGGTACGGTGAAGGCACCGCTGGGTCCGAGGCGCTGATCCACTGCAAGGAAGCGTTGTTGCAGAAAGACCAGCCGGGCCGCAGCCTGAAAACCGATCTCGCGACGATGATCGCGCACCCGCTGCATACGGTGGGTTATGGCTTGACGCGGCTCTTGCAATGGCCGGCGCTGATCACCGACGTGACGTTGCAGGCGATTGTCGAAGCCGTGCCCGATCCCGATAGCCGCGTGACGTTGTCGGCGGATAAACGCGACCGGTTCGGCATGCCGCGCGTGAAGGTGGAGTGGCGTCTGGGCGAACAGGTGCAGCGCACCTTCGACAAAACGTTCGCGTTGCTCGCGCAGGAGTTGCAGATGACCGGCATCGCGGACGTCGAACTCGATGCGCCGCTCGAAGGCCGGCGCTGGCCGGCGAAACTGGAGGGCACGTGGCATCACATGGGCACCACGCGCATGCATGATTCGCCACGTGAAGGCGTGGTGGATCGCGATTGCAAGGTGCATGGGATAAGCAATCTCTATGTGGCGGGCAGTTCGGTGTTTCCGACTGTCGGCGCCAACTTTCCGACCATCACGATCGCCGCGCTTGCGCTACGCCTCGCCGGGCATCTGGCGCGGCAACTCGATGTCCCGGATATCGTCGGCAATATGCGAGGCGAGGCCGCCAACAGTTCGCTGATATCGATGCAGCCGCAGCAGCCTCAAGTCGAAACCTTGCCGATCGCGGCCTCGACCTTGACGCCGTTGATGAAGGAGCAATGAAGAACAGCCGGTGACGGTGCACGCGCGACGGCGCGCTGTTACCGGCTCGATGCTCGGGCGTCTCGCGCACGAGCACACACGCCTTGCCGTCCCGCTCACATAGCGGGAAATACCGGCTGGCCTTCCCGCGCTTCTATCCGTTATTTCTGCGTTCCCCTCCCGCGTCCCGTCCACCGGTTTGCAGATGCACAAAACGCTCGGCGGGCGTATCCCATGCGTCTTCGTGCCAGACAAACAGTCGAATCCTGATGCCGCTTTGCTGCGCGCGTACCGAGGGAAAGACCTAATGTCTGGAGAATCCTTGTGAAGTGCATATTTGCACAAACTATTCATAGGTGGATTTTCGGGGAAACTTCGCGAACCAGGAAACAGGATGAAAATATCTGTAAACCAGAAGCGTCGCAGGCTCCTCAAGCTCGGCGGTGTAGCCGCCATTCTGCCGGTAGCAGGCACCGGCAACCATGCTGCGATACGTTCCGCACAGGCCAGCGAGACCGGCCCCTCCCCAAGTACCGATTCACTCTCGGCGTCCGCACAAGCCGCTTCACCGCTCACCTCCGCCGATCAGGCGCTGCTGTTCCAATACGATCAGCCGGCCGTCGAATCCAGCATCCAGTTTCAGGGCCTGCCAGTCGGAAACGGCCGTCTGGGCGCGCTGGCAGGCGGCGCGAGCGAGAGGGAAGCGCTTTACCTGAACGAGATCACGCTGTGGTCGGGTAGCAAGGACGTCGTCGACCTGTCCTATACGACGACAGGTATGGGCACCTACTTGTCGCTCGGCAAGCTTTATATCGATCTGCCCGGTCACGCCGGCGCCACGAGCTACCAGCGTTCGCTCGACATCAGCAATGCGCTCGTGCACACGCAGTACAGCGTCGGCGGCAGGACCTACCGGCGCGAGATCTTCAGCAGCTTTCCCGACAATGTGATCGTCGTGCGGCTCACTTCAGACGGCGGCACCTATAACGGCACCGTGTCGCTGATCGACGGGCAGGGCACGCAGACCATCGGCGAGTCGAATCACGCGATGTCGTTTTCGGGTTCGGTCAGCGGTAGCGGAGAGCTGTACGCCACGTACGTGTCGGTTATTCCGGATGCAGGCATCGCGCGGTTCGACTCCACCAATGCGCAGATCACGCTGCAGAATTGTCCGGCGCTCACGATCATCCTTGCTGCGCGTACCGACTACACCGGGCGCTACGTCGACAGTTACCTGACAGGCATCAACCCGCGCAGCACCACGATCGCCGACGTGACGAACGCCGCGTCTCGGGGCTATTGGGATCTGTTGTGGCGCCATGTGCGGGACTATCGCGGTCTCTTCGGGCGCATGGAGCTGAACCTCGGCACCTCGAGCGCCGCGCAGAAGGCGATGACGATCCCGGCCCGCTTGCAGGCGCGCGGGGCGAACGCCGCCGTGGCCGATCCCGAACTCGAAGCGATGTACGTGCAGTTCGGACGCTACCTCACGATCTCGTCGTCGCGCGGCTCGATGCCCGCGAATCTGCAAGGCTTGTGGAGCACCACGAACAACCCACCGTGGATGGCCGATTACCACACCGACATCAACGTGCAGATGAACTACTGGCTCGCCGACCGCGCCGGCTTGCCGGAGTGCCAGCAGCCGTTTGCCGATTACGTCACCGGGCAGTTTCCGTCGTGGGTCCAGTCCACCCGGAATCATTTCAACGATGCCGCCAATGTGAATTACAGTAATTCGAATGGCAAAGTGGCGGGCTGGACGGTGGCGATTTCGACCGGCATCTACGGCTCGATCGGCTGGGACTGGAGTCCGCCCGCGAGCGCGTGGTATTGCCGCACGCTGTGGAATCACTATCAGTACACGCTGGACAAGCGCTATCTGGCGAATATCTATCCCGTGATGAAGTCCGCCTGCGAGTTCTGGCTGGCGCGCCTGATTCGTGACCCCGTGACGGGGCTGCTGATCGACGACAAGGACTGGTCGCCGGAGCAGGGCCCTCACCAGCAGCTTGGCATTACCTATGCGCAGGAACTCGTCTGGGATCTGTACACCAACACGGTCGCGGCAAGCCAGCTGCTCGGCAAGGATGCAGATTTCGCGCAGACGCTCGCGACGATGAAGGCGCAGCTCTATCTACCGAAAGTGAGTCCGACGACCGGGCAGCTTCAGGAATGGATGAGCGACAGCGTTGTCGGCGAAACGGGGCACCGGCATCTGTCACCGCTGATCGGCTGGTTCGAAGGTGAGCGCATCACGCTCGACAGCGATCCGAAGCTCGTGGCCGGCGTGAAGGCGCTGCTGACCGCGCGCGGCTTCAACTCGTTCGGTTGGGGGCTGGCATGGCGCATTGCCTGCTGGGCGCATTTCCACGATGCCGCCACCTGCTATTCGATGATTCCGAAGCTGCTGAACTACTCGGCGGGTAACGACGGAGTGAACGGTACGTTTGCCAACATGTTCGATGCCTACGCGCTGTCGAGCAATTCTTCGGCATTCCAGATTGATGCGAACTTCGGCGGTCCGGCGGCGATCCTGGAAATGCTGCTGCAAAGCAGGATGGATCGCATCACGCTGCTGCCCGCTTTGCCATCGCAATGGGGTACGGGAAGCGTCAAGGGGCTGCGGGCGAAAGGCGGTTTTGCGGTGGATCTCGCGTGGAGCCGCGGGGCGTTGTCTTCCGTCAAGCTCACCAGCGTAGGAGGGACGCGGACGAACCTGTTCTACGGCAACGCTTCGCGGGCGGTCGCGATACCCGCGAACGGCACGGCGAGGTTCGACGGCAACCTGCGACCCGTTTCCTGGTAGCCTCAAATCGAAACGGTGCCGATCGTAGCTTCGGCCTTGATGCCGTTGATGAAGGAGCAATGAAGAACAGCCGGTGATGGTGCGCGCCAGACGGCGCACCATCACCGGCTCGGCTGAGTGCTCGGTTGAGTAGCCCCGCGCAGCGTGGTGAGCGTGTTTTCACGCGTTTCGCCGGTGTTGCCCTTCGTTTCCAGCAGAGCGGTCAACGCGCTGACCATGGTTTCGACCCGGAAGCGTGCTTCGAAAGTGCGGACCGCCTGGGCGCGCATGGCCGCACGCGCGGTATCGTCGAGTTCGAGCCAGCGCACGAGATTCTGTTCCGTACCGTCGACCGTATCGGCGGCAACCAGCCCCGCGCCGTCCGCTTCGATCTCGCGCCACACGTTGACCTTGTCGGAGATCAGCGCAGGCAGGCCGCAGCCGAGCGCCTCCGCAACTGCCACGCCGAAATTCTCCTGATGCGAGGGCAGAACGAACACGTCGCTCGCATGAAACGCGCCCCACTTGAGATCGCCTTGCAGCATGCCCGGCAGGCTGATGCGATGCGCGATGCCGGCCGCCTGGGCCTGGGCGCGCAGACTTGCCACCCAGCCGGTTTCGTCAGGACCCGCGATCATGAGATGCAGCGACTGATCGCGGCTCGCGACACGCACGAACGCATCAATCAGCAGATCGCAGCCTTTCTTCGCATGGACGCGGCCGAGAAACAGCACGATACGTTTACCGCGCAAACCGGGCACGGCTTGCAGGAACGCTTCGCGCAAGGGCTCGGCTTCGAGCGGTGGCACGGTCGTCCCGTACGGCACGATCCGTTCATGTGCCCGGTATAGCCAGAACGATTGACGGGCGCGCGTGCGCTCTTCTTCGGTCGTAAAGATGACGGCGCGTGCGTCGCGCAGCACCCGGTATTCGGCCCACGGCCAGTACAGCCACTTCTTCAGATGCTTGAGCGGGTAAGCCTGTTTGAACCACGGGTCGAGCATGCCGTGCACGTACACGTAGTAAGGCACACCGCTTCGGCGCAGTGCTTTCCATGCCGCGAAGCCGTGGTACTGCCACAAGCCGTGCACGATGACCGCGTCGAACCGGTTCGCGTTGGCGGCGAGCCACGGCGCGAGCTGCGCGCTGTAGCTGTAGCGGCTGTTGACGGGGCCGAACGCATGGACCGGAAATGGGAAGGCGGCGAGGTAGGCGTCGCCTGGAGTATCGCAGGTAGCCACTTCGATTTCGTGTCCGGCATCCTGCATCGCGACGCCGCTGCGGCGAACGCCTTCAACCGGGCCGCCCGCGCGTGGATCGATGCTGGCAAGCAGATGGAGAATTTTCATCGGACGATATTCGATCGATTGGCACGTCGCGTCGAGATGCGCGACACGAGCGCGCCGAAGTGGCTGGCACCGGGCGCAGCAGTGGCCGCACGTGACATGCCGAGGGTTGTCGCGAGATTCGCGCGGCCCATGCCGGGCCGGATTCTGCCTGGCAATTCAGGCATGGCGGCCGGGCGCAAATGCGGTGGAGTGGGCGCGCGCCTCACCCGCGCCGGCAGCGCGCGCTGCAATCGTGCATGCGTGGCGATCATCAAGCCGAGGGCAATGCCGAATATGAGCCCTGAGAAACGCGGCCCGAGCGGATTGCCACCGATCGATGTGGCCGGCAACGCGGCAAACAGCATGATGGCGCGCCCTAGCACCGGCAGCATGGGCGCGTCGGGAACCACCGAGCGCCAATAGCGATACGAGAAGAAGCAGATCGCCAGCGCGGCCAGGGTAGCCAAAGGCATCGCGATGCCGAACAGCAGTCCGCCCGCGAAAAGTTGGTAGACCCAGAAGTTGTGACCCGCGGC
>NZ_DASRSY010000470.1:0-3208 GCF_035656215.1 Paraburkholderia sp.
CCGATATGTCGGTGTTCGAAAACGTCGCTTTCGCGCTGCGCGAGCACACCGACCTCCCCGAAGAACTGATTCGCGACCTCGTGTTGATGAAGCTCAACGCGGTCGGCTTGCGTGGCGCGCGCGACCTGGCGCCGTCGGAGATTTCGGGCGGTATGGCGCGGCGTGTGGCGCTGGCCCGGGCGATTGCGCTCGACCCCGAGCTGATGATGTACGACGAGCCGTTCGCCGGCCTCGATCCGATCTCGCTCGGCATTACCGCGAACCTGATTCGCGCGCTGAATCAGGCACTTGGCGCAACGTCGATCCTGGTGACGCACGACGTGCCGGAATCGTTCGCGATTGCCGATTACGTCTATTTCCTCGCCAACGGCGGGGTGCATGCGGAAGGTACGCCGGCTGAGCTGCGCGCGTCGACCGATGCTACGGTGCGGCAGTTCATCGACGGCGCGCCGGACGGTCCGTTCAAATTCCACTATCCCAGCCAGACGCCGCTCGCGGCGGACTTCGGCATCGGCGGAGGTCAGTCATGATCAGTGCGCTTGGTCGCTCGGTGATTGGCGGGCTGGGCACGGCCGGCTACGCCACGCGCTTTTTCTTCCGGCTGCTGCTCGAATTTTTCCCGCTGCTGCGCCGGCCGCGCCTTGTCACGAAGCAGATCCACTTCGTGGGTAATTATTCACTGGTGATCATTGCCGTGTCGGGTCTGTTCGTCGGTTTCGTGCTCGGCTTGCAGGGTTATTACACGCTAAACCGTTACGGTTCCGAGCAGGCGTTGGGGCTGCTGGTCGCGCTTTCGCTGGTGCGTGAACTTGGGCCGGTGGTCACGGCGCTGCTGTTCGCGGGACGCGCCGGCACGTCGCTGACGGCCGAAATCGGTTTGATGAAGGCGGGTGAGCAACTCACGGCGATGGAAATGATGGCGGTGGACCCGGTCAAGGTCGTGGTCGCGCCGCGTTTGTGGGCGGGCATCATTTCCATGCCGATTCTGGCTGCGATTTTCAGCGCGGTCGGCGTGTTCGGCGGTTATGTAGTGGGTGTGCTGCTGATCGGCGTCGACGCCGGCGCGTTCTGGTCGCAGATGCAAGGCGGCGTCGATGTCTGGCGCGATGTCGGCGCCGGGGTCATCAAGAGCGTGGTGTTCGGCCTCGCGGTGACCTTCGTGGCGCTGTTTCAGGGCTATGAAGCCAAGCCGACGCCAGAAGGCGTGTCGCGCGCCACGACCAAGACGGTCGTGTACGCGTCGCTTGCGGTGCTCGGCCTCGATTTTCTGCTGACAGCACTGATGTTCAGCTAAAACCGCGCTGCACGTTTCCGCTCAGCGGGCGCACCTCGGATTGCGCGTGACGGGAACGGGAGCAGCGTGGCGGATTCACTTTGGGATGACGATGAAAAAGACTGCTCTCGACTTCTGGGTCGGCCTGTTCGTGGTGTTGGGTTTCGTGGCGTTGCTGTTTCTCGCGCTGAAGGCCGGCAACATGAGTTCGTTGTCGTTTCAGGCAACGTACCCGGTCAAGCTCAAGTTCGACAATATCGGCGGACTGAAGGCGCGCGCACCGGTGAAGAGCGCGGGCGTGACGGTCGGCCGGGTTGCCTCGATCGGCTTTGACAGCAATGCGTATCAGGCTGTCGTCACGATCGATATCGACAAGCAATACCCGTTTCCGAAAGACACGTCGGCGAAGATCCTGACCTCGGGTCTGCTCGGCGAGCAATACATCGGGCTCGAACCCGGTGGCGACAGCGAGATGCTTAAAGCGGGTGACACAATCTCGATGACACAATCGGCGATCGTGCTGGAAAACCTGATTGGACAATTCCTGTATAGCAAGGCCGCGGACTCGGGCGCATCCAAGCCGGGCGTGGGTTCGGCCGCACCTGCGACCGCCCCTGCCACGGCGCCCGCGCCGGCGGCATCGACTCTGCCCGCCTCTGGCGCGGCCGGTCAATAAGGAGAATAAAAATGCAGACCATACGCATAAGGGGCGTGCGCACCCTCCAGATAGCGACGTTCGCGCTCGCGGTTGCTACGCTCGTCGGCTGCACGACCGTGCAGACGCCAACCAGGGGCGATCCGCTCGAGGGCTTGAACCGCACCATCTTCACCGTCAACGACAAGCTCGACCAGTACGCGCTGAAGCCGGTCGCGAAGGGCTATGTCTGGGCGACGCCGCAACCGGTTCGCGACAGCGTCACTAACTTCTTCTCGAACATCGGCGACGTCTACATCGCGGCGAACAACCTGCTGCAGTTGAAGATCACCGACGGTGTCGAAGACATCATGCGGATCGTGATCAACACGGTGTTCGGTGTCGGCGGCCTGTTCGACGTGGCGACGCTCGCCAGGCTGCCCAAGCACGACAACGACCTCGGCCTGACGCTCGGCCACTATGGCGTGCCGGCGGGTCCGTACCTCGTGCTGCCGCTGTTCGGGCCGAGCACGGTGCGCGACGCGGTCGGCTCGATCGGCAATTACTATGTGAATCCGCTTAGCTACATTCATCCGGATGGTCTGAGCTGGGCGCTGTACGGCCTGAACGTGGTCAACACGCGCGCCAATCTGTTGAACGCAAGCGACGTGCTGGAAGGCGCCGCGCTGGATAAGTATTCGTTCGTGCGTAACGCGTATCTGCAGCGCCGCCAGTATTTGCTGTCGGACGGCAAGCAGTCGCAGGCGTTGCCGAACTACGGCGATGAAGCGCCGCTGCCGAAGTACGACGACGTCGATGGCGGCGTGCCTGCAGCGCCGGCAGGCGCTGCAGGCACGCAAGGTGCCGCTGCGAAGGCGGCTGCTGCCTCCGGTACGGCAGCAGCAACGCCGCCGCAAGCTGCTTCGGCAACTGGCGCAACCACGGGCGCAACCGGCACAGCAGCCGCGCCCGAAACCGCCTCCAGCAGCGCTGCATCGCCGCCGCTCGACCTGAACGGCGGTCCGGAAACGACGCAGATTCCGGCCGGCCAGCTGGTCCCGCCGGCTCGTTTCAACTTTCCGTCATTCAAGTTGCGTTGATCGTGCGGCCGTAACACCTCGATACGACTCTCGCAGTTTGCGCATGGATTGCTGCTGAACTCGCGTGCTAAGGTCGGCTCAAACGGTTGCACTATTTCTAAGGCAAGCAAGGTTCGATATGAAAAAACTATTCCTGATTCCGTTGTTCGCTGCGTTGTTTTCTTTCGCCAGTGCCGGTGCATCGGCCCAAACGGTCGATTC
>NZ_DASRSY010000471.1:0-12451 GCF_035656215.1 Paraburkholderia sp.
CCGGCCAGTCCTGACCGCCACGGCAACGTCTTTGCCACGCGGCCGGCCCTCACCGCCCCGGCCGCCCGGTTTTCCGATATTGTGCTGCTCGTGCGCGTTCAAACCTCGGCGCGCGCTCCTTTCCGGGCCGTTTCCACGACCAGGCAACGCACAAGTACAAGAAAATGAGCCATCCCAACACCGAACTGATCGAGCGTTTTTACACCGCGTTCCAGCAGCGTGATGCCGAAACAATGGCTGCCTGTTATGCCGACGATGTGGTCTTCAGCGATCCGGCGTTTGGCGAGTTGCGCGGAGACGAGGCGCGCGACATGTGGCGCATGCTGGTGGCCCGTGCGCAGGATCTCTCGCTGACCTTTGACAACGTCGAAGCGGCCGATCTGAACGGCCGCGCCCACTGGGTGGCCCGTTACACATTCGGCCAGACGAGCCGTACGGTGGTCAACCGCATCGATGCGCGTTTCGTGTTTCGCGAAGGCCGCATCGCCGAACATCGCGATACCTTCGACCTTTGGAGCTGGGCCCGTCAGGCTTTAGGGATCAAAGGTGCGCTGCTCGGCTGGACA
Source organism: Paraburkholderia sp. (assembly GCF_035656215.1). GTDB lineage: Bacteria > Pseudomonadota > Gammaproteobacteria > Burkholderiales > Burkholderiaceae > Paraburkholderia. The sequence continues at coordinate 567 of NZ_DASRSY010000471.1, forward strand.
CCATTCGTGCAGCGCGCTATCAGCGCGCAGGCGAGAAAAGGACTCGACCTCTATCGACGCAGGCAGCGCCGCGCGTAACAGGTCAGCCCGGCAGGTCAGCCCGGCGTCATACAGTCAGTCTTGCTATGAGCCGGCCAGTTGATGCAGTATTTCGTGACATGGACAAGCGGGGAGCGGTATGACGGTGGTGGATGCGTCATGGGAAGCATGGCTGAGCAGCAATGTCGCGCGCGGTTGCAGCATCGACTCGATGATCGACGCGATGGTGCAAGCGGGTTTCGCCACGGAAGCCGCGCGCGCGGAAGTGCACAAGGCGTTTGATATGAGCCCGGCGGACGCAGCGGTCTCTTCGCCGGCAGCGACCGAGGCGGCGCTGACAAAAGCCGTGCCGCAAACGTACCAGTACGACGACCCGCCCGTTGCGCGCGGCAATGTGATCCGTGCCTACGATCGCGACGTCCGCGTGTTGATGCGCTGCGAGCGGCCGCAAGTGATCGTGTTCGCGGATGTGCTGTCGCCTGACGAGTGCAACGAGATGATCGAACGCTCGCGTCATCGGTTGAAACGCTCCACCACGGTCAACCCCGTCACCGGCAAGGAAGACGTGATCCGCAACCGTACCAGCGAAGGCATCTGGTACCAGCGCGGCGAAGACGCGTTCATCGAACAGATGGACCGTCGCATATCTGGCCTGATGAACTGGCCGGTTGAAAACGGCGAAGGCTTGCAGATTCTGCATTACGGGACGACCGGCGAATATCGTCCGCATTTCGACTACTTCCCGCCCGATCAGGCCGGCAGCGCGGTGCATACCGCCCAAGGCGGCCAACGGGTGGCGACCTTGGTGATCTATCTGAACGACGTACCCGACGGCGGCGAAACGATTTTCCCTGAAGCGGGCATGTCAGTCGCGGCGAGGCAAGGTGGCGCGGTGTATTTCCGCTATATGAACGGCCAGCGTCAACTCGATCCGCTGACCTTGCACGGCGGCGCGCCGGTGCTCGGCGGTGACAAATGGATCATGACGAAGTGGATGCGCGAGCGGGCCTACGGCTAAGGCGCGTGCTATTCGGCCGCGTGACCTGCGGCGGTTTTCCCTGCCGTGCCGTCTGAGCCAGCTGACAGTTGCTGGAATGCGCTGCGCGCGCTGACGCACCCCATGCGCATGATCATCAGGCCGATTGCCGCGCCTGCCACGTGGTCGAGCATCGGCATACCCGCCATGCTGCCGGCCACACCCAGGGTCGCGACCAGCGCGGACACCGCATCCATACGCGCTTTAAGCAAGGCGGTCGCCTTTTGTGGTGCGGTTGTGGCTGCCGCTGTCGTTGTTGCGCACGGAAGGCTGTGGCATTGGGTCGGGACGGGTTATGTTGTCGCAGGAAAGTACCCGTCCAACGTGGCGCGCCGATGACAGTGTTGCAATGGCTGCCGGCGATCAGCTACATCCTGTCCGCCCACGCGCGCGGGTAGGATATTTCGTAATTCGCGATGCGTCGAATCCGACGTTGAATGCGTTTCAGCCAGGGGCTAGTTCCGAATCGTCGTGTGAAATGCGACGGGGCGGCCACCTATCATCCTTTGCTTTCGTCAGCATCGCCCGATTGGCCGCGCGCCCGGTCCGCGTGCGCTGAGCGAGCGAACTCCGGATGTGGGATGAGACGTATGCATGTCGTAAATGATGCCGTGAAAACCTGGTTGAGCAGTCATGTCGAGCGCGGCTTTAGCCCTGCGGCGTTGGTGGATGCCATGGTGGGCGCCGGCTTCGAGTCGGAACTCGCGCGAGCCACGGTGAACGCTTCGTTCGAGGCTGCCGGGACGGCTCGTGCGGCCCTTGCGGTCGCGCCATGCGGTGTCGAGGCGGCCGCGGGTGAGTACCGCTACGATCCGGTGCCGGTCGCGGCAGGCAATGTGATTCGTGCCTATGATCGCGACGTCAAGGTACTCATGCGCTGCGAGCGACCGCAGATCGTCGCATTCGCCGACGTGATGTCGGACGAAGAGTGTGCGGAGATGATCGAACGGTCGCGTCCGTTGCTCAAACGGTCCACTACCGTCAATCCTGAGAACGGGTCGAATGACGTGATCCCCAATCGCACCAGCGAAGGTGCCTGGTATCACCGAGGTGCGGACCCTTTCCTCGAACGGCTCGAAAAGCGCTTTGCCAGCTTGATGAACTGCCCGGTTGATAACGGTGAAGGCTTGCAGGTGCTGAGGTACGGGGTTGGGGCCGAATACCGGGCACACTTCGATTATTTTCCGCCGTCGCAGACGGGGAGTGCCGTGCATATGACTCGCGGCGGCCAGCGGGTTGCCACGCTGGTTGTGTATCTCAACGACGTGGTCGCTGGAGGGGAGACTTTTTTCCCCGATGCTGGCGTGTCGGTCGCGCCGAAGCGGGGTGGCGCTGTCTATTTTCGCTACATGAACGGGGCGCGACAGCTCGATCCTTTGAGCTTGCATGGAGGAGCGCCTGTTCTGGAAGGCGAGAAGTGGATCATGACCAAGTGGGTCAGGGAAAGCGTTTTTGCGTAGTGCGGCCGGTGTGCCAGAATCTGCTCGATCTGGCACACCGGTGCCCCGTTCGCCAATCCCACGCTTCATCTGTCGCCAACGAGCGGCCCCAGCCACCCGCTGCCCGCGCCCCCCTCAAGCCGTCCTATAGACGTCCGGGTTGTGCAGTTCCATATAGCGCTCCGGCGTCGTCAGTTCCTTGAAGCCGTGCGGTTTGTAGACGTGGTGAGCGTCTGTAGTCACCAGCACGATTCTGCGCAAGCCGGTCAGAGATGGGCTGGCGAATACGTGCGTCATCAACGCTGACGCGTATCCCTTGCCGCGGTACGCCGGCAGCACGAATACATCGCACAGGTAGGCGAACGTCGCCTGGTCCGTTATCAGGCGCACAAACGCGATTTGCTTGTCTTCGATATACGCGCCGAAACATAGCGACCCCGCTATTGCCCGGTCGAACGTCTCGCGCGGCATGCCCTTCGCCCATGCCGTTTCCTGCGACAGGAACGCGTAGATCATCTCTATGTCGAGGTCGGCCTTGTTGCTCGAAATCGTCAGCTCGTTGGCTTGCACCGCGTGTCTCCGCCTGTTCTGGTTAAGCAATCAAAGGATGCGGCGCCGGTTGGGCACCGCTGCTGCAACGCCAGCGTCAAACTCTTACATCCAGCCCGCGTCGCGCTCAGCTCTTTGCCGGGTCCTCGAGCCCGCGCGAACCGCCGCCGATGCTCTGTCCGGCGTCGCGTGCGAGACCCAGGTAGCCGATCACGGACACCAGCGTCACCACACCGGCAAACAGAAACGCCAGGCGGAAATCGTCCAGCGTGAAAACACGCCCGGTCGTCTCACCATTGAAGACCGCGGCTGCGCGCAGCGAGACGGCGCCGAAGGCAATGCCTAAACCGATCGTCATCTGGGCGGCGGCGCTCCATAGCGTGCTCGCCGCGCTCATCTGCGGCTGTGCGACATCGGCGTAGGCGAGGGTGGCAAGCGTCGAGAATTGCATCGAGCGCGCCACGCCGTAAATGAACACAACCAGCAGAACCAGCGCGAGCGGTACATTCGGTGTCAACAGCCCGCAGGCAATGATGAATACGCCGGCCACCGTTACGTCGATAATCGACACCATCCGGAAACCGTAGCGTTGCAAGATGCGGGTGGTCAGCGCCTTCATGCCGAGATTGCCCAGCGCGCTGGCCAGTAACAAAAGCCCCGACTTGAACGCCGACAACCCGAAGCCGACCTGGAACAGCAACGGCATCAGATAGGGCACCGCGCCAATGCCGATGCGGGTGAACGAGCCGGTTATCACCGTCACGGAAAAAGTCGGAATTTTCAGCGTGGAGACGTCGATTAGCGGATGCGGGTGACGCTTCGCATGCTGGAAGGCCACCACGCCCATCAATAATCCGCCGACGATGAACGCGCCCGCCACCCAGGGATTCTCGCCGGGCTGGCTCGCCAGTTCCGCGCCGTACAGGATCGCCGTCAACGTCGTGGCGCTCAGCAGGAGGCCGACGACGTCGAGCGGCTTGCGTTCGGTGCCACGCAGGTTCGGCACCAGCGCGAGCGCAACGGCCATTGCAGCGAGACCGAACGGCACGTTTAGCAGAAAGATCCAGCGCCAGGACGCATAGGTGGTGATGAAGCCACCCACCGGCGGCCCGACTACCGGCGCGGCAATCGCCGGCCATGTGATGGTCGAGATCGCCTGCATCATGCGGCTCTTCTCCGTGTTGCGGACCACGATTAGACGGCCCACCGGCACCATCATCGCGCCGCCCATGCCTTGCAGCAGTCGCGCGGCCGTGAATTCGGTCACGTTCTGCGACAAGCCGCACAACACCGAAGCCACCGTGAACACGCCGATCGCGCTGAAGAACACCGTGCGCGAGCCGCAGCGGTCGGCGACCCAGCCGCTCACCGGGATGAAAATCGCCAGCGCCAGCATGTAAGCCGTCATGCCGAGGCTCAGGCTGTTCGGCCCGACGCCGAACGAGTGCGCCATCTGCGGTAAGGCAGTGGCGATCACCGTGGTGTCGAGATACTCCATGAAGAAGGTGGCTGCGACGATATACGGCAGCCAGCCGATATGCGAGTTGCGTGCGCCAGCGGTCATTGCACCGTCCTCGCCACCTTGCCGTTGCTTGTGTATTCGATGACGCCTGTAGCGTGCCGATATATCCCGCGCGATTGTTTTGACTTCATGTTCTTGCGACTACCTTTCGAAAGCGTGTTTAAGCCGTCACCTCCAGCCGCCAACCCTGCATCGTAACGCAACAATTCGCGGCAGGCAGCGGCGCGCGCCAACGCACGGTGGCATGCAGTGGTATATGACAGCACTCGACGAAGTACGGCGGCAACAGCAACCGCACGCGGCCACACGCCGCTACGCACGACCGCATATGGCGACATTCTCAGCGGAACCCGACGGCACGCGACGACACCGGTGCAAAGTGCCGCACCGGAAACACAGCTTTCCCCCGCCGCTCAGTCCTTTGCCGCGTATTCGCGATCGAGCTTGTCGTACAGCGGCTTGTTCACAAGGCGCTGGCGTTCGCTGAACGGTGCGACCAGGGTGGCGTCTTCGTCGAGGCGGCCATTGCTCTTCAACGTGCCGAGCGCGCGTTGCATGCCGAGCACCGCGCCTTGCAGCGCCGCGTTCGCATACAAAACGATGCCGTAGCCGAGCTTGGCGAGCGCTTCACGCGATTGCACCGGTGTCTTGCCGCCGATCACGATATTGATCAATTGCGGCTTGTCGAACAGCGACGGCAAACGTTCGATGTCGGCAAGCGATTCAGTCGCTTCGATAAACAGAATGTCGGCCCCGGCCTCGATGAAGCGATGGCCGCGTTCGATCGCGTCTTCGATGCCGTGAACCGCAGCCGAATCGGTGCGCGCCATGATCTGCAGGTTGCCGTCTTCGCGGGCGTCGACGGCCGCGCGGATCTTGCCGACCATTTCGCTGGCGCTGACCACTTCCTTGCCGGCGAAGTGGCCGCATTTCTTCGGCATGACCTGGTCTTCGAACTGGATCACGTCGGCGCCGCTGCGCTCGAGCACGCGCACGGTCTGGCGCACGTTCAATGCATTGCCGAAGCCGGTGTCGGCATCGACGATCAGCGGCAGCGCGACCGCGTCGCGAATCCGCGCGCAATGCTCGGCGACTTCGGCCAAGCCAATGAAGCCGAGATCGGGCAGCCCGAGCGACATGTTGGTGACGCCTGCGCCCGTAATGTAGATCGCCTCGAAGCCGGCGTCTTCAATCACGCGCGCGCTCATCGCGTTGAAGGCGCCCGGCACGAGCAGGCCCTGGCGTTGATTGACTTTGGCGCGGAACGCGGCGCGGCGATTAGCGGAAGTGCTCATGGTGATGTGTCTCCAGATAGGAAGTGGGCGATAGAACGCTGAACCGAAAGTGCAGGAAGCATGCCATTCGCCGGCTCTCAGGATTTGTGCCGAGCAATCAGCAGCTTAGCCAGAAATCGCGGGCGGCGCGGTTCATGGCAGAATACCGCTGTGTTCCATGAAACGTTTCATGGAACGTTCCAGCTACGAGCGGAGCGTCGCAGTGTCCACTTTCATGTCGTCCCTTGCCAATCCCAATTCCGGGCGCCCGGGCGTTGCATTGGTCAGTATCAGCCGCTTGCAATCGATTTGCGAGACAGTCGCGCCTCGTTACACCGAGCGGGCCAGGTTCTTTTCGGTCCGGGAGGGTTACGGCGCGGCCGTCACGGCTTTGCAGGCCTATGTGGACGCCGGTTCGGTCGATGTCGTGCTGGCAGCCGGATCGAACGGCGCCTACCTGCGCGACAACCTGAGCGTGCCGGTGGTGATGGTCAAGGTGAACGGTTTCGACGTGTTGAGCGCGATCACCCGCGCCACGACGACCTGGCCCGGCGCGCAGATTGGCCTGGTCCTGCATGAAACCATCTCGCACGAACTCGCGGACCTGAGCGCGTGGCTGAACATCGGCCTGAAACAGCGCGCCTACCGCTCGATCGACGAAGTGCGGCTCGCGGTCGCCAATCTCGCGGCAGAGGGCTGCAGCGCGATCATCGGCCCCGGCATGGCCTGCGATTTCGCCCAGCAAGCGGGTCTGGAGAGCGTCTTTCTATACTCGCTGGGCGCGGTCGAAGAAGCGTTCGAGCGCTCGGTCGAGCTGGCGCGCGTGAGCCGCCAGAAGGAATCGAAGCGGGTGCGCCTGAACACGATCGTCGCTCATTTGCGCGACGGTGTAGCCGCCTTCGACGACGCCGGTCGGCTCGAAGCGGTCAATCCGGCGATGCTCGATCTGCTTGGCCTCGACCGCGAACAGGATGTCCCGGCGCAATTGACGCGCGCCGTCGGCCCGTTGCTGCGCGAAACGCTCGAGCATGACATGCCCGTCGAGGAACGTATCGAGCAGATCGGCGGCCGTGCGCTGATCGTCAACTGTGTGCCGATCGTCGAGCAGGGCTGGCGTTCGGGCTCGGTGGTCACGGTGCAGGACGCGCTGGTCGCGCAGCGGATCGACCGCTCGCTGCGTACCAGCCAGCGGCCGAAGCATCTGGTCGCGCGGCATCATCTGGACGATCTGGTCGGCAACTCGGCGGCGCTCGAACGGGTGCGGCGGCTCGCACGCGCAGGCGCGGCTCACGACGCCACCGTGCTGTTGAGCGGCGAAAGCGGCACCGGCAAGGAACTGGTCGCGCAGGGCATTCACAATGCCAGCCGGCGGCGTGGCAATCCGTTTGTCGCCTTCAACTGCGCGGCGCTGCCCGAAGGGCTGATCGAAAGCGAACTGTTCGGTCATGAGGAAGGCGCGTTCACCGGCGCGCGGCGTGGCGGCAAGCCGGGCCTCTTCGAAATCGCCCACACCGGGACGATCTTTCTCGACGAAATCGGCGAGATGCCGGCGGCGCTGCAAAGCCGGCTATTGCGGGTATTGCAGGAGCGCGAAGTCATGAAGCTCGGCTCCGGGCGCGCGACTCCCGTCGATGTGCGGGTGATCGCCGCCACGCATCGCGATTTGCACGCGCTGGTCGAGCAGGGCGTGTTTCGCGCGGATTTGTATTTTCGTCTCAACCTGCTTCAGATAGAATTGCCGCCGCTGCGCGAAAGACGTAGCGATGTCGCGCAACTGGCACGGCACTTGTTGAACCGCGGCGCGCTCCAATATGGGCTGTCGGGCGCCGCGTTCGAGCGGGTGCTGGTATTCCTCACGCCCTTGTTCGAGCACTATGCATGGCCCGGCAATGTGCGGGAGCTGGAAAATCTGCTGGCGCGCGCCGCGATTTATCTGAGCGATTCGGCCGGAGAGAGCGGGCAGGATCTGCAGACGGTGTTTCCGGAATTCGGCCGGATGCAGCAGGCGGCGGCCTTGAAAGCGTCTGCCGCAGTGCCCCCCGGCACCGGCGATGTTCCCCCCCGCGCGTCACCCACCCGCGAGGACGCGATACGCGCCCTCGAGCACGCCGGCGGTAACCGCGCTGCTGCAAGCCGGGCGTTGGGAATCGGCCGCACCACCCTTTGGCGGCTCATGAAAGACTGATCCGGCGCAATAGTCGCCGGTAGGTCGGCAAATAGCGTGTGACTATCACTACCATTAAAACAATCCGCTTTACCTATTAAGCGTCGTCTGACATACTGACTCCACTTTCCAACCACTCAGAAAGAGGACTCAGTAAATGCCGATCATCAATAGTCAAGTCAAACCGTTCAAGGCACAGGCTTATCACAAGGGCGATTTCGTGACCGTCACTGAAGAAAGCCTGAAGGGCAAGTGGTCGGTTTTCGTTTTCTATCCGGCTGACTTCACGTTTGTTTGCCCGACCGAACTGGGTGACCTGGCCGATCGTTACGCCGAATTCCAAAAGCTCGGCGTTGAAATCTACAGCGTGTCGACCGATACGCACTTCACGCACAAGGCATGGCACGACACGTCGGACACGATCCAGAAGATCAAGTACCCGATGATCGCTGACCCGACCCTGGCCATCTCGCGCAACTTCGACGTGCTGATCGAAGAAGAAGGCCTGGCGCTGCGTGGCACTTTCGTGATCAACCCCGAAGGCGAGATCAAGCTGTGCGAAGTGCACGACAACGGCATCGGCCGTGACGCCGGCGAACTGCTGCGCAAGGTGCAGGCTGCGCAATACATCGCGGCTCACCCGGGTGAAGTGTGCCCCGCCAAGTGGACGCCGGGTGCAGAAACGCTGACCCCGTCGCTCGACCTGATCGGCAAGATCTAAGGTCTAAAAGACCCTCGCAGTAAGCGCCTTACGGCGCACCGCTGTGCGGACCGCTTCTTACAGCGGTTCGCACGCCCCCGGGTTGCGCGCCTCCTATCCGGATGCGTGCGGCACCTGGGACCCAACACCCTCGTCACGGAATCGAAAGCCATGCTGGACGCCAATCTCAAGACTCAGTTGAAATCCTACCTCGAAAAGGTTAGCAGGCCTATCGAGATCGTCGCGTCGCTCGACGACAGTGCGAAATCGCAAGAGCTGCTGGCATTGCTGAGCGATATCGCGACGTTGTCGGAACGCGTCACCGTGATCGAGCGTCGCGGCGACGAAGAGCGCAAGCCGTCGTTTTCGATTGGCGAACCGGGCAAGGAGACGGGCATCCGTTTCGCCGGTATTCCGATGGGGCATGAATTCACGTCGCTCGTCCTCGCGCTTTTGCAGGTCGGCGGCCATCCGGTCAAACTCGACGATGCGGTGATCGAACAGATCCGCAGTCTCGACGGCGACTATCAATTCGAAACGTATTTTTCGCTGTCATGCCAGAACTGCCCGGAAGTTGTCCAGGCACTGAATGTGATGGCGCTGATCAACCCGCGCATCCGCCACGTGGCGATTGACGGTGCGCTGTTCCAGAACGAAGTCGAAGCGCGCCAGATCATGGCGGTACCGACCATGTTCATGAATGGCGAAGTGTTCGGCCAGGGCCGCAGCGGCGTGAAGGAAATCCTCGCGAAGCTCGACACCAATGCCGGTGCGCGTGCGGCCAGGGAACTGGAAAAGAAGCCGGTGTTCGATACGCTGATCGTCGGCGGCGGCCCTGCGGGCGCGGCTGCGGCGATTTACTCGGCGCGCAAGGGCATTGCGACGGGTGTCGTGGCGGAACGCTTCGGCGGCCAGGTGCTGGATACGCTGGCGATCGAGAACTTTGTCTCGGTGACTGAAACGGAAGGACCGAAGTTCGCTACTGCGCTCGAACAGCATGTGAAGAGCTATGAAGTCGACATCATGGACGTGCAGCGCGCTGAAGCGCTGATCCCGGGCCGCATTAACGAAGTGCGTCTGGCGAACGGCGCGGTACTGAAGGCGAAGACCATCATTCTCGCAACCGGTGCCCGCTGGCGCGAAATCAATGTGCCGGGCGAACGCGAATATCGCAATCATGGCGTGGCGTACTGCCCGCACTGCGACGGTCCGCTGTTCAAGGGCAAGCGCGTTGCGGTAATTGGCGGCGGCAACTCGGGCGTCGAAGCGGCGATCGACCTCGCGGGTATCGTGCGCGAAGTGACGCTGTTCGAATTCGGCGCGCAACTGCGTGCTGACGAAGTGCTGCAACGCAAGCTGCGCAGCCTCGCCAACGTCACGATCGTCACGCAGGCACAGACCACGGAAATCACCGGCGACGGCAAGAAGGTCAACGGTCTGGTCTACAAGGATCTGCGCTCGGAAGAAACGAAGAACATCGAACTCGAAGGCGTATTTGTGCAGATCGGTCTCGTGCCGAACACCGAATGGCTGAAGGGCACGGTCGAGTTGTCGAAGCACGGTGAGATCGTCGTCGATGCACGCGGCGCGACCTCGGTGCCGGGCGTGTTCGCTGCCGGCGACGTGACCACGGTCCCGTTCAAGCAGATCGTGATTGCGGTGGGCGAGGGCGCGAAGGCATCGCTCTCCGCGTTTGACCATCTGATCCGTAACAGCGATGTAGACGAAGTGCTGAGCGAAGCTGAAGCGGAAGTAGCAGTTTGATATTTTTGTTTTTTTAGTAGCGGATGGCGGCCTTCGGGCCGCCGTTTTTTTTGGGCGAGACCGGGCCAGCTTTGAGCGGACTTTGTTTAGGCTGAGTGAAGGCTGGGGCGCCGGTCTGTCAGGAAAATCTGACCCAAAATTCCGAGGGAATTTCCTTTCTCAGAGGTTTTCAGAGTGTTGTGATGAAAGCCAAAGTTCCTATGCCATTCGACAGTGTTATTTCGGAAAACGAACGACTTCGACAAACGTAGAATATTGATCGATCCAGAACCGTCGATTGTCTATGCCGAAGTGTGAAGTACGAGTTTTGAATCACCAGAATACGCAACTCACTGCTTTCAACCCGGTGTTCATCAGGGGACGACATGGGACTTGAGTCATCTCGATTCATTCGCCTTTAAATGCGACCTTGGTCTGAGCTCCGTGGTAACTGTACTCGTGATGTTTTTGTGCCACTGTTTTTCCCGTAGTTTTGCGCGGGACGGACGAGCACGCACTGAAATTCCGGTCGTCGAAATATACGATGATGGTCGTGAGCAACGCGTTCTCGATCCGGGGCGCTACGAACTGTCGAAGCACCTGCTGCGGGATTTGGTCATGACGCTTGGCGAGCGTCCCATTGTTGTTGCTGACGAGCAGCAGCCGAATTTCATGACGCTGCAAAGGACGAATGCCGATGGCACCACGTCGTTATACGCCGTGTTCTTTGAGGTGGAAAAAGATAGGGCGAGAAAGCAGCGTCTGATTCTGCGAGTTCAGTCCGCCTATCTTCTCGAAAAAGCGCTGACGAAACGTCAGCGGCAAGCGAAAAAGGTCGCGTTCAAAACCCTGCTGCGGGCAACCTATGAGGGGCGCAAGATTCGCCCCTAGCCGAAATGGCGGGCCACAAAAACCAACGGCTGCCTTTCGGCAGCCGTCGCATGCGGGATTCTCTATTCACCTTGCGGCGAAATTTCCACTCCAGGTGGAACCCGGTGACCCGGGTGGCGCTACGTTTTTCACACCCGCTCGTACGTAGTTTTGAGCTTTGATTATATGAATTTGACTAACCGCGGTCAAGTGGCCGACGACGTGACGCGCGGCAGTAGGCGGAGCCCAAGGCGGCGCTGCAGCTCTCGGACAGCGTTCGCTGCGTCCCAAACACCCGTTTCATTCACCCGCTCGAAGCCCAGCCCGAATGCCACACCAACGACCCCTTCGTTTGGAGTCTCCTACCTAGGTCAATTCCTTGGCTATCGCGCCCGTCAGGCCATATAAATCTGGGAGTCGGGCAAGGTCCCGCCGACATGCGTACTGGCTGGCAAGCCCAAGGCTTGCGGATACCAGGCGACATAAAAAAGGAGGAGACAATGGCAACATCGCAAGCGGCCCCCGCTCGGTGGGTCGACGGCAAACGCT
>NZ_DASRSY010000472.1:0-13585 GCF_035656215.1 Paraburkholderia sp.
AGACACCCGCCCGCAACGGTGCGAGCGAGCGTTGCAGGCGCACCTGGTTGCGCCACGCGTGCGGCGGCAGGCCGGTGGCCTGGTTGAAAAGGCGGGCGGCGTGAAAGGGCGACAGGCCCGCTGCCCGCGCGACTTCGGCCAAGGTGACAGCTTCGGCGAGGTCGCCCGTCAGGCGCTCCTGCATTGTCGCGACGCGGGCGTCGTCGGCGACGAGGCGCGCCGCTTCCGGCTGCGTTTGCGAGTAGCGGACCAGCAAGGTGGACAGCGCGTCGAGCATCGCGGCCTCCGCGGCGAGCGGATCGTCGCCGGCCTCCAGCAGGCAGTGCGCGCGCGCCAGTCGCTGCGCCAGATCGGGATCGCGGATCACGCCCGGCGCGAACCACGGCAAGGCTTGCGGCTTGCCGGCGAGCTCGCCGGCAAGCTCGTGGATGAACGCCACAGGCGCATACATCACGCGATACCGCCAGCCTGCTTCGACAGCCTTGGACCCCGTGTGCAACTCGCCGGGGTTGATGATCGGCACGCTGCCCGCCTCGGCGACATAGTCCGAGCCGCGATACCGATAGCCCTCAGCGCCCGCGACGATCACCGCAATCGTGTACGCGTCGTGCCAATGCGGCGTGAACTCGTGATCGTGATATTCGGCCGTGAGCAGGTCCGCGCCGGGCAAAAGCGGCGTGCGCCAGTAGCGGGCGGAATCCTGGAAGTGATGGGCGGTCATGGTGGAAGTCTGGCGTTTCGGCGTTTCGGCGATCCGGCGTGACCGGTCAGTGTAGCGCGCCGCGGCGGCTGTCGCTGCCGTTACTCATGTCCGGATGTCTCTGGCGCAGCGAGTTTGCCATCGGGCGGCGATCACTTGACCGGGATCGTCGTGCCGGCCGGCATCGGCACGGCGCTTACGCTGTTTTTCGCGCTGCCGCTGACGACCCGGTCGCTGTAGGTCATGTAGACCAGCGTGTTGCGCTTCGCGTCGACCACTCGCACGACATGCAGCGATTTGAAGATGAGCGACATGCTCACGGAGAACACGTCGGCCTGCTGTTTCACTGGCCCTGTGAAATGAATCGCGCCGACCTGACGGCAGGCGATCGACGCTTCGGTCGGATCTTCGGCGATGCCGAGCGTGCCCTTGACGCCGCCGGTACGTGCGCGCGACACGTAGCAGGTCACACCTTGGACCAGCGGGTCGTCATAGGCTTCGACGACTACGCGGTCGGAGCCCGTGACGCGAAAGTTGGTATTGACGCTGCCGACTTCTTCGCTGTGTGCCGAAGGCAGCAGCAGGGCGGTCGTGACTGCGAGCGCGGTGCGCAACAAGGTCGATTTCATGAGATGGCCGGGAATAAGTGTTTGGGTTGGCGGGCTAAAGAGTTGCACCGATAAATCACCATCGTATAACGGCGTGTCCGTCAGAGGGCCAGTGCAAATGCCCCAGGTCATGCGCTACCTTCCGGTCGGAACAGATGGTTGCCCCCCGACTCAGGCCACCTGATCCGGCGTTGAAACAGGCCAGACCAAAACGCTGGGCCAAAACGCGAGGCCAAAACCCCAAGCCAAAACAAAAAGGCCCGCACGAATGCGGGCCTTTTAAATTTTTTGGCTCCTCGACCTGGGCTCGAACCAGGGACCTACGGATTAACAGTCCGGCGCTCTACCAACTGAGCTATCGAGGAACAGCAGTACAACTTGATCTACATAAAAAAGCCCGTATTGGTTAACGGGCTTTTGAAATTCTTGGCTCCTCGACCTGGGCTCGAACCAGGGACCTACGGATTAACAGTCCGGCGCTCTACCAACTGAGCTATCGAGGAACAGAACAACAAACAGCAGAGAAGCGAAATTGTAGAAGCAGCTTAAGCCCCTGTCAATACCCCGTGTTCATCTCGATTTGTGCCGGATTCGGCAACGCAGGTGACAGATCGCACCGCTCAGCGCGCGAGCAGGGCCAGCTTTTCCTTCACGTCCTTGAATTCGTCGGCTTCCGGCAGCGGCGCCTTGGTCTTGGTGATGCTTGGCCAGTTCTTTGCCAGATCGGCATTCAACTCGGTGAAGTGCTGCTGGTCGCCCGGCACGTCTTCTTCGGCATAAATGGCATTCACCGGGCACTCGGCCACGCACACGGCGCAGTCGATGCATTCATCGGGGTCGATCGCGAGGAAGTTGGGACCTTCGCGAAAGCAGTCCACCGGGCACACATCGACGCAGTCGGTATAGCGGCATTTGATGCAGCTTTCGGTCACAACGTGAGTCATTCAGGCAGCTCCTGCATGCGGAATCAGGGGAGGCGAAAACGCCAAAAGCGTTATTGTAACGTAACGTCAAGAGGCGCATACGCCATCGGGCAATGCCTTTTATACGTTTTCGTGATTAGTTTATGGCGTCCGGCGAGAGCCGCCCGCCGGTGCGCTGAATCCGGGTGCATTCGGGTAACATGCATCAGGTCGGCGCGCACGGGGTGCGCCGCACGCGCATGGGTTGACGCGTTTGGTCGAGCCAAGCCTTCCGTTTTTCCTGCAGTCCAGTTCGCGCCATCATGATTATTACTTCGCTGCTCGACACCGATCTGTACAAGTTCACGATGATGCAAGTGGTGTTGCATCACTTTCCCGCGGCAAATGTCGAGTACCGGTTTCGCTGCCGCACGCCGAATGTCGACCTCGTGCCGTATATCGGCGAGATTCGCGATGAAGTGCGCAAGCTGTGCGATCTGCGCTTCACCGACGACGAGCTCGACTATCTGCGGCGCATGCGCTTCATCAAGGGCGACTTCATCGAGTTTCTCGCGCTGTTCCATCTGAGCGAGAAATACATTTCGATCGAGCCGTCGCCGAAGGGCAACGGCGAAATCGACATCGAGATCAAGGGGCCGTGGTTGCATACGATCCTGTTCGAGATCCCGATGCTCGCGATCGTCAACGAGGTCTACTTCCGCAATACCCAGAAAAAGCCGGACTACAGCGAAGGGCGCGGCCGTCTCGTCGAAAAGATCCAGTTGCTGGGCGCGCGCCCGGAATTCGCCGATTGCAAGATCGCCGACTACGGCACGCGCCGCCGCTTCTCGAAGCAATGGCACGAAGAAGTGATCCTCACGTTGAAAGACGGCTTGGGCGAGCAATTCGCCGGCACCAGCAATGTCTTCTACGCGATGAAGCACAGCCTCACGCCGCTCGGCACGATGGCGCATGAATACCTGCAGGCGTGTCAGGCCCTCGGTCCGCGGCTGCGCGATTCGCAGATTTTCGGCTTCGAAATGTGGGCGAAGGAGTATCGCGGCGACCTGGGCATTGCGCTGTCGGACGTGTACGGCATGGAGGCGTTCCTGCGCGACTTCGACATGTACTTCTGCAAGCTGTTCGACGGCGCACGCCACGATTCCGGCGATCCGTTCGACTGGGGAGAGCGCCTGCTCAAGCACTACGAGGCGAACCGCTGCGACCCGCGTACCAAGATCCTCGTGTTCTCCGACGCGCTCGACATCCCGAAGGTGCTGCAACTGTACGAGCGTTTCCGCGGCCGCTGCAAGCTGGCATTCGGCGTAGGAACCAATCTGACAAACGACCTGGGCTACAACCCGTTGCAGATCGTCATCAAGATGGTTCGTTGCAACGGTCAGCCGGTGGCGAAGCTGTCGGATTCGCCGGGCAAGAACATGTGCGAAGACAAGGCCTATCTCGCGTATCTGCGTCAGGTATTCGGCATTGCGCAGCCCGAGGAAGGTACTGCGAAGTAATGCGGCACTCGCGCGGTTCACGTGCGACTCGCGTGCTGATACCGCACGGAGGTTGCGCGCCCCGCGTGGGTGATACGCAGCCATAGGCCATTCGGCCAGGGTGTTCGCGCCCAGGGTCGCCGGTATAATCCTCGTCACATCGCACGGCTGTCGACACGAGGATTTCGCATATGGACACATCGATTGCCCGCCGTAACATCCTGGCGCGCATCCGCGCGGCGCAGGGGCGCGAGCCTGAACCGTCCGCTTCCGAGCGCGAGGCGGCTGCGGATTATCTGGCGCGCCATCCTCAAGGTCCGCGTCCGGAGATGCCGGTCGATCTGACCACGCGCTTCATCGAAGAAGCGCAGAAAATGGCAACCACGGTCGATACGGTCGAAGCACTGAGCGAGGTGCCTTCCGCCGCGCATCGCTACCTCACAGAACACGCTTTGCCGCTGCAGGCGATCGCGTGGCAAACCCTGCAAGATCTGCAATGGGCTGAAGCCGGCCTCAACGTCGAATTCCGCAAGCCTGAAGAAGGCGACGTGGTCGGTCTTACCGGCTGTTTCTGTGCGACCGCCGAGACCGGCACACTCGTTCTGCTGTCCGGGCCGGAAACTTACGCATCGGCAGGTCTGTTACCGGAAACTCACATTGCGATCGTGCCGGCTTCACGCATTGTCTCAGGACATGAAGAGGCGTTCGGGCTGATCCGCAGCGAACGCGGTGAACTTCCACGCGCAGTCAATTTTGTCTCCGGGCCGTCGCGCACCGGGGATATCGAGCAGACTATCGTGCTTGGCGCACATGGGCCTTATCGGGTGCATGTGATCGTCGTGCGTGGCGCGTGAACGCGGCGCTCGCGGGTGTCTCTTCGCGGCGCGCACGGCCGCCTGCGGTAACAAGGACTTCAAAAATATGAAACGACATGCCGTAGGGTCGAGCATGGTGCTCGCCGCTGTGCTCATGCTAGCGGGTTGGCCTCAATTGGCATCAGCGGCTACGCTCGACGGCGCGACTTTGTCGGCGCTGTGGGGCTTGCCGTTTGCGGGCGTGTTGCTGTCGATCGCGGTGTTTCCGCTGGTCGCGCCGGCATTCTGGCACCACCATTTCGGCAAGATCGCGGCAGTGTGGGCGCTGCTGTTCCTGGTGCCGTTTGCGCTTACCTTCGGCACGGGCGTCGCATTCGGAACGCTGGTACACGCGGTGCTCGAAGAATACATTCCGTTCATCGTATTGCTGACGGCGCTCTATACGGTCGCGGGCGGCATTTGCGTGCGTGGCAATCTGCACGGTACGCCGCGCCTGAACACCGCGATTCTCGCGCTGGGTACAGTACTGGCCAGCATCATGGGTACGACCGGTGCGGCGATGCTGCTGATCCGCCCGTTGTTACGCGCTAACGATAACCGCAAGCACGTCGTTCATGTGGTGGTGTTCTTCATCTTTCTGGTAGCAAACGCGGGCGGCTCGTTGTCGCCGCTCGGCGACCCGCCGCTCTTTCTCGGCTTCCTGCAGGGTGTCAGTTTTTTCTGGACCACCACGCATCTGGCGTTGCC
The DNA here is from genome assembly GCF_035656215.1 of Paraburkholderia sp. Taxonomy (GTDB): domain Bacteria; phylum Pseudomonadota; class Gammaproteobacteria; order Burkholderiales; family Burkholderiaceae; genus Paraburkholderia. Next base: position 5,272 of record NZ_DASRSY010000472.1, read on the forward strand.
GATGCTGTTCGCCTGCGTCGTGCTGCTGGTCGCGTTCTATGCACTGGACTCGTACTATTTTCATCGGCGTGAAGAAGAGCGCTCGCGCTTTCTCGATCCGACACCGGATTCACCACCGCTGGGTATCGACGGCAAGATCAACTTCGTGCTTCTCGCTGCCGTGATTACGCTGGTTTTGATGAGCGGACTCTGGAAGTCGGACGTCGTTTTCGACGTTTTCGGTACGCACGTCGCGTTGCAAAATGCGGTGCGCGATGTCGCGCTGATCGGCGTCACCTTGCTCTCACTGGCGTTGACACCGCGCGCGGCACGCGCGGGCAATGACTTCAACTGGGCGCCGATCGAAGAAGTCGCCAAACTGTTCGCCGGCATCTTCGTGACGATCGCGCCGGTCATCACGATCCTGCGTGCAGGCGAGGCGGGCGCATTCGCCGGCATCGTCCATCTGGTCAATCCCGCAGGCCAACCGCACGACCTGATGTACTTCTGGGCGACCGGCCTGCTATCGTCGTTTCTCGACAATGCGCCGACCTACCTGGTGTTCTTCAACCTGGCCGGCGGCGACGCGCAGACGCTGATGACCACCGGCGCCACCACGCTCGCGGCGATCTCGGCCGGGGCGGTATTCATGGGCGCCAATACGTATATCGGCAACGCACCGAACTTCATGGTGAAAGCGATCGCGGAATCGCGAGGCATTCGCATGCCGAGCTTTTTCGCGTATTTCGGCTGGTCGGTTGTCGTGCTGATTCCGCTGTTTCTCGTTACCGGCTGGCTGTTTTTCTGACGCCTGATTTGATGTTTTTTTGACGCCGAGGTAATTGAACTCGACGCGCTATTCGGAGAATTGCAATGCAGAAGATCCTCGTCGCCCGTCCGATCTTTCCCGATGTGATCGAACGGCTCAAACAGTATTTCGACGTCGACTGGCATCAGGGCGACGTATTGCCCGTTGCCGAGTTGACGCGCCGTCTCGCGGATAAAGACGGCGCGTTGACCGCGGGCGATCCGGTCGGCGCGGCCGTGCTCGCAGCGGCGCCGCGGCTGCGCGTGGTGTCGAATATGGCGGTGGGTTACAACAACTTCGATATGGCTGCATTCAACGCGGCGAACGTGCTCGGCACCAATACGCCGGACGTGCTGAACGAATCGACCGCCGATTTTGGCTGGGCATTGATGATGGCCGCGGCACGCCGCATCGCCGAATCGGAGCACTGGCTGCGCGCGGGCAAATGGCAGAAGTGGACCTATGACGGCTTTCTTGGCACCGACCTGTATGGCTCGACGCTCGGCGTGATCGGCATGGGCCGGATCGGGCAGGCGCTGGCGCGTCGCGCGAAGGGCTTCAACATGCAGGTGATCTATCACAACCGTTCGCGGGTCGCGCCGGAAATCGAGGCGGAGTTGAATGCGCAATACGTGTCGAAACAGGAGCTGCTGCAACGTGCCGATCACGTGGTGCTCGTGTTGCCGTACACGAAGGAAAACCACCACACGATCGGCGCCGCTGAGCTCGCGCAAATGAAGCCGACCGCAACGCTCACTAACATCGCACGCGGCGGCATCGTCGACGATGCCGCGCTGGTCGAAGCGCTACGCACGAAGCAGATCGCCGCAGCCGGGCTGGATGTGTACGAAGGCGAGCCGAATCTGAATCCGGCTCTGCTGACCGTGCCGAATGTCGTACTGACGCCGCACATCGCCAGTGCGACTGAAGCAACGCGCCGTGCCATGGCGAACCTCGCAGCGGACAATCTGATCGCAGCGCTAGGTGAAGGTCCACGCGCCGGCCGGCCGCCGAATCCGATCAACCCCGAGGTTATCGGCAAGGCGCGTTCATGACAATGATTCTGGTGGCGGCCGTTGCCGTGCTGGCGGTCGCCTTGGTCATCGCGTTGGTTTTGCTGATGCGCGGCCATAGCCGCGCTGACGGAAGCGAGCAGTTCGAGATTCTCAGCGAGCGTATCGACACAGCGGCAGACGCGCAGTCGCACGCTTATGAACGACTCGAGCGGCAACTGCGCAATGACATCACCGAAACGGCGCGCGTGTCGCGTACCGAGCAGAGCAGTGGATTCGCGCACTTTCAGCAAACGCTGGCATCGCAATTTAGCAGTATGACAACGGTGCAGAGCGGTAAGATCGACGGCTTCGCGCAGCAACTTGACGCGGTGCGTCACAGTCTCCAGCAGCAGGCGCAGCAGGCACGCGATGAGCAAGGGCGCACGCTCAAGCAGTTCGGCGAAACGCTGACCTTGCAACTGGGCCAGCTCACCGAGGCGAACGATCGCCGTTTCGCTGAGGTGCGTGCGACCATCGAGCAGCGTCTGAAAGATATCGAGGCGAACAACTCGGCCAAGCTCGAAGAGATGCGCCGCACTGTCGACGAAAAATTGCACGCCACGCTCGAACAACGCCTGGGTGAATCGTTCAAGCTGGTGTCCGACCGGCTGGAGCAGGTGCATCGCGGTCTCGGTGAGATGCAGACACTGGCTGCGGGCGTTGGCGATCTGAAGAAGGTCCTGAGCAACGTCAAAACGCGCGGCACGTGGGGCGAAGTGCAGCTCGAAGCGTTGCTCGAACAACTGCTCACCGCGGATCAATACGCGAAGAACGTCGCGACGGTGCCGAAGAGCGCCGATCGCGTCGAATTCGCGATCAAACTGCCGGGCCGTGCGGAGGCGGGCAGTCCCGCCACGCCGGTCTGGTTGCCGATCGACGCCAAGTTCCCGCGCGAAGACTACGAGCGGCTGATCGAGGCTCAGGAGCGCGCCGATCCCGTTGCGGTGGAAGAGGCGTCGCGCGCACTCGAAGCGCGGATACGCGCCGAGGCACGCACGATTGCCGAGAAGTATGTGTCGCCGCCGCACACGACTGATTTCGCGCTGCTGTTCCTGCCGACCGAAGGCCTGTACGCGGAAGTTCTGCGTCGGCCGGGCCTGACAGACCTGCTGCAACGCGACTATCGCGTGACGATTGCCGGCCCGACCACGCTCACCGCCTTGCTCAATAGTTTGCAGATGGGATTCCGCACGCTGGCGATCGAGAAGCGGTCGAGCGAGGTGTGGCAGGTGCTTGGCGCGGTTAAAACGGAATTCGGCAAATTCGGTGACGTGCTGGCAAAGACCAAGGCACAGCTTGAAACCGTCACGCGTTCGATCGAAGCCGCGGAAACACGCACTCGCGTCATGAACCGCAAATTGCGTGACGTCGAGGCATTGCCGGGTGAAGAGGCGAGCGGGTTGCTCGGCGATGCGCTAACGGGCGTGGATCCCGACGAGCAATAGAGCGGATTCCGAAACGGCTCAACCTCAGGACGCGGCTCCTGCAGCCAGTCGTTCAAGCGCTTCGCCCGTCAGGCGTACGACACGCCAATCCGGCATCACCGTCGCGCCCATCTTTTCGTAGAAGTTAATGGCCTGCTTGTTCCAGTCGAGCACGGTCCATTCAAAGCGTGCGCATTGCCGCTCGACCGCCAGCGCCGCCAACCGGGCGATCAACGCTGTGCCTAGACCGGTGCCGCGTTGGCTCGGTTGCACGTAGACATCTTCGAGATACAGCCCGCGCTTGCCGACGAAGCTCGAGTAATTGTGGAAAAACAGCGCATAGCCGACGATGTGTCCTTCGCTTTCCGCCACCAGCGCTTCGATCGAGGGCCGCGTACCAAACAGTGCGTCATGCAAACCGTCTTCGGTCGCGACGAATACGTGCGTGAGGCTTTCGAATTCGGCCAGCTCGTACGTCAACGCGAAGATTGCGCCCGTATCCGCAGGCGTCGCGGCGCGGATCGTCGCGGTCATTACGCTTCTTCCGGCGCGTCGGTCAGGTGGATTTCGATGCCGCCAAAGCGCGACGCTACCCAGTTGTACGCGTGGCATGCAATCCACAGCAGGATGAAGCCGAGAATCGCGTTCAGCAGCAGCGCGCTGAACACTGTGCTCAGCTCGACCGAGCCGTAGCGGATGAACGCCACCAGCACGCCGAGCAGCACGATCGGCACCGAGAACGTCAGGTACACGAGGATAAGCGCTTTGGCCGTTTGTCCCGGTGCAATGAACGAGATCTGTTTTTTCATGTAAGTCAAACCCGTGTGTCGTAGTGGTAATGGGTTAAGCCGCAACGCAAGCGTGCAATCAGGCGTCAGATGAGACCGTCGAACAGCATGATATCGACGTGCTCGCCCTCGGCAATGTCGGTTTCATCGTGCCCGAGAACGATGAAACAATTGGCTTCGCTCATCGAACTCAGCACGCCGGAGCCTTGTGAGCCGGTTGGCGTGACATGCCATTGGCCATGCGCGTCCTGCTCGGCGACGCCGCGCTGGTACTCGGTGCGCCCGGCGCGTTTGCGGATGATCTGGCGGCTGGCGGCGCGAAAGACCGGCAAAGCCTGCGGTGTTGCGCCGGACATCAGCAGCAGTGCCTCGCGCACGATCTGGTAGAACGTCACCATCACGGCCACGGGATTGCCCGGCAAGCCGAAGAATAGCGCGGGCAGACCGAGACCCGGGTGGTTGCCGGACCATACGCGGCCAAAAGCGAGCGGCCGCCCCGGGCGCATCGCGAGACTCCAGAAGGCGACGTCGCCGAACGTCTGCAGTAATTGTTTGGTGAAATCCGCCTCGCCTACCGAGACCCCGCCTGACGTCAACACCACGTCGGCGCTGGCTGCGGCGCTGCGCAACGCGGCTTCGAGCGCAGCGGGTTCGTCACGCACCACACCGAGATCGAGCGTATCCATGTTCAGGCGCCGGAGCATCGCAAACAGCGTATAGCGATTGCTGTCGTACACCGAACCCGGGTCGAGTGGCTCGCCGAGCGAGCGCAATTCGTCGCCAGTGGAGAAAAATGCGACGCGCAAACGCCGCCGCACATTGACTTCGCCAATGCCGAGCGAAGCCAGCAAACCGAGGTCCGACGCGCGCATGATGCGACCGGCGTGCAGCGCAGCGTGGCCGCGTGCGAGGTCTTCGCCAGCCAGGCGCCGGTTGGCGCCGGCCCGCACTGCATTGGCCACAAAGCGGATCGACATGGAATCGGCGCTGCCCTCGACAAGCTCTTGCGGCACGACGGTGTCGCAGTCAGCAGGCATGCAGGCGCCCGTCATGACGCGTACGCATTGCGTTGCGTTCACGCGGCCCGCGAAAGGATGACCGGCCAGCGCTTTGCCGACGATCGTCAAATCGACCGCAGACTTATTCGTGGCCAATGCCGCGCGATTGAACGCGTAGCCGTCCATGGCCGAGTTGTCGTGCGAAGGGACGTCGATCGGCGAGACGATGTCGGCCGCCAGCACGCGGCCAAGCGCATCGCGCAAGGGAACACGTTCGACGGCCGTGACGGGCGTTGCCCATTGACGGACGATCGCCTGGGCGGCCGAAACAGGTAGCGCGTGAGGATCGTACTGCGCGACGCAGCGGGAAAATTCGTTAAGCGTGGTCATGAAGGGCTGGGCGTCGCGACCGGAGGCGGGCGCGGCTGCTGCCGTGCGGCCGCAGCGGGATTTCAACCGGGGCCTCAGCAACGCTCGAGGTCGGCGAGTTCTTGTAACGAATTGATATTGTAAAACGCGCGCTCGTCGGTAAAGGCGACTTCGACCGTCTTGTGGCGCGCGTACCACGCGCGGACCTTGCGCTCACCGGCTTCCAGAAAGGCGGCCAGGTCGTCTGCGAGGCTCGTGCGCAGCAACGCGAACACGGGGTGGAGCGAAACATGGCCTGCGGCGTCGGTGGTCGTGACAGTGGCGATGTCGGCCTGATTCGAATCGAGTGCCTGCGTGAGCAGGGCGGCGAGTTCGACGGGCAGACCGGGTGTGTCGCAGGGCGCGCTCAGTACGTAAGCGGTGCCGGCCGCGCGCAAGCCGGCGAGCAGGCCTGCCAGCGGTCCGGGAAAGCCGGGCAGGGTATCGGCAAGCACCTTGGCGCCAAACGGCGCGCCGAGTGCGGTGTAGACGTCAGGGTGACGATTGGCGCTGATCAGCAGGGCGCCGGTTTGCGGTGCGAGTCGCTTCAGCACATGGGAGGCGAGCGGTTCGCCGTGTAGCGTCTGCAGCCCTTTGTCGACGCCGCCCATCCGCATGCCGCGTCCGCCCGCGAGGACCAGACCGGTGATGTGTTCGCGTGTCGGGTTCATGGGTTGGGCCGCTTTAGCCGCCGATGTACGACATTTCCACGCGGCGGCCGTCCTGCTCGCGCGGCGCGGCTGTGCTGCTGCCGCGCAATTGCGAATAACGGTCGCTGCGGTCTTGCCAGATTTCGGCGACGGCGGTGGCGATATCGGCGTCGCTCGCACCGTTGCGCAGCAAGGCGCGCAGATCGTGACCGGACGACGCGAACAGGCACAGGTACAGCTTGCCCTCGGTCGAAAGACGCGCACGCGTACAACTGCCGCAAAAAGCGCGTGTCACGCTCGAAATCACGCCGATCTCGCCGCTGCCGTCCGCATACCCCCAGCGCTGGGCGGTTTCGGCTGCGCTGTGCGCTTCGAGCGGCACGAGCGGGAAATGCTCGGCGATGCGCGTCACGACGTCGGCGGAAGGCAGCACTTCGGTCATGTTCCAGCCGTTCGACGTGCCCACGTCCATGTATTCGATAAAGCGCAGCACAGTGCCCGTGCCTTTGAAATGACGCGCCATTGGCACGATTTCACCGTCGTTGGTGCCGCGTTTGACGACCATATTGACCTTCACCGGCGCGAGCCCCGCCGCGTGGGCCGCGGCGATTCCGTCCAGCACGTCGGCGACCGCGAAGTCGGCGTCGTTCATGCGGCGAAAGAGGGTGTCGTCGAGTGCGTCGAGACTTACCGTCACGCGGGTCAGGCCGGCGTCTTTCAGACTGCGCGCTTTGCGCTCCAGCAGCGAGCCGTTGGTGGTCAGCGTCAGATCGAGAGGGCGGCCTTCCGGCGTGGTGAGTTGCGCGAGCCGCTCGATCAGGAATTCCAGATTTTTGCGCAGCAGCGGCTCGCCACCCGTAAGACGGATTTTTTCGACCCCATGTGCGGCGAAGAGTCGCGCGAGCCGTTCGATTTCTTCGAAGTTGAGCAGTGCGCTATGCGGCAAGAATGCGTATTCCTTGTCGAATACCGCGCGTGGCATGCAGTAGACGCAGCGAAAATTGCAGCGATCCGTCACCGAGATGCGCAGATCGCGCAGCGGGCGCGCCAGCGTGTCGTGCAGCACGCCACTGGGCGCCTGCACGGGGCCGGAAATGATCGGCACCGCGCTGAGATCGGCAACAGGGATGATGCGTCGGGACATGAATTGCTTCGCTTGATGTTGCGTTTTGGGCTGCTTCGGTGGTGCGATTGGAATCTATATCTTCATTCTAGCGGAAATGCATCGGCCGGCTGCCGGCCCCCGCCGCTGTCGGGGTATACGGGGAGTGGCATAAAGCACTCGATCAAGCGGGCGCGTGGCCCCATAAAACAAAAAGCCCGCCGGTGAGGGCGGGCTTTTTGCGAGGCGGCGGTTCGCTTATTGCGGGTGCTTACCGGTTTCCACCATTTGCATCGGCGCGGTTTCGACCGGCGGCAATGCTTTACGCTCGCGACCTACGCGAACCGGCCTGGTTGCTTGCGCAGCAGCTTCTTGCGCGGCCTGCAGCTTGTCGGCGTCCGTGTTCACCCAGACGAGACCGGCTTGTTCCAGCACCGGCTTCAGGGCTTCCGCCGACACACCGCTATTACGCGGAGCCTGCGGTGCAACTGCAACGGGCGTCGGCTCGACTACCGCTTCAACTGCCGGAGCAGCAACTGCAACGGCGGGTTCCGGTTCGACGATCGTGGCTTGCGACGCCGGCTGGGCGGCCGGTGCTTCGACCACTGCCGCCGGGGCTGCGGTTTCTACCGGGGCCGGTGCGGCTTGGGCTTCAACGACCGGAGCAACTGCCGGCGTTTCGACCCGCGCTTCAACCGGAGCTTCGACGTGAGCGACCGGTTCGACTAGCGAAACCGTCTCGCTGGCGGCCGGCGCAGTTTCGACCGGCGCGGCAGCGACGTGCGCCACCGGTGCTTCCACTGCCTGTTCGACTGCAACCGGTGCCACCGGCGCTTCTGCGACCGGCACAACCGTTTCCGTCTTCGCAGCCTTCTCGACGGCCAGAGCCGGCGTTTCGGTTACAGCATGCAGTTCGCTGACGACAGCGGTTTCCGTTGCGACAGCAGCGACAACCACTTCTACCGGCTTAACGTCGTTCGCTTCGTTGACGTCGGCCTTGTGCTCAACCAGTTGATGCGCGGTGCGCACCGGTGCTTCGTCGGTCACATTGACGTTGTCGCCTTCAGCTTCCGCAACATCCGCAGCGAGGTTGCCGTTCACG
>NZ_DASRSY010000473.1:0-2553 GCF_035656215.1 Paraburkholderia sp.
GATAGCGCGCCGCAGACCGGCAGCATCGGCGTCGCAATTCGCACGTTGAGAGCGTACTGTGCGAATCCGTTGGTCGCGGTGGTGGGTGGCCAACCGAATCTGCGTCGCTATTGCGTGTTCGGCGAGCTGTTCGCGGCGGCTGGTGCGGACGATCATCAACAGTCGATCTACAGAATCGACCGCCATCCGACTATGAGCCGTCACCCCGTCACGCCGATGAATGAAGCGGATTTGCGAGTCCATCTGCAGCGCCAGGGGCTGGAAAATGTGCAATCGATCGACTGGCGTTGCTATGCACTCGACGACGAGGCGCTGCAAACAGAGCTGACAAGCAGACTCGAATCGAAACCTGACGCCGTGCTATTCGACGTGCTCGATGACTCGCATTTGCGTGCGGTTGGTCAAATGATTGCACGTCATGCCACAGCGCAAGCGCCATTGCTTGCGGTTGGGGCTAGCAGTGTCGCGCAAGCTTATGCGTCTGCATTCAACGATGCGGCTAAATGTAGAGAAGTCAATGCTGCGCCCGCATCGCTGGCTCGTGCACGTGGACCGGTGTTCGTGCTGGCCGGCAGTCTTTCGCCCTTGACTGAAGTGCAGATCGCCGCCGCGCATTCTTATCTGCGTGTGCAATTGGATCCGCTGCAAATGACCGGTGATGCTGCGTCGGACTATCTGGCCTCGCGCGTCGCTGCAATCGCAGGACCATTGCGCGACGGCCGCAATGTGCTCGCTTTCACGACGCGCCGCGCTGCGCGCGCGGAGGACGCTACACACAGCGCGTTGCCGCACCTCGCCCATGCGTGTGCCGCGTTGCTACAAGCGGTACTCAGTAAGGTGAGATTGCAACGCATCGGAATTGCAGGCGGCGATACATCGAGCTTCGCCGTCCGCGCACTCGACGCGTGGGGGCTGTCGTATCTCGCGCCTTTGTCGGCAGGCGTCACGGTTTGCCGCCTGCATGCCGATCGAAGTGAACTCGACGGCATGGAGATCATGCTCAAAGGCGGTCAAATGGGCGACGCCGATCTGTTCGAGCAACTGCTGAACGGCTACAACACCTTACCCACTGTGTGAATTAGCGTCGGCCGCCGGATACCTATGCAGCGAACTGCATCGATATCCGCCGGGCGGCTCGGTTCGAACTGCTGACCCGAGTGCTTCTATCCGGCTATATCACGCCTGCGACGACCAGCACGATCACGACGATCACCACGATGCCGATACCGCCCGTCGGCGCATAACCCCATGAACGGCTATGCGGCCACGTCGGAAACGCACCGATGAGGAGAAGGATCAGCACAATCAGAAGAATAGTTCCCAACATATTAATTACCTCCGCTTGGGTTGATAGGACCTTCCGGTCACGACAGCCATGCAGCACGCAGTTAGGCGCGCTTGCGAAAAGGCAGTATCGATGACTTGACTCAGCAAGTCATGTGCCCAAAGCGAAAATCGCGGCGTGAATTGTTTAAAACGGCCGTTGACTTTCCGCGCTCGTGTGACGCGTGCTGTTCCGACAATCAACAGATGAGTGGTTCAACTCACATATTGAGATCTCTCTCGTCGTGTAGAAACACCTCTTCACAAGAGGCGTGTCGAGGCTACGCGTCGTGGCGATCTTATTTGCCCACTTATTTGCGCGCGGCCTGATGCGCGCCCAATGCCGCGCCGAGGTCCTCATCAGTCATCGCGGGGAAGATGCTCATTGTCAGTAAATCGCCCCATTCGAGCGCCAGCGCCGACAGTCCGCGCGTATCTTCCGCCTCGACGACCGCGAAGCCATGCAATCCGCCGATCGCATGCCAGCGCCCCAGCAGTTTGACACCTTCAGGCGCCTGGCCACCGGTTTTCATGAAGCGCTCGACGACGGAATTCTCCGCAGTCGGCAGGCCGTTCCATTGCACGATGAATTTCATTGCGTGTCTCCAGTTGAATTGCGATGCCTGCTCGTGGCACGGCAATCGTCGTCCGTGCTGCGTGACGCCTTTGTATGCCGCTCGCCGCCAGGAAATCGTGGCTGGCGCGTTTGTTTCCAATTGCAAGCATCTCGCGCGTCCTATAAGAAGGACCTTTAAATACGGCTGTCGAAGATGTCAGTGTCGATCTGGTTCGAAGCGCGCCATGCAGGGTGCCGGCATAACCGGCACAACCGGCCCGCATGCGGATGGCAAGCGGATCAAGCGCATATGCATCAAACGCAAACGGCACGCGCGTTAGGCGCGTGCCGTTGCTGCGAGTGTCTGAGCGGCGGTCTAGCCGCGCGACGAATTGCGCGCCACGGTAGCAGCGGCCACATCGGCAATGGTCTGATGTGCCGCGGGAAAACCCGGCGGATAGTCGACAACGCGTGCGGATCTCGGCACCACCTGCACGGCGGCGCTCGCACGCGCTCCAATCCGTGCGCCACCAACAATCGCGGCCATCGCCTCACGGTCGAGTTCGACGCTATCGGTGAGATCTTTGATAACGAGCTTTGCCATGGCGGCTCCAGGGAAGGGATCGAGCCGGCGGCTGGTGGGATTCTCCAGCCACCGCCCGGGTGTGTCTTTA
>NZ_DASRSY010000474.1:0-9955 GCF_035656215.1 Paraburkholderia sp.
GCCGGTCATGCGCCAGACTTTAAGCGAGCATTAAGTGAATGCGTCTAAGCTCGCGATGCTAAATGCGCGACGGCGGACCGCATCTGGCGCGTCCTGTCCTGCTCGCCCATCATCTGAACGGCCACCATGTCGACACCCAGCCGCCTCAAAGCACCCCTGATTCTTGTCCTCTCGCTCGTGCTGTTGTGCGCCGGTGTCGCCGTTCTGGTGGGCGTGTTCGGGTTGCTGGTAACGGTGCTCGGCAAGCTGTAGCCACCACTGGGCGGGCGTCAGCGGCGCAAAATGTGTATCCTGATCGATCTTCCCCGTGCCGTCCTGGCGGCCAGGATTATTGCAAGGAGATTGCATTGACGGACCACGCTGAACCTCCCCCACCCTCCAAGCCGGAGATCGATCCGGCCTTGATCGAACTGGCGCATGAAGTTTTCGATCTCGCACGACGCGGCGACGCCACCATGCTCGCCGCGGTAATCGAAAAAGGCGTGCCGCCGAATTTACGCAACGATAAGGGCGACAGTCTCGTCATGCTGGCGAGCTATCACGGTCACGTAGAGGCGGTACGTACGCTGCTCGAGCACGGGGCTGATCCGGATCTGCGTAACGATAATGGACAAACACCTATTGCGGGCGCTGCTTTCAAGGGTTTCAACGTTGTCATTGAAACCTTGCTCGCGCACGGTGCGGATGTCGAAGGCGCGTCGCCCGATGGCCGCACCGCGTTGATGATCGCGGCAATGTTCAACCGCACGGACATTGTCGATCTGCTGATCGGGCACGGTGCGAATCCGCAAGCGCGAGACGCGGGCGGTTTTACTCCGCTGGATGCCGCCAACAAGATGGGGGCGACGGATACGCCCGCGCAATTGAAGAAGGCGAGTTCCTAAGCGCCAGCCGTAGCTGTGTAGCGCGCTGGCGTCGCTACACAGCCATTCAGCTTCGGCAATTTCATTGCGAACCCTGCGTTCTTCGCAAGGGCACGCTCGCTGCGGTCAAAATCAAAAAGCAGAAAGCCTACTAGGCCCCTCCCGCAGTGCCACCGCTCAGCAAGCTATCCAGATCGATCTCGGCCAGCTCCCCGATTCTCTCGACCGTCACATCCGCGGGCGGATTACCTGCAATCTCCTTGGGATCGAAAGCGTAATGCCCCTGGCGAGGAAAAACCGTCGTCAGTCTTTCCCCCCAACTCTTCTTCATGGCCGTCAAAATCCGCAATTTGTCATCCACCATCACATAGTGCCGGGCCGGATAACACTCCATCACTTGATCGAGCATCTGCTCCTTATGGATGTAAATCAGAACCCGCCCTTCGACCTCGTCCCATAAGCCCGAGCGGGCAATCTTCCTTGGTTGGAACACCACGTCCCCGTCGGACAGGATCACTGCAGGCCCTCGCTGCGACACATGCCGGATCGCATCCAATGCGCCCGGATAAAGCCGGTTCGCAAACGGATAATCAATCAGAAACGACGACATCAACAACAAGCTTGTGTCCCGCGGATGCTCCTGCCGATACCGCTGCAACGCGCCCAGGTAATCGGCATAGCCAAGCTCTGCCCGCAGGTCTTCAAAGATTTCCCAATACCGCGTGCTGTTCTGCTCGCCGAACTGCCGCATCATGTGGGCACGCAAATCCGCCAGCACATGATCGTTGTCCAGCAACGTGTTATCGCAATCGAACAGAAACACGACGTCGTGGGGCGTGGCGTTGGTGGCTTCCATTGCGGCTCCCGTGAATTAGCGCTTCTGTCCATCGACCGGCGCGGTCGCTTTCTCGACGTGACCGCCGAAGTCGTGCCGCATGGCCGACAACACCCGGTTCGCAAAATCCGCGTCGCCCCGCGAGCTGAAACGCGCGAACAGCGCTGCGCTCAGCACCGGCGTCGGCACGCCTTCGTCGATCGCTGCCGCCACCGTCCAGCGCCCTTCGCCCGAATCCGATACGCGCCCGGCGTAGCTTTGCAGATCGGCGTCGCTGACGAGCGATCCGGCTATCAGGTCCAGCAGCCACGAACCGATCACGCTGCCGCGCCGCCATACCTCGGTGACCTCGGCGAGATTCAATTCGTACTGGTAAAGCTCGGGGCGGCGCAGCGGCGACGTTTCAGCATCGGCTTCGCGCGCGTGTTTGCCGGCGTCGGCGTGGCGCAGAATGTTCAGGCCTTCGGCATACGCGGCCATCATTCCGTATTCGATGCCGTTGTGGACCATCTTCACAAAGTGCCCGGCGCCCTGCGGACCGCAATGCAGGAAGCCCTGATCGGCCGTGCTGGCGCTGGCGGTACGGCCTGGCGTGGCAGACACGGAGCCCACGCCCGGCGCGAGCGTGGAGAAGATCGGTTCGAGCCGCTTCACGACCTCGGCCTCGCCACCGATCATCAGGCAGTAGCCGCGCTCGCGTCCCGCGACGCCGCCGCTCGTGCCGACGTCCACATAGTGCAGCTGGCGTTTGGCCAGATCGGCGCCACGGCGAATGTCGTCGTGGTAGTAGGAGTTGCCGCCGTCGATCACGATGTCGCCGGGTTCCAGCAAGGGCACCAGATTCTCAAGCGTTTTGTCGACCACCGCCGCGGGCACCATCAGCCACACCGCACGCGGTTTTTGCAGTTGCGCGACCAGGTCCTCGAGCGAGGCTGCGCCTGCTACGCCGTCCTGTTTCAGCTTGTCCACCGCGGCCGGTTGCACGTCGTAAGCGATACATTGCTGACCGCCCTTCGTCAGGCGTCGCACCATGTCCGCGCCCATGCGTCCCAATCCAATCATGCCTAGCTGCATATCTCGCTCCGGAAAGTGTCTCGTTGCGCTGCCCGATCTGCTTCGACGTACTGCGGCCACGCCGCGCCTGATTTGCGGCAAGTGGCTTTCCTAACTGTAGTTGCTAGTTGCTGGCGTTGTGTTCACGTGATCCGACGGACACACGGTAGCAGCCCCGGATCGCCCGTGCAGCGAATCGGGCATTCTCGCCTGCATCAAACGACGATACGCTTCTTTGCAGAGGTTTTGCGCAGCCTGAAGTTCCCGACGTGCATCGGTGTGATCCGTAGTCAAGACGCTGGCTTCGATTTGGCTAACTGCCTTCTTACACTTTGGGCAGGCGATCGAGCAGGATGTTTTCGCGGCCGCGGCCTTTGGGCATTGGACCTGGTTTGGCCAGCGCCAAGCGTGTCTCGCGCGCTGCATGCGAATTGATTTGGCCGGCGCGAGGCGTGTGCCGCGTGCCCCGCGCCGCGTACGAATTGGAAGCCCTAGCGCCGCCGTGCCTGAAACTTCCCGTATTGCGTGCGCGCAAAACGCTGCACCGCGCGCCACATCTGCGGATAGCGATAACCCGGCACGGCGAACAACACCAGTGCACAAAGCGCCAGCAAACCGCAGAACAGGAACGTGCCGCGAAAGCTGAACGCCTGCACCAGCAAACCCGACAAAACGCCGGAGAGAATCGAGCCGACCCGCGCCGCATTGAAAAACAGCGCGGTGGCGCGGCCCGGCGACTGCGGGATCAGATCCTGCACGTAGGTCATCCCGAGGCACGAGGTCACCGCGACCACGAACGCGTTGAGCATCTGCATCGGAATCAGCACGTGGACCGTCCCCGCCAGCGACATCGCGACGAAATACACGGCGTGGACCGCCGCGCAGGCCGCCAGCCAGCTAGGCTTGTGCAGCGTCGACGACTTCGCGCCGAGCGCGAGCATCATCGGAATCTCCATCAAGGCGCCTAGCCCGAGCATGACCGACACGTCCAGATGCGTGCCGTTCAGGCCGTGCACGATGTAAAGCGGCAGCACGATCATGGTGGCGTTCGCGGCCAGACCGAGCAAGGTGAGCGCGGCCACGGCACGGCGGATGTCGTTCTGCGAAGCGACGCCCGGCAGGTCCTCGTGCGCATCTTCGCCGGGCGCGGTCAGCGGCGGCACGGTGATCGAGGCTGACGGCTCCGAGGCCGTGTCTTCCACCGTGTGATCGCCCAGATGGCCTTGCGGCTCCCGCATGCGCCAGACGATGGTTGCGCAGGCCGCGAAGCTTGCCGCCGCGAACAGGAAGAGCCCGTAGAAACCGGCGCCGGCAAGCACCAGTGCGCCCACCGATGGACCGAACACCCACGCCGCCGAGAGGATCGTCCGCAACGTGGCGCTGGCAAACGCGCGCTCCGCGGGATCGGGCACCGGCAGCGCCGCGCGGCTGAACGAGAACACCATTGAAATGGCCGAGCCGCCCGCGCCGATAAAGACGATGCCGACGGCCAGCAACAGCCGGTAGTCACGCACCACGCATAGACAGAGATAGCCGAGCGCGGCGGCCACCAGTGCCGCCAGCAACAACGGCCGGTGCCGTCCGCTCGCATCGCTCCAACGGCCGGCGAAGGTACTGGCGAGCACCCCGCTGGCGGCGATCAGCGTCATGAAGATGCCGAGTTTGAGCGGCGTCATGCCGGCGCGCTCGACGCCGAACAGTGACAGATACGGAGCAGTGAACGACATCGCCACGCCGAGCATGAGGGTGGCAGCGGCCAGAGGCTTGAAGCCAGGGATGCGCAGCAGGTCGAAAAAACGGGAGGTTTTCAACACGGGGTGGCGGTGGGTCAGGGAAAGCGAGCCCGCGACGCGCGATGCGCGCCGCAGACGTCGTGGCCGGAACAACCGGGGCATTATCGGCCTGGCTTGCAGGCGCGTAAACCCGCAACCCCACATCCCAAATTTGTGTTGCGTGCCGTTGCAGACGAGCTGACGGCACAGACGACGCTACTTGCTTCAGGGGACCTGCTTAGGGGGACGTGCACGCGCGGCCTGAGGATTAGCACTATCCGCTCGCGCCAGACTGCCTTCGCCCCCAGATTGAACGACCACATATCCGCGTTTTTCGAGCGTCCAGCGGTGCCACTGGTTGCCATAGACACCACAGGCAACGCCGAACAGCACGGACAGCACCAGTCCGATCGTGCCGATCGTTTCACCCCACAAGCCCGAGAAAAACAGCAGCGTATTGACCGCCAGCATGATGAAAGTGGCAAACCACATTCTCTTCGACATGGCCCAGACGAAGCCCAACAGCAACGCGCCCCAGCTGAAACCTGTGGCGACCGCGACCGTTTCGTCCTTGCCGGGGTACTGAAGATAGATCCTTTCTGCCATTTCCTTTCCTGAACACGATGACACCGATAGAGCGAATCATGACGTTTAACATGTCACGCTTGCAAGAACATGTGCTCGTGTGAAATTTACGCGACGGCACAACCGCCGGCAGCGACAATGCATTGCGCCAAATTTTAGTTGCCTTGCTAACCATATTGCGTTTCAATACTGGCTATGTTCGATCATTGCCTTTACTTCAATTCATCCGCATTGGCGCGGCTTGCCGAGCGCGAATGGGGCGCCGTGTACGCCGAATTCGGGCTGACGCCGCCGCAGGGGTTCGTGCTGCGCGTCGTGCTGGCCACGCCCGGTTGCCTGAGCAGCCAGGTGGCGGATCTGCTGGGCATTGCCCGCCCCACTGCGACGCGGCTGATCGATAACCTGAGCGAAAAGGGACTGGTGGAGCGCCGTCAGGGCGAAACCGACGGCCGCGAATGGCGGGTGCACGCCACGCGGGCGGGCAAAGCGCTTGAGCGGCCTATCAACGAAGCCAGTGCGCAAATTGCGAAGAATCTGCGTGCCAGGATTGGGCCGGAGTTGTTCGAGGCGGCCGTTACCTCAATGCATGGCGTGCGGAAAGCGCTTGGATAAGGCGCTTTTTTTTAATCCAATAGTTGTCTTGCTAATCATATACACGGATCGATGCAAGCCCACCCGGCTCGGGAGAGCGCCCCTGTCCCCGTCACTGACGATCCCGGCCATAGCTGATACTCTTTTGCTTAGTCCACACGCAGCCGAGCCCCGCGCATGCGGAAATCACTGTTTGCGCAGGTAAAAAAGCACCGGAGCACCCATGGCAACCCCAAAACCCTATTCCTCCCATGCCCCCTCTCGAGCCGAGATCGAGGCCCTGCCGGGCGCCACGGTCATAGAATTCGGCACGGACTGGTGCGGCTTCTGCCAGGGCGCGCAAGCGTCGATCGGCAAAGCCTTCGAACCCCATACCGGCATCAGGCATCTGAAAGTCGAAGACGGCCCAGGCCGCCCGCTTGGCCGCTCCTTCAAGGTCAAACTCTGGCCCACGCTAGTGTTCATGCGCGATGGCGCCGAAGTCGCACGCATCGTACGCCCGACTAGCGCCGCGGACATAGCCGAGGCTTTCGCTTCGCTCTGACCAGGGCGGCGCACACACACCTGCACGATTTCATCCGCAAACCGGATTAAAGGGAGCACACCTCATGGACACCCGTAGCGAGCTGCAAGCCACCGTCAATGCGATGGTCCAACCCGGCAAAGGTCTTCTCGCCGCCGACGAGAGCGGTCCGACCATCGCCAAACGCTTCAAGACGATCGGCCTCGAATCCAGCGAGGAAAACCGCCGCGCCTATCGTAACCTTCTGCTCACCACGCCAGGTCTCGGCGAATTCGTGAGCGGCGTGATCCTTTACGAAGAAACACTCGGGCAGAAAGCGGACGACGGTACGCCGTTTCCGCAACTTGCTGCAAAAATCGGTGTTGTGCCGGGCATCAAGGTGGACCTCGGCAAGATTCCGCTCGCGCTCGCCCCCGGTGACGAAATCACCGAAGGTCTCGACGGCCTCGCCAGGCGTTTCGTCGACTACAAGCGACAAGGCGCGCGCTTCGCCAAATGGCGCGCGGTCTACAACATCACGGCGAGTTTGCCGAGCCGCCTCGCCATTGAAGCGAACGCGGATTCGCTGGCGCGCTACGCAGCGATCTCGCAGGAAGCGGGCATTGTGCCGATCGTCGAACCGGAAGTGCTGATGGACGGCGATCACACCATTGGACGCAGCGCGGAAGTGACCGAGGCCGTGTTGCACGAAGTGTTTAACGCGCTGCACCGGCATCGCGTGGTGCTCGAACATATTCTGCTGAAGCCCAGCATGGTGCTAGCGGGCGCTGAACATGCGCAGCAATCGTCTACCTCGGATATCGCGACGCACACCGTGCAGATACTCAGGCGCACGGTGCCGTCGGCGGTGCCGGGAATCGTGTTCCTGTCCGGCGGGCAAACGCCGGAAGAGGCAACGGCCAACCTCGATGCAATGAATCGACTTGGGCCGCTGCCGTGGAATCTGAGCTTCTCGTATGGTCGCGCGTTGCAGGAACCGCCGCTGCAAGCATGGAAGGGGCAGGCGAACAACGTTAAAGGCGCGCAGGAGGCGTTGCTCAAGCGCGCCCGTCTGAACAGTGCGGCGGCGCTCGGCAAGTACGACGCTTCACAGGAAAAAAGCTAGGCGCTACGAGGAACGGTTTGCGCGTGCGCCGCCTCCCGGCCAAGCGCGCGAACCGACGTCCGGCGCGCGCTTGCCCGCGGAGCCTGAGTCCACGCTATCGGCAAAGGCAGGCATCCCCTTGGCGGCAAGGTCAGGCGAGCCTTACGGCTCGCAAACCACCAGTGCGTGCAGCTCGTCGATATTGAAGGGTTTGGCGAGGATGGCTACGCCGAGCCGGCGCGCCCGTTCGAGTTCGTCGGCATAGCCGGTCATCAGCGCGATCTTCTGCGCGGGCCACGCGCTGCGTACCTTCTCCGCGAGGTCGATGCCGTTGAGCCTGCCCGGCATCTGGATGTCGGACAGCACGAGTTCGAACTTCGCGCCGCCGGTCAGCACGTCGAGCGCCTGGTCGGCGGTCGGTTCGTGCCGCACTTTGCAACCAAAGGTTTCCAGCACGGCAGCTACGCCTGCCGCCACGTCTTCGTTGTCTTCCACCAGCAGCACGACGCCTTTGGCAGTCGGTGCCGGTTGTTGCGCCGGTTCTACGTCGGGCACCGACGCCCTCTGCCGCTCGCGATGGCGCGGCAAATAAAGTCTGACCGTCGTGCCGCTGCCCGGCACGCTGTCGATTTTGGCCGTGCCGCCCGCCTGTTCGCACATGGCGAGGACCTGGGCAAGGCCGAGGCCGGTGCCCGAGCCGCGCAGCTTGGTGGTGAACAGCGGCTCGAACGCTCGACGGGCGACGGCTTCGGACATGCCTTCGCCGTCATCTGAGCAGGCTATCAGCACGTATTCGCCGTCGGGCAGCAAGGTGTCGCTGCCCACCAGACGGTTGTTCTGGCAACGGATCACGAAGTGGCCGCCGCGCGGCATCGCGTCACGCGCGTTGACCGCCAGATTCATGATCGCGAATTCAAGGTCGATCGGATCAGCCAGCACCTGCCAGACGTTGTCGACCATGTTCAAGGCCATTTCGACGGTGTCGCCGAGCGCGGCATCGATCAGTGGTGCGGCGCTGGGCAACCAGATGGCGAGGTTGACCGGTTCCTGCTTGAGCGGCTGCTTCTTCGCCACGCTTAGAAGCTGCCGCGTCAGGGATTCCGCCGTGGCGGTGGCCCGCTCGACGGCCTGCACTTCCTTTTCGAGGTTGTTATAGCGTTTCAAGCGCGCCAGTTCGGTGTTGGCCGAGACCACCATCAGCAGATTGTTGAAGTCGTGTGCGACGTTGGCGACGAGATTGCCAAGCGCTCCCATACGCTGCAATTGCCGGCTCGATGCCTCCGCGGAAAGACGCATGGCCACTTCGCCCTGCCAGCGTTCCCACGCGCGGCGTTCGCCGGCGAGCTGGCGCAACGAGAAAAACACCAGCAGCCAGATCGCCACGCAGGGCACGGCTGTGATCGCCACGATCATCATGAAGTGCTGAAGCCACGCCGCGCCGATCGCGGCAGTGTCATACGCGCTCATCACATAGAGCGGATAGTCGCCGACGCGCCGAAACGCCAGCAAGCGTTCGACGCCGTCGACCGTGGAAGTCAGACGGATGTGGCCGAATAGCTGCTTGTCGCGCAATGCCGCGGTGAACGCGCTTTTCTGAGTGGGTTTGGCGCCCGCTGGCCACGCCGGATAACGCACCAGCAGACTGCCGTCCTGGCGGTACAGTCCCAACGAGAGCGACGTGTCGCCGTTCGTCAGCTCCCGGTAGAAGCGCGAAAAGTACTCGGTGCGCAGCGCCACGGACACCACACCGAGGAATTGTCCGTTCTCGCCTGAGCGGCCGGTTGCGGTGTTGAACACATTGGTCTGCGACAACGGCCCGAACATGGGCAGAGAAAAATACGGCTGCGGCCGCATCGCTTTGGCCGCTGTGAAGTCTTCACGTTGACTGATCGACATGGCGGGGGCAGGATAAGCGCGGCTCGACACCAGCAAGTCGCCGTTCGCGCCAAGCACGTAAATCACCGCGACCTGCGGAAAGTCGCCGCCGATTTTCCGCAAACGGTCGTGCAATCCGCCTTCCTGCGCGCGAATCTGTGCGTCGTCGTCATTGCCGAGCAGGTCGACGATGCGCGAGGCCACCTGCTGATTGAGGTCCAGTACCTTGACGGCCTGTTCCGCGATCACCCGCGCGAGCCGGTCGATCATGTCATTCGAATCGGCAATCCGGCGCTGATAATCGAAATACCCATATCCCGTGAGGCAGGCCAGCGGAAACACAATCGAAACAGCGAGCACGATCAGGAGCACACGCCGCGTCGCCGCGAAATTACGCGACGGCATGGGAAAATCGACTGCGGCACGCTCCGCATGTTGCACGGTCACGATCTCCATGAAAGATGAGTACTGGGCGGGGCGGCGGTGCACCACGTGCCCCGCATTGTTCGAGCGCTATTTCCTTTCCCTGAATTTACCGCACTTCCGCTGTTCTCCATAGGGTGGCGAACGACGAAAACGCCACACGTGTAGCGGCGTGCATGCGGGCACATGGATTGCTGTAGCAATGGCGTCCGACGATGTGTCGTACGGCGATGTTCATTTTCGTGTTGCAGCGCGGCGTAATGTGCGCTGCGAATGCCGCGCGCTGCGAATGCTGCGTTCTTTCATGCGCGGCGGACCTCCGTCGATGCCCTGTCACTGCCGGTTTGTCCC
>NZ_DASRSY010000475.1:0-34355 GCF_035656215.1 Paraburkholderia sp.
ACGCCACGACTTTGGTCGTGGCGTTTTTGTTTAAGCATTCGGTCGAGGCTTAGAACTGCCACCAAGACTTTTCCTTACCCGGTCTTGCATGACCCGTGACATACGGGCTGTCGGGGAAGGTACCGGCCAGAATACGCTTCGTATCGTCAGCCAGTTGCGGCTGATTCAGCTTCTCGTACGACAGCATCATGATGTGCAGTGCGTCTTCGATAGCCGGCGCGTTCTTGTATTCCTTCAACGCCAGTTGCGCGCGGTTGATCGCCGCGACATACGCGCCACGGCGGTAGTAATAATCCGCCGCGTGGACTTCGTGCGACGCCAGCGCGTTCACGATATAGCGCATGCGTTGCGCTGCGTCCGGTGCATACTTGCTGTTCGGGTACCTGTCGACCACAACCTTGAACGCGTCATACGACTCGCGCAGCGACTTCGGATCGCGCTCGCTCATGTCCTGGCCGGAGAAGCGGCCGAACAGACCGAGGTCGTCGTTGAAGTGGATCATGCCCTTCAGGTAATACGCGTAGGCGATGTCCGGGTGATCCGGGTGCAACTGGATGAAGCGGTCGATCGCCTGGTCGGCGGCGGCGTTTTCGTTATCTTTCCAGTTGCAATACGCGACGTTGATCTGCGCTTGCTGGGCAAAGTGACCGAACGGATCGCGACCTTCGAGCATCTCGAAATACTTGGCGCACTTGCCGTAATCACCACCGGCCAGAGCGTCGTTCGCCTCCGTATATAATTTGTTGTTGTTCCACGTAGCCGTCTCGTCAGTTTTTTCCGGCAAGCCGTGACAGGCCGCAACAACGGCGACGGCCGCGGCGCACGCAATGTATCCGGCCACTTTCCGGGCCGCCTTCTTGATGGCCGCCAAATTGATCGCCGCTTTAGTGATGGTGTTCAAGGCTCGCATTTTCCAGTCTAGCTTTACGTCCAGGTGACCCAGACTCAATGACCCGCTCAAATACTCCAGGCGCCGCAACCGGTGCCGGGAATAGCAACAAAGATTATAGCGTAAGCGCTGACCCCTCCGACGCGTTGGGCATCGATTCACTCGACGACGATCTCGGCAGCGACGCGCTTGCCCCCGCCGGCCCGCACAGCATGGTGCCGACGGTGGCGAGCCGCGTGGCGGACGAGACGCCGCGCAGCGTCGTCGTGCCCGACGAAATGGCCGGCGACCGCCTCGACAAGGTGATCGCCCGACTCTTTCCGGAGTTTTCACGTAACCGGCTGCAAAGCTGGATCGAGTCGGAGCGGGTGCACATCGACGGCAAGCCGGCAAAGATTCGTCAGCCGGTGCCGCTTGGCGCGACGATCGAGCTCGTGCCCGATCTGCTGCCGGAACAACTCGCCTTTACGCCGGAACCCGTGCCACTCGAGATCGTCTACGAGGACGACACGCTGGTGGTCATCAACAAGCCGGCCGGTATGGTCGTCCATCCGGCAGCCGGCAACTGGAGCGGCACCCTCCTGAACGGCCTGCTGTACCGTTATGGCGACGCCGCGGCAGGTCTGCCGCGCGCCGGTATCGTCCATCGGCTCGACAAGGAGACGTCCGGCCTGATGGTGGTGGCGCGCACGCTCGAGGCGCAGACCGATCTGGTGCGCCAGCTCCAGGCGCGTACGGTGAAACGCCGCTATCTCGCGCTGGTGTGGGGCAACATGCCTGAAGAAGGCACGATCGACGCCCCGATCGGCCGCGATCCGCGCGAACGCACGCGCATGGCTGTTGTGACGAGCGCATCGGGCAAAGCGGCGCGCACGCATTTCCGGCGCGTGGATACGGCGATCTGGCAGCGTCAGCCGGTCACCGCGATTCATTGCGACCTGGAAACCGGCCGTACCCATCAGATTCGTGTGCATTGCGCGCATATTGGCCATCCACTGCTCGGCGATCCGATCTATGGGCGCGCACGCGGCAAGCGCTCGGTGACGCCGCTGCCGGACGGTTTCGCGCGCCAGGCGCTGCATGCATGGCGCCTCGGCCTGATCCACCCGCAAACCGGCCGCACGATGCAATGGCGCGCCGATGCGCCGGAAGACATGCAGGTATTGTCGGCGGCGCTGGGCCTCGGGCGTGACGATGCGGGCGAGTTCGACGAGACGTATTACGAGGAAGACGACTACGACGCCTCGCCGGGCGACGTTTCGCCGGGCGACGCCTCGCCGGGCGACGCCTCGCTGTACGACGATGCCGACGAAGACGAAGCACACGGTGACGGCGATCACGACGAAAGCGACGACGATCACGACGAGGACGGTCACGCATGAGCTTGCCCGAGCTGAGCTTTGCCGATGTTGTGCAACCCGCGTGGAACGTGTCGCCGCGCGTGCGGGCGCTCGTCACCACGCGCAACGGCGGCGTGAGCGAGCCGCCGTTCGGCCGCTGGCAGAATGGCGCGGACCAGCCCGGTGGCCTGAATCTGGGGATGAAAGCCGGTGACGATCCCGTCGCGGTCGCAACTAACCGCGCACGCCTGCTGAGTCTGGCAGACGTAGGCGAGGCCGCGTGGCTCGAGCAGATTCACGGCGCCGGCATCGTGCGTGCTGAAGATGCGCTCGCGCAGACTCGCGCAAGCGGCACGCCGACACGTGCCGATGCCAGCGTCACCGATCGGCCCGGCACGGTGTGTGTCGTGATGGTGGCCGATTGCATGCCGGTGCTGTTGTGCGACGAAGCGGGCCGCGCGGTCGGTGCGGCTCATGCCGGCTGGCGTGGCCTGGCAGCGGGCATCGTCGAACAGACCGCGCAGCGCGTTGCCGATCTGGCCGGCGTGGAGGCCGGGTCGCTGCATGCCTACCTCGGCCCGGCGATCGGGCCCAGCGCGTTCGAGGTGGGTGCAGATGTGCGTGACACCTTCATGAAAGGCGTGGACGGCGCACAACGCGAGACCACAGCAAATGCATTCGTTCCGCATCCGCAAAACGCCGGCAAATATCTCGCCGATCTTGCTGCGCTGGCGCGTTTGCGCTTGCAGCGGCTCGGCGTGACACGCATTGTCGGCGGCGATCTCTGTACGGTCACGCAACGTGAGCGTTTCTATTCCTATCGCCGCGATCGCGAGACAGGCCGCATGGCTGCGCTGATCTGGCTGGACGATCAGGCGCAGATAATCGCGCAATAAATTGTCCACTCCGGCGCCCACCATGGTGGGCGCGACGCCTTCCTGCGAGCACGCGTATGAGGGTTTATTCGGAGGCGCGGCACGCTTTTTTGCTGCGCTGCCGGAATTTGCAGCGCACGCGTAAATCTGCCGCCAAAAATGTCCGCGAGCGAACGGATAAATGCACTTAAGCCCATGTCATATGGGAGCTTTTTTCGCCTGCGGCGGCATTTATCAACGTATGTTCCAAAGCGCGATCTGCTACACAGGGAAAACGATAATTAAAAAACTATCGCACTGCGGCAAAATCGGGAACAAGCATTGACATGCCTTGCGGTGGGGAGCAAGAATGTTCCTCACAGTTCCTCGTATATGGGGCAGGGCGTGACGAGGTCGCGAGCAATCGCCCCCGTGCGCATGAACCTGCCTCTCAACCCGTCCGCAAGGACTCACCGGTCAAAAGCAGGTATGGCAGCATCACATTCCTCAGCTTCCCCCAGCACGGGCTCCTCGACGGAGCATACGCAGCAGGCCGGTACGAGCGGTGCAACGTCAGCCGCAGGCATGCAGCAGTTATTCGACGCCTGGATGAACGCATGGCGTTCGCTCGGCACCCCGCCTGGCGGCAATGGCATGCCTTTCCCCATGCCGCAGATGCCCCAAGTGGGCATCCCTTCAATGCCGCAAATGGGCTTGCCGCAGATGCCGTCGTTCCCCGGCATGCCTGACTTCAGCAAACTGGCTGCTGGACCCCTACCGTCAATGCCGTCATTCGCCGGACTCAACGTTCCGAGCGCCGCGATTCCATCAGAGCGTCTGCAAAAGCTGCAAGCCGATTATTCGCGCGAGGCGATGGAGCTGATCCAGCAGGCCACCGGGTCCACGACGAAAGCCCCCGAACTCAAAGACCGCCGTTTCAGTTCCGATGCGTGGAGCGCGACGCCGGCTTATGCGTTTACCGCGGCGTGGTATCTGTTGAACGCGCGCTATCTGCAGGAAATGGTCGACGCGCTCGAAACGGAACCGAAGGTGCGTGAGCGCATCCGTTTTGCCGTTCAGCAATGGACCGCGGCGGCGTCGCCCAGCAACTTCTTCGCATTGAATCCGGAAGCGCAAAAGACCTTGCTGGATAGCCAGGGTGAGAGCTTGCGGCAGGGCGTGATGAATCTGCTGGGTGACTTGCAGCGCGGCAAGATTTCGCAGACCGACGAATCGCGTTTCGTGGTCGGCGAAAATCTCGCGAACACCGAAGGCTCGGTGGTGTTCGAGAACGATCTGATGCAGTTGATCCAGTACAAGCCGCGCACGGCCACCGTGCGCGAGCGGCCACTGCTGATCGTGCCGCCTTGCATCAACAAGTTCTACATTCTCGATCTGCAACCGGAGAACTCGCTGGTCGCGCACGGGCTCGATTCGGGGCATCAGGTGTTCCTGATTTCGTGGCGCAGCGCGGACGCATCGATCGCAAGCAAGACGTGGGACGACTACATCGGCGAGGGCGTGCTCAAGGCGATCAACACGGTCAGCAAGATCAGCGGCCGTGAGCAGATCAACACGCTCGGCTTCTGTGTGGGCGGCACCATGCTCGCCACGGCGCTGGCGGTGGCGGCCGCACGCGGCGAACATCCGGCTGCGTCGATGACCTTGCTCACCGCCATGCTCGATTTTTCGGACACGGGCGTGCTCGACGTTTTCGTCGACGAGGCGCACGTGCAGATGCGTGAGCAGACCATCGGTGGCAAGAATGGCAGCACGCCCGGATTGATGCGCGGCATCGAATTCGCCAACACCTTCTCGTTCCTGCGGCCGAACGATCTGGTGTGGAACTACGTCGTCGACAATTACCTCAAGGGGCGCACGCCGGTACCGTTCGATCTGTTGTACTGGAACAGCGATTCGACCAGTCTGCCGGGCCCCATGTACGTCTGGTATCTGCGCAATACGTATCTCGAGAATCGTCTGCGCGAGCCGGGTGCGCTGACCACCTGCGGCGAGCCGGTCGATCTCTCGAAGATCGATGTGCCCACCTTCATTTACGGTTCACGCGAAGACCATATCGTGCCGTGGCAAACCGCTTATGCGTCGGTGCCGCTGCTCGCCGGGCCGCTGAAGTTCGTGCTTGGCGCGTCGGGCCACATCGCGGGCGTGATCAATCCGCCGGCGAAGAAAAAGCGCAACTACTGGGCGCTGGAAGGCGACGTCAAGACGTTGCCGGAAAGCCCGGACGAATGGCTTGACCAGGCGGCCGAAGTGCCTGGCAGCTGGTGGCCCGAATGGACGACGTGGCTCGACCAGTATGGCGGCAAGAAAGTGAAGCCGCGCGCCGCAGCCGGCTCTGCTGAATTCCCGGTGATCGAGCCGGCGCCTGGGCGTTATGTGCGGCAACGGGAGTAGGTTTTAACGCGTCTGAAGGCGCGGTTGGTTTGGCGGTATGAATGCGCGTCTGAATGAGCAAGGGCGCAGGAACAACGATATTTTTAACTTGACGGGCTGCGGCGTATTTTGCCGATGTGCCCGGAGGATATGGAAATGACTGATGTTGTGATCGTATCGGCCGCCCGTACGGCAGTTGGCAAATTCGGTGGGTCGCTGGCGAAGATCGCCGCGCCCGAACTCGGCGCCGCGGTGATTCGCGCCGTGCTCGAACGGGCAGGGCTAAAGCCTGAGCAGGTCAGCGAAGTCATTCTGGGGCAGGTGTTGACGGCGGGCTCGGGTCAGAACCCGGCGCGTCAGTCGGTGATCAAGGCCGGACTGCCCACGGCCGTGCCCGGCATGACGATCAACGTGGTATGCGGCTCGGGCCTGAAGGCCGTGATGCTGGCGGCCAACGCGATCATCGCGGGCGATGCAGACATCGTGATCGCCGGCGGTCAGGAAAACATGAGCGCCGCACCGCACGTGCTGCCGGGCTCGCGTGACGGTTTCCGCATGGGCGACGCGAAGCTGGTCGACTCGATGATCGTCGACGGCCTGTGGGACGTCTACAACCAGTACCACATGGGTGTGACGGCGGAAAACGTCGCGAAAGAATACGGCATCACGCGCGAGCAGCAGGACGCGTTCGCGGCGCTGTCGCAGAACAAAGCGGAAGCCGCACAGAAATCGGGCCGTTTCAACGACGAAATCGTGTCGATCGAAATTCCGCAACGCAAGGGCGAGCCGCTGCGTTTTGCAACTGACGAGTTCGTGCGTCACGGCGTGACGGCTGAATCGCTGGGAGCTCTGAAGCCCGCTTTCTCGAAGGAAGGCACGGTCACGGCAGCCAACGCGTCGGGTCTGAACGACGGCGCGGCGGCGGTGCTGGTGATGTCGGCGAAGAAGGCGGAAGCACTCGGCCTCAAGCCGCTCGCGCGCATCAAGGCTTACGCCACCTCGGGTCTGGATCCGAAGGTGATGGGCATGGGCCCGGTGCCCGCGTCGCGCCGCTGTCTCGAGCGCGCGGGCTGGACGCCGGCCGATCTCGACCTGATGGAAATCAATGAAGCGTTTGCCGCGCAGGCACTGGCTGTGAATCAGCAGATGGGCTGGGACGCGTCGAAGATCAACGTGAACGGCGGCGCGATTGCAATCGGCCATCCGATTGGCGCGTCCGGTTGCCGGGTTCTCGTCACGCTGCTGCACGAAATGCAGAAGCGCGATGCGAAGAAGGGCCTGGCGTCGCTGTGTATCGGCGGCGGCATGGGCGTGGCGCTGGCGCTCGAGCGCGCTTAACGGAGCACAACCAGGCCAACCAGGCTCAAGCAGATGGATTTTGCAGGCGGTAAGCAGGGTTGCCGCGCATCACATGGCAGCAGGTGGTGCGCGGTGAGTAGTGGCCTCGTCGGCCGGTCGCCCGGCGGCAGTGGAGATGAAGCACAGGCGAGGGAAGAGGCAGCCGGTCGGCGCCTCGAAAACGATAACGGAGTGTAGTTTATGACACAGCGAATTGCGTACGTAACGGGCGGCATGGGCGGCATCGGCACGAGCATTTGCCAACGGCTGCACAAGGAAGGCCTCAAGGTGGTCGCAGGCTGCGGCCCGAACTCGCCGCGTCGTGTGAAGTGGCTCGAAGAGCAGAAAGCGCTAGGCTACGATTTCATCGCGTCCGAAGGCAACGTCGGCGATTGGGAGTCGACCAAGGCGGCATTCGACAAGGTCAAGGCAGAAGTCGGTGAGATCGACGTGCTGGTGAACAACGCCGGCATTACGCGCGACGTCGTGTTCCGCAAGATGACGCACGAAGACTGGACGGCGGTGATCGACACCAACCTGACCAGCCTCTTCAACGTTACCAAGCAGGTGATCGACGGCATGGTTGAGCGTGGCTTTGGCCGGATCATCAACATTTCTTCAGTGAACGGGCAGAAGGGCCAGTTCGGTCAGACCAACTACTCGACCGCGAAAGCCGGCATTCACGGCTTCACGATGTCGCTGGCGCAGGAAGTCGCCACCAAGGGCGTGACGGTCAACACCGTGTCGCCGGGCTACATCGGCACCGATATGGTCAAGTCGATCCGTCCGGACGTGCTGGAAAAGATCGTCGCGACGATTCCGGTGCGCCGTCTCGGTCAACCGCAGGAAATCGGCTCGATCGTGGCATGGCTTGCCTCGGACGAATCGGGTTTCTCGACGGGCGCTGATTTTTCGCTGAATGGCGGTTTGCATATGGGCTGAGTCATGGGCGCGCCGCTCACAAGGCGGCGCGTTTCTGCTCAGATGGTTCCGGCGGCTCTCGACTGTGCGATTGCACGATTGCCCAGTCGGCATGACGCCGTTTCCGCGCTCTACTCGCGCTCAAAGGCGTTACATGACCACTACTACAAAGAAAACAGCCGAACGATTGATTAAGAAGTATCCGAATCGTCGGCTCTACGATACCGAGACAAGCACCTACATCACGCTGACTGACGTCAAGCAGCTGGTGCTGGATCAAGAGGATTTCAAGGTCATCGATGCGAAGAGCAATGAGGACCTGACGCGCGCCATCCTGTTGCAAATCATTCTCGACGAGGAGAGTGGTGGCTTGCCGATGTTCTCCTCGTCGATGCTGTCGCAGATCATCCGTTTCTACGGTCATGCGATGCAAGGCATGATGGGCACGTATCTGGAAAAGAACATCCAGGCCTTCATCGACATTCAGGCGAAACTCGCCGACCAGTCGAAGAATCTGTACGAAGGCAAGGCGATGAACCCTGAAGTCTGGTCGCAATTCATGAACATGCAGGCGCCGATGATGCAGGGCATGATGACCAGCTATATCGAGCAGTCGAAGAACATGTTCGTGCAGATGCAGGAGCAGATGCAGACCCAGGCGAAATCGATGTTCGCCACTTTTCCGTTCACGCCGGGTGGTGCGGCGAATGCGGCTGGCGGTCCAGCCACGCCTGCCAATCCGCAAAGCAATCCGGAGCCGGAGAAGAAGTAACGGCGCAGAGCGACGCTAACGCGGCGGGCGCGTCTGCCGCGTCCACCACGCGGCAGGTGTGCGCATCGCGCCGAGGGGCGCCGTGCTACGGCGGTGCCCCCGCGTGCCGGGCCCAAGCGGGCGGCCGCGGGCGCGGTACAATCACGGGTTGCGTGCGTTACCGCCTGGTGTCGTCCTCGTGATCCTTATGATCCTGTCGCCTCCAGCTCTCGTCGCACGGTCCCCATTTGTCGCTGTCGCCACCGTTGCATGCCAGCCCCGCCTATGTCACAGACCCGTTTTCCTGCCGCGTCCGTGCCTTCGATTCCGAGGGCCGGAGTTGTCAGCCTTGACTGATCGTAAGATTCGCAAAAGCTGCTTAAGCGTCGTTCTCGCATGAGCCAGCTGTTTCTTGCGCCTATGGAAGGGCTTGCGGACTACGTGTTGCGCGATGTGCTGACCAGCACGGGCGGATTCGACGGGTGCGTGTCCGAGTTCGTCAGGGTGACGGGCTCGGTGCTGCCCGAGCGCGTCTACGAGCGAGATACGCCCGAAGTCCTCCACGGTGGCCGTACACCTTGCGGCACGCCGATGGTGATCCAACTGCTCGGCAGCGATCCTGAATGGATGGCCCTGAATGCGGCTCAGGCCGCCAGTTTGTCGCCACACGGACTGGATCTGAACTTCGGCTGTCCCGCCAAAGTCGTCAACCGGCATGGTGGCGGCGCGATGCTGCTGGCGCACCCAGAAAAGCTCAACCGGATCGTTTCGTCTGTTCGCGCCGCCGTGCCTGCCAGCATCCCAGTGACAGCAAAAATGCGGCTCGGCGTGTCCGATACTTCGCTCGCGATCGACTGCGCCACGGCGCTGGCGGAAGGCGGCGCGGCCTCCCTCGTCGTGCACGCCAGAACGCGTGACCATGGCTACCGGCCGCCGGCCCACTGGGAATGGATCGCGCGTATCGACGACGTCGTGGACGTGCCGGTCATCGCCAACGGAGAAGTCTGGACGGTGGACGGCTGGGAACGGTGCCGGGCGGTCAGTGGCTGTGCGGACGTGATGATCGGACGGGGCGCTGTGTCGGATCCTTTCCTGGCGCTGCGGATACGCGGACTGATGGACCGAACGCCATCCGGCGAGGAATGGCCGGCTGTGCTGGGTCATCTCGCCGGCTACCTGAAAAAATTGCAAGCCCGTCTCGCAGCACGCCATGAGCATGGGCGCGTCAAAATGTGGCTTAGCTATCTGAAGCGGACCTGGCCGCAGGCCGCCGAACTGCATACAGCCATTCGGCGCGTGCATGATTCGCGCGAAATTCTTGAGGTGATAGAGCAAGCCCTGGCGTTCAACAGTTTGATGTCGACGCATCAATGCGCATCCCCCGGCCTGCTCAACCCGGCAATGCCTCCCCACCTGGCCGACTGCACGGTCGCCGGCGCGGTACAATGAAGGGTTGCGTGCGCGGGATGTTGTCCGGGCTATGGTCTTTGTCACCATCAGACCCCTTGGCCTTGCCGCACCATCCCCATTTGTCGCCATCGTCACCGCTATACGCCGGACCCACCTATGTCGCAGACCATTTCCCCCACCGTGCCTACCCCTTCGATTCCGAAGGTCGGTTTCGTCAGCCTCGGCTGCCCTAAAGCACTCGTCGACTCCGAACAGATCATCACGCAGCTGCGCGCCGAGGGCTACGAGATCTCCGGCACGTACGCCGGCGCGGACCTCGTGGTCGTCAACACCTGCGGCTTCATCGACGAAGCGGTGCAGGAAAGCCTCGACGCGATCGGCGAAGCGCTCAGTGAAAACGGCAAGGTGATCGTCACGGGTTGCCTCGGTGCAAAGCAGAGCGCGAGTGGCTCAAACCTGATCGAAGAAGTGCATCCGAAGGTACTGGCCGTGACCGGCCCGCACGCGCTCGGCGAAGTGATGCAGGCTGTGCACAATCATCTGCCGAAGCCGCACGATCCGTTCATCGATCTGGTGCCGGCAGCCGGCGTGAAGCTCACGCCGCGCCACTACGCATACCTGAAAATTTCCGAAGGCTGCAACCACCGCTGCACGTTCTGCATCATCCCGTCGATGCGCGGCGACCTCGTGTCGCGTCCGGTCGCCGACGTGATGCTCGAAGCGGAGAACCTGTTCAAGTCCGGCGTGAAGGAACTGCTGGTGATTTCGCAGGACACGAGCGCATACGGTGTCGACGTCAAATACCGTACCGGTTTCTGGAACGGCAAGCCGATCAAGACGCGCATGACCGACCTGGTCGGCGCGCTTGGTGAACTCGCGGCGCAATACGGCGCATGGGTACGTTTGCATTACGTGTATCCGTATCCGAGCGTCGATGAAGTCATTCCGATGATGGCCGAAGGTCCGTTCAAGGGCCACGTGCTGCCGTATCTCGATGTGCCTTTCCAGCACGCGCATCCGGAAGTGTTGAAGCGCATGAAGCGTCCGGCCAACGCCGAGAAGGTGATGGAGCGTGTGAAGAAATGGCGCGAGATGTGCCCGGATCTGACCATCCGCAGCACGTTCATCGCCGGCTTCCCGGGCGAAACCGAAGAGCAATTTCAGACGCTGCTCGATTTCATCCGCGAGGCCGAGCTGGATCGGGTCGGCTGCTTTGCATACTCGCCGGTCGAAGGCGCGACGGCCAACGAACTCGACGGCGCATTGCCGGACGAAGTGCGTGAAGAACGCCGCGCGCGTTTCATGGAAGTGGCCGAAGAAGTGTCGGCCAAACGGATTGCGAAGAAGGTCGGCAAGACGCTGAAAGTGCTGGTCGACGAGATCAATGCCGACGGCGGCATCGGCCGCACGGCGGCGGATGCGCCCGAGATCGACGGCGTCGTGTATATCGCGCCGGCCACCAAGGCATCGAAGCGTTACAAGGTCGGCGATTTTGTGTCGGTAAAGATCACTGGCGCCGATGGCCACGACCTGTGGGGCGAGGTTTAAGCGATGACGGTGAGCATGACCGACACGCCGGTAGCCCGGCGCCCGGATAGCCGGCCTCCGGTAGCCCGGCGCCCCGAAATCCTCGCGCTCGGCGAGGCGATGATCGAGTTCAACCAGTCTGCTAAAGATCAGCCGAATTATCTGCAAGGCTTCGGCGGCGATACGTCGAACTTCTGCATCGCGGCAACACGGCAGGGCGCGAAGACAGGTTTCGTGTCGGCCGTCGGCAGCGACCATTTCGGGCGTCTGTTGATCGATTTGTGGGAACGCGAGCAGGTTGACACGTCGCTCGTGCGCGTCGACCCGCACGCGTCCACTGGGGTCTATTTCGTCTCGCACGGTCCGGAAGGTCACGCGTTCGACTATCTGCGCGCGGGATCGGCCGCGAGCCGCTACGCGCCTCACGATTTGCCGCTCGACGCGATCGCCGCGGCCAAAGTCATCCACCTGTCCGGCATCAGTCTCGCGATCAGTCTGAGCGCCTGCGACGCGGCGTTGGCGGCGATCGGGCATGCGCGAGCGAACGGCGTGCGCGTGAGCTTCGACACCAATCTGCGCCTGAAGCTGTGGCCGCTCGCAAGAGCACGTGCAGTGATGCTCGAAGCCATTCGTCAAACCGACATTTGCCTGCCTAGCTGGGACGACGTCACCGAACTCACCGGCTTGACCGGGCGCGACGAGATCGTCGATTTTCTGCTGTCGCACGGTCCGCGTGTCGTGGCGCTCAAGCTCGGCAAGGAAGGTTCGTACATCGCCACGCCTGACGAGCGGCGCGTCGTGCCGGGCCACGTCGTCAATGCAGTCGATGCAACCGGAGCGGGCGACTGCTTCGGCGGTGCGTTTATCGCGCGCATCGTCGCGGGTGACGATCCTTTTCAAGCGGCGCGTTATGCGAACGTCGCCGCGGCACTGTCCACGCAAGGTTACGGCGCGGTCGCGCCGATCCCTTTGCGCGCGACGGTCGAACCCATCCTGGGCGGCTGATCACAATGCGCTGCGAGGCGCGCCCCGCAGCCCGCCAAGGCAATTCATCTTGAGAGACTAAAGAGAGGAGCGAGCGATGCAACGGGACGTAGTGGTGGTAAGCGGTGTGCGTACGGCGATCGGCGGTTTTGGCGGCAGTCTGAAGGATTTTCCGCCGACCGATCTGGGCGCACGCGTCGTGCGTGAAGCACTGGCACGCGCGAGCGTGTCGGGCGACGAAGTCGGCCATGTGGTGTTCGGCAACGTGGTGCATACAGAACCGAAAGACATGTATCTGGCCCGCGTGGCGGCCATCAACGGCGGCGTCGCGCAACATGCGCCCGCGTTGACCGTCAACCGCCTGTGCGGCTCGGGCTTGCAGGCGATCATCTCGGCCGCGCAAAGCGTGCTGCTCGGCGACGCCGACATCGCGATCGGCGGCGGCGCGGAAAACATGAGCCGCGCGCCATATTCCATGCCGGCTGCGCGCTTCGGTCAGCGCATGGGCGATGCGCGTCTCGTCGACATGATGGTCGGTGCGCTGAACGACCCGTTCCAGTCCATCCATATGGGTGTAACCGCCGAGAATGTCGCGCGCAAGTACGAGATCTCGCGCGAAACGCAGGATGCGCTCGCACTCGAATCGCATCGCCGCGCGGCCAACGCGATTACGAGCGGCTACTTCAAGGACCAGATCCTGCCGATCACGATTCCGTCGAAGAAGGGCGACGTCGTGTTCGATACGGATGAGCACGCGCGCATGAACGCAACGGTAGAAGACTTCTCCAAGTTGAAGCCGGTGTTCGCGAAGGAAAACGGCACGGTGACGGCCGGCAACGCGTCGGGCATCAACGACGCCGCCGCGGCGGTCGTGCTGATGGAACGCAGCGTCGCTGAAAAGCGCGGTATCAAGCCGCTGGCACGGCTGGTTTCGTACGCCCATGCCGGTGTCGATCCGGCGTATATGGGCATTGGCCCGGTGCCCGCCACGCGCAAGGCGCTCGAGCGCGCCGGCCTGACGGTCGCCGATCTGGATGTGATCGAAGCGAACGAAGCGTTTGCCGCTCAGGCGTGCGCGGTCAGCAAGGAACTCGGCTTCGATCCCGCCAAAGTTAATCCGAACGGCTCGGGCATTTCGCTCGGTCACCCGATCGGCGCGACCGGCGCATTGATCACCGTCAAGGCGTTGTATGAATTGCAGCGGATCGGCGGCCGCTACGCGCTGGTGACGATGTGTATCGGCGGCGGCCAAGGCATCGCTGCGATTTTCGAACGGATCTGAGGCCGAGGCGGGGCAACGCGACGTAGTGCGACGCGTCGACTTTCCCCGCTAAACGAAGTCCGACAGTAAACGGGCAGCAGGTTAGTATTTAGCGGTATCAGGCAAGGAAAGAACGGATGCAGGAATCGAAAGCGATGAAGGGTGCGATGCGTCGGCGCGGTTGGACTGTCGCCCGGAGGGGCTTCCTTCGGGGCGCCCCCCAAGGAGGCTTCCTTTGGGGCGTAGTGAGCGTGGCCGCATTGCTGTGTGCTGGCGCCGGGGCTTTACTGCCGGTGCAGGCATGGGCGGAAAGCGACGCGGTGAAGGAGTTGGCGGCGCCCCCGCCGATTCAGTTGCCGCTCAGGCCGAGCCCCGAATTCGCGAAGTTTCCGCGCTATGCCGGCATGCTGGGCTCGCGTCAGATTGTGCTGCGGCTCGGCGCGAAAACCGACGACCCCGCCGGCGTGCATGGCGAGTATCAGTACACCGATACCGGCGAGGTGATCCTGATCGCGGGCGACCGCGACGGCGATACGCTCGAAGTCGAGGAATCGAACGACGGCACGCATATCACCGGTAACTGGGTGGGCAAGTTTGCCGCTGACGGTTCGGTGGCGGGCGACCGGATGAACGTCGACGATTCCGATCCGCAGCCCTTCGATCTGAAGCCGCTGGCGGCGGGGCAGGCGGTGCCGGCTGCCTCTACTAGTGCCGGTGCCGGTGCGGCGGCCAACAAGGCAGCGGTCACACCGCAGTCTTCTGGCGGCGCACCAGCAGCGCCCGCCTCGGCGACGAGCAATGGTCACGCCGTTGGCGGTGTTAGCAACCTGCAAATCGGCGAATAAAGCTACATACACCATGACCCAATCCAAACTCAAACGCGGGCTGCAAACCCGCATCGTGCGTGCCGAAGATCAGCTGACGCCGGGCTTCGAATCTTTCTCGATGCCGGTGACGCGCGCTTCGACGGTCGTGTTCCCCGATCTCGCGACGATGCGCGCGCTCGACTGGAAAAACGACGCGCAATGGCGCTATGGCCTGCATGCGACACCGACTTCGCTCGCGCTGGCGCAACGGCTTGCCACTATCGAGGGCGGTAATCACGCGTTGTTGCAGCCTTCGGGGTTGTCGTCGATTTCGAATGTGTACTTCGGCCTCGTGAAGGCCGGCGACGAGGTGCTGATTCCCGATAATGTCTACTCGCCGAACCGCGATCATGGCGACTGGCTGGCGCGCGATTTCGGCATCACGGCGCGCTACTATGATCCGATGATCGGCGCGGGCATTGCGGATCTGATCCAGCCGAATACGCGTTTGATCTGGCTTGAAGCGCCCGGTTCGGTCACGATGGAAGTGGCCGATGTGCCCGCCATAACAGCGGTGGCGCGTGCGCGCAATGTCGTCACGGCGATCGACAATACCTGGTCGGCGGGGCTCGGTTTCCGGCCGTTCGACCACGGCGTCGACATCTCGGTACAGGCGTTGACCAAGTACCAGTCGGGCGGCGGCGACGTGCTGATGGGCGCGACGATCACCGTCGATCGCGAGTTGCATCTGAAGCTGAAGGCAGCGCGCATGCGCATGGGTATCGGCGTGTCGTCGGATGACTGCTCGTTGATTCTGCGCAGCCTGCCGACCATGCAACTGCGTTTCGAACAGCATGACCGTGCGGCGCTTGGCCTCGCCACATGGTTGAAGACGCGTCCGGAAATTGCCGCGGTTTTGCACCCGGCGTTGCCTGATTGCCCGGGGCATGAGTTTTTCAAGCGTGACTTTACGGGTGCGGGCGGCCTGTTCTCAGTCGTGTTCGACGCACGTTACAGCGCGGCGCAAATCGACACGTTCTGTGAGTCGCTCGAACTGTT
Source organism: Paraburkholderia sp. (assembly GCF_035656215.1). Lineage (GTDB taxonomy): Bacteria > Pseudomonadota > Gammaproteobacteria > Burkholderiales > Burkholderiaceae > Paraburkholderia. The sequence continues at coordinate 15,535 of NZ_DASRSY010000475.1, forward strand.
TTCGCTCGGCTGGAGCTGGGGCGGCGCGCACAGTCTTGCGATGCCGTACGACGTTGCCTCGATGCGTACGGAAGGTGAATGGCCGTATCGCGGCACGTTGGTGCGGTTCTATATCGGACTGGAAGAAGAGGCCGATTTGCGCGCGGATATCGAACAGTGTCTGGTGGCGCTGGGTTAAACGCCTGCACAGGTTGTTGAAGGTTGAAATAAAAAGCCCGTCGGGATCTCGTCCCGATGGGCTTTTTATTTGTCAAGATAGCCAGTAAGCCTAACCATTCGGCCGAATGGTCGACATGGGATATCGACGCTACGATGGTGCGCACCATGACTAACAACTACCGCACGATGGTGAGCTTCGATGAATCTATTATTCTGGATGTTGCTGAATCTTGGCGTGCCGATTGTCGGCCCGATCTTTACGCTAGCGCTCGTCGCACCCACGCACGGCTGGCGCGTCGCGAGGGCGTTGATCGCCGCATCAGTGAAAGACGGCCAACTGTTCTGGTGTGCGATCGGTCTGTGCGCGGCGGCGGCCTATGAGGCGGTGACTGCGCTGGAGCTTGGGCGTGGCGCGGTGCCTGTGCTGGAGGGCGCCATTGTCGGATTCTGCATCCTGGCGTTCGCCTGTTCGAATATCGTGATGTTGTCTTTGGTCAATACACGCCATGATCAGACGGCCACACGCATTCGTGACGGGCGGGAACGGTTTGCTGCGGGGGCATTGTCGCGTGTGGTCATTGCGATTTCGATTCTTGCAACATCTCTTGCAGCTACTCTGTTTGCAATCCTACACGTGCATATGATTTAGATTTTTTAGATAACGCAGCTCTTATACTGATCTCCTTTTAGGAGGCACTCATGCATAAACTATTCACGTTTCTGGAATCTGACGAAAACTACGCCCTTGTTCTGAAGTGGAATGGCGTCGTGATCGGAGTCACTGGAATCTCCATGTTGGGCATGTTCCTGATTGCCCATCTCAACAAATAATTCTCGTACCGGCGCTGGCCGCCTTTGCACCAGCCAGCGTAAATTTGAAGCTTCAGAACAATCGCAGCAACCCATCCAGCCCAACGTGGTTGAACGCCACGCTGGCTGCTTCGCGCACCACCGGCTTCGCGCGGAATGCTACAGAAAGTCCCGCAGCGGCCATCATTTTCAGATCGTTCGAACCGTCGCCCATCGCAATCGCGCGGGTCGGCTCGATGACCAGTTGGGCGCACGTCTCGCGCAGTGTGCGTGCCTTCACGTCGGCGTTGACGATCTCCCCGACTACGTTGCCGGTCAACTTTCCATCAACGATTTCGAGCGTGTTCGCGCGCGTGAAATCGAGGCCGAGCCGTGCCTTCAGCTTCTCGGTGAAGAACGTGAATCCGCCGGACACCAGCAGCGTTTTCAATCCCGCCGCTTTCGCACCGGCCAGCATCTGTTCGGCACCCGGCGAGAGTTGCAGCCGTTCTTCATAAACGCGTTCGAGCGCGCCGGCGTCGAGTCCTTTGAGCAGCGCCACACGGCGCGTCAGGCTCTCGTTGAAGTCCTTGATTTCGCCGCGCATCGACGCTTCCGTAATCGCGGCGACTTCTGCTTTCAACCCGCAGAAGTCGGCGATTTCGTCGATGCATTCGATTGTGATCAACGTCGAGTCCATGTCCATCGCGACGAGGCCGAAGTCACGAAACTGGCGGCCGGCTTCGACAAACGCATAGTCCAGTTGATGCGTGTCGCAATAGACTTCGAGGTCGGCGCGCTGCGCAATGTTCGCATCTGCTATGCGAATCGCGTTTGCGTCGATGACGGCGGCGCGCGAGCCGCGCGCGAGCGCGACGAGCGTTTTGTGGTGGTCGGCGGAAAGGGGCGCGGTGCTTTGGATGACGAGGTTCATGGACGACCCATTGACGCAGAAAAGGACGGGCGCGCGACGCGCGCGAGAAAATTCCGTCATTGTAACGGTTCGGTGGCATGCGACTGCCTGGGCAGCCTACAACCGGGCAGAAGGCTATCGACCCGACAATAGACAATATAAGCGCCTCGCCTGAAAACTTGCCGTGCAGCCAGCCGCATACTGCCGCCACGCAATCCCCCGTGCAATCATCAGACGCCCACGTCATACTGGCGCTTCGAACGACGCCTCGCAACCATCGACGTAGCCATCGAGCCTATCGAGCCCGCAGCGCCTATGAGGCACGCAGCACACCGCGCACGATAAGCATTGGCACCCGCGACGAGGCGCACCACCACGGAGACAAGTCATGCCCCCTGCGACCGCCAGCGACGCGTCCACCCTTGCGCGCGACTTCGATCTGCGCCATCTGAGCCCCGCGTTCTACACCGACCCATACCCGGTCTACCACGCGCTGCGCGCCCATGAACCGGTCAAGCGCATGCCGGACGGCTCGCTCTTTTTGACGCGTTTTCGCGACGTTCAGGCGGTCTACCGCGATCCGAAAACCTTCAGTTCCGACAAGACCGTCGAATTCAAGCCGAAGTACGGTGACTCACCGCTCTATACCCATCACACCACCAGTCTCGTCTTCAACGATCCGCCGCGTCATACGCGGGTGCGCAAGCTGATCGCCGGCGCGCTGACCGCGCGCGCCATCGCGGCTATGGAACCGGGCCTGATCCGCCTCGTCGATGGCTTGCTCGATGCTGCCGCGGTGCGCGGCCGGATCGATCTGATCGGCGAGTTCGCGTCGGCGATTCCGGTCGAGATCATCGGCAATCTGCTGGATGTGCCGCACGCCGAGCGCGAGCCGTTGCGCGACTGGTCGCTGGCGATACTCGGCGCGCTCGAGCCGTCGTTGAGCGAAGCGCAACTTGAACGGGGAAACCGCGCAGTCAGCGAATTCGTCGATTATTTGCGCGATCTGGTGGCGCGGCGCCGTCGCGAACCCGGCGATCCGCAGCACGACGTGCTGACGCGCCTGATCCAGGGCGAAGAGGGCGGCGAGCAGTTGTCGGAAGCGGAGCTGCTGCAAAACTGCATCTTCATCCTGAATGCCGGTCATGAAACCACTACGAACCTGATCGGCAACGGTCTCGTTACGCTCGCCGATTGGCCGGAACAGCGCGCCGCGCTACGGGGCGAACCGTCGCTTATCGAGTCGACGATCGAAGAGTGTTTGCGCTTCGAGAGCTCGAATCAGCTGGGCAATCGGATGGCAACTGCCGACACGGAGATCGGCGGCGTCGCGGTTGCACGTGGTACGCCCGTCACGCTGTGCATCGGCGCGGCCAATCGCGACCCCGAGCAGTTCGCGGACCCGGACCGCTTCGACATCCGCCGCGATCCGAACCGGCATCTGGCGTTCGGCTTCGGCATTCATCAGTGCGCGGGGTTGTCGCTCGCGCGACTCGAGGCACGCATTGCCGTGGGGCGCTTCGTGCAGCGCTTTCCGGCGTATCGGCTCGACGGCGAACCGACGCGCGGCGGACGGGTGCGGTTTCGCGGTTTCGCAGCGGTGCCGGTCGAGCTTGAGCCGGCGAGCAGCGATTGACGCGGCTGGTCAAACGAGGTGCCGTGACAGGGGCAGGACGCAGGCTGGACATTGCGCGATGCTCGCACGCGGCCACTGCGATTGCTAATCTAACTTCGCTGGGGCACCTTTCCGCGTGCGCCGACTCCTGCGGCGTCCTGCACGGCGGACCGCGGCTGCGATCGAGCTACACAGGCGCAGAACGCCGTATCTTTTGCCGACATAACGCAAGACTTACAGCCGGTGCCGATCGCGGCCAGCACGGCGCCGCGCCAGCCCCGGTGTCCAAACCGTGGCACGCTTGCTGCTTCGTCGTAGGTCCTAGGCCTTGGGGAGCGCACGATGGCACACATGATCTGGAAGGGCGCAATCAGCTTTGGCCTCGTCCACGTACCGGTCCAGTTGTATCCGGCGACGCAGTCGGAGAAAGTCGGCTTCAATCTGCTGGATAAGCGCACGATCGATCCGATCGGCTACAAGCAGATCAATAAGCGCACCGGCAAGGAGGTGACGCGCGAGAACATCGTGCGCGGCTTCGAGTACGAAAAGGACCAATACGTCGTGCTGTCGGACGACGAAATTCGCGCGGCCAATCCCGAGTCGACGCAGACGGTCGACATCCTCGCATTCGTCGACGCCCCTGACATCTCGTTTCTCTATCTCGACACGCCGTACTTTCTGACACCCGAGCGCAAGGGTGAAAAGGTGTACGCGCTGCTGCGCGAAGCGATGAAAGCGTCGGGCAAGATCGGCGTGGCGAGCGTCGTGCTGCACAACAAGCAGCATCTCGCGGCGCTGATTCCAGTCGGTCCGGTGCTGGCGCTGAACACACTGCGCTGGGCCGACGAAGTGCGCGACTTCGACGAATTCAAGTTGCCGGCCGAGGGTATGAAGGCGGCCGGTGTCACCGCACGCGAACTCGACATGGCGAAAAAACTGATCAACGACATGAGCGATAAGTGGGATCCATCGCAATACCACGACACGTTCCGCGACGACATCATGGCGTTGGTCGACCGAAAGATTCGCGCGGGTAAGACCGAGGAAATCACCGAAGTCGAGACGCCGCGCGAATCGCGTCGATCCGCCGACATTCTCGATCTGTCCGATCTGCTCAAGCGCAGTCTCGGCCGTGGCAAAGGCAAGCCGACGGCGGGCGCGCACAAGCATACCGGGGACGATGACGAGGAGGCCGGCGATGCTGAAGCGGCCGCGCCAGCCCGCAAGAAGCCTCGTTCCGCGAGTACGAGCCGCGGTGGTGGCAAGAGTGGAGGCGCCAGTGCCAAGGCGGCGCCGGCGGCACGCAAACGGCGTGCGGCCGCCTGAGCGCGCACTTGATCGATCTCACTTGATAGATAACCCGGCGCTAACACGATCCGCTAAGAGTTCACCTCCATGAACGACAGGCTTGATCTCTACAACCGCAAGCGACGCTTCGACAAGACGCCGGAGCCATCGGGCGCTCCTGCGCGTAAGAAAGCTGACCTCAGGACGGCGCCGCGCGCATCGAACGAGGCGCTGTCGTATGTGATCCAGGAGCACGACGCGCGTCGCTTGCATTACGACTTCCGGCTCGAATTGAACGGCACGTTACTGTCATGGGCGGTGCCCAAGGGGCCGAGCCTCGATCCGTCGGTGAAACGGCTCGCGGTGCATGTCGAAGATCATCCTGTCGTGTATGGCTCTTTCGAAGGTGAAATCCCGCCTGGTAACTATGGTGCGGGAACGGTGATCGTGTGGGACCGCGGGACATGGGAGCCGGTCGGCGGCGCGGCGGAGGCGGCCCGATCGTATAAGGCTGGCAAGCTCAAATTCCGGCTCTTCGGCGAAAAACTGCACGGCGGCTGGACGCTGGTGCGCAGTCATATGCGCGGCAGCGGTGACAAGGAGCAGTGGCTGCTGATCAAGGAGCGCGACGACGAGGCCCGCGATGAAAGCGAATACGACGTCCTGAAGAAGCGTCCGGGCAGCGTGCTGGGCAGCAGGGGCGCAGGCTCTCCGAAGCGCGCTGCAAGGAAGACTGCGAGCGAGTCTGCACACGGGAGCGCAAGCGCAAAGAGGGCGGCGAGCACAACGCGCGCGACGAGTGCAAAGACGGCAGCGGACAGGTCCACCGCCACAAGCTCAAGCACCGCCAGCAAGAGCCGGACAAAAGCTGCCTCGTCAAGCCGCGCCGATCCGAAAAAAACCGACATCGTGTCGACCCGCAGCGCGCAGTCGCTGCGCGAGCTTGCGGCATCGCCCGCGATCGAAGGCGCGGTCAAAGCCGCGTTGCCGGCCACCTTCAAACCGAAACTGGCGACACTCGTCGACGCCGCGCCGCCCGGCGATGAATGGGCATACGAAATCAAGTTCGACGGCTACCGCGTGCTGGCTCGCATCGATCGAAAGGCGAAGTCCAGCGCGGTCAAGGTGTTCACGCGCGCCGGCAACGATTGGACCGGGAAGTTCAGCAGGCAGGTGAAAACGCTTGAACAACTCGACATCGAAAGCGCATGGCTCGACGGCGAAGCCGTGGTGCTCGATGAGAACGGCGTGCCGGGTTTTCAGGCGCTGCAAAATGCGTTCGACTCGAACCGCCCGCAGGACATCGTCATTTATCTGTTCGACATTCCGTTTCTGAACGGCTACGACTTGCGCGGTGTGCCGCTCGAACAACGCCGGGCGATCCTGCGCGCGTTAATGGACGGGGACGACGACAGCGTATTGCGCTTCTCCAACGACTTCGCGTTCAGCGCCGACGATCTGCTGAAGAGCGCATGCGACATGGCGCTCGAAGGCATCATCGGCAAACGGCGCGATAGCGACTACACGTCGGGGCGCTCGTCGGTGTGGATCAAATTGAAATGCCGACGGCGCCAGGAGTTCGTGATCGGCGGCTATTCGGAGCCGTCGGGTAGCCGTGCGGCGTTCGGTGCGCTGTTGCTCGGCGTCTACGATGGCAAAGGCAAATTGCAATACGCCGGACGTGTCGGCACGGGCTTCGACGCCGCGTTGCTGCGCTCGGTCAAGAAAGCGCTCGATGCGCACGAGATCAAGCGCATGCCGTTCGCCGCCGCGCCGCGCGAGCGCAGCCGCACACCAGTGCATTGGGTCGAACCGGCGCTCGTCTGCGAATGCAATTTCGCTGAATGGACGAGCGATGGCATTGTGCGGCAGGCGTCGTTCGTGAGTCTGCGCAACGATAAACCGGCGCGGCAGATCATCAGGGAAACCTCCCGTAAAGGAGCCGATGTGCAAGAGCAAACCGATACCGCATCCGATGCCGTGCCGAAGAAACGCAGGACGAAAAAGACCATCGAGACTCCCATAGCAGAGCCGGTTAAAAAAAGCGTAGCGAAGACGTCTGCAACGAAAGCGCCAGCGACGAGAGTCGCAGCAGCGAAGACGCCGGCCAAAAGCACGCTCTCAGCGAAAGCAGCAGCAACCAGGACGCCAGCAACACAAGCCGCCGCGAAATCAAAAACCGCCGCGACGTCAGCCGAAGTCGCCGGCGTCCGCGTGTCCCATCCCGACCGCATCATCGACAAAAGCACCGGCACCCGCAAAATCGATCTCGTGCAGTACTACGAATCGGTCGCCGACTGGATGTTGCCGCATCTGCGGGACCGGCCGGTGTCGCTGGTGCGCGCGCCGGAGGACATCGGCGGCGAATTGTTTTTCCAGAAGCACAGTCAGAAGCTGTCGATTCCGAACGTCAAGCAGCATCCCGGACTCGACCCGGGCCATCCGCCGCTGATTACCGTCGATACGCTCAAAGCGCTGGTCGGCGCCGCGCAAATGGGCACGATCGAATTTCACACGTGGAATGCCGTGGCGTCGAACATTGAAAAACCTGATCGCATGGTGTTCGATCTCGACCCCGACGCGTCGCTCGGGTGGGAGCGGATGATCGAGGCCGCTCAGCTAACGCGCTCGCTGCTCGAAGAACTCGGCCTGACTTCGTTCTGCAAGACGAGCGGCGGCAAAGGATTCCACGTGGTGGTGCCGCTCGCGAAGCACGCGGGCTGGGACGACGTGAAGGCGTTTTCGCAAGCCGTCGCGCAGCATATGGCGACGACATTGCCCAAATACTTCAGCGCGAAGATGGGTGCGCAGAATCGCAAGCAGAAGATTTTTGTCGATTATCTGCGCAACAACCGCGGCTCGAGTACGGTGGCCGCATTTTCGGCGCGCGCCCGGCCGGGCCTGGGCGTTTCCGTGCCGCTCTCGTGGGACGAAGTCGCCACGACGACGAGCGGCGATCAATGGACCATCGAAAACGTGCATGAGCGTCTCGAAGACCTCAAGCGCGACCCGTGGGCGGACTACGCGAAGACGCGTCAACGCATCACCGCGGCAATGAAAAAACGTCTGGATGACGCGGAGTGATCGCGATCCAGCCGGCGTCATTCAACAACCTGAAAGAGGAGCAAACCATGAAGACCTCTCCGCAATCGTCCGATGGCGACAAGCAAGCGGATCCGCAGGCAAAGAAGCATCCGGGTTCGCCCCAGGAGGCGTCAGCGCCGCTGCCGCATGAAACCGATCAGAGCCCGGAATCGCAACACGAGGACGATGCGCGTCACGTCGGCAAGCAGGCGCATAGCGACACCGAACGCGGACTGAAGGACACGGATCGCCGCGGCGGTGACGAGTATCAGCAGAAGACGCAGAACGACGCGCACACGAACGTCAATTCCGATGACAAAGCAGGCGGCGGGCGCGGCAAGCATTGACGGTGCATGCGCGCTGATTCGCTGGGAAACGTCGCGATGTTTCGATCCGGCGCGTCCACACATTCGCGGCCGCAGCCGAGCTGCGAGCCGGCTCCTGTGCACTCGCGGCTACGCGATGAGGGTCAGCGCCCTGATGCGGTCCGGCGTTGGGCGCCCCCGAACTCATTCCGGCCTGGCGTCCCAATAAATTCAAAAAGATGTTTCAGCCATTATGACGGTTTTATAAGAATACGAAGCGCCGTAGGATGACGTCAATGCGATCGATTGCCCGCACGGCGCCAGGCGTCGGCGGCAACGATCGCCGGTTTCTCAACCTCATCTGAAAGAACAGGAGCTGTGATGAAAGCCGTAGGCCTCACTCGTTATTTGCCAATCGATCAAGCCGAATCGTTGGTCGACGTCGACATCCCCAAACCCGAAGCCACCGGCCGCGATCTGCTGGTGAAAGTCGAAGCCATTTCCGTCAATCCGGTCGACACCAAGGTGCGCGCCCCGAAAGACACCGTCGAGAAAGCGCCGCGCGTGCTCGGCTGGGACGCCGCCGGCACGGTGGCGGCGGTTGGGCCAGACGTCACGCTGTTCAAGGTCGGCGACGCGGTTTTCTATGCCGGCAGCATCACGCGGCCGGGCGCGAATAGCGAATTCCATCTGGTCGACGAGCGCATTGTCGGGCGCAAGCCGGCGTCGCTCGATTTCACCCACGCGGCTGCCTTGCCGTTGACCGCGATCACGGCCTGGGAGGCGCTCTTCGACCGCCTCGGCGTGTCGCCGCAAGGCGCCGACGAAGGCCGCACGGTGCTGATCATCGGCGGGGCGGGCGGGGTCGGTTCGATCGGCATCCAGTTGGCCAAACAACTTGCGAAACTGAAAGTGATCGCGACCGCCTCGCGTCCTGAATCGGCGAAGTGGGCGACGGAGCTGGGCGCGGATCACATCGTCGATCACTTCGGCGATATGCCCGCGCAGTTGAAAAAGCTCGGCATCGACCAGGTCGATTACGTGCTGATCTTCAACGATACCGACAAGAATTTCCCCGCTGCCGCTGAAGTGCTCAAGCCGCAGGGCGGCATCTGCACGATCGTCGAAAATAGCCGGCCGTTGCCGGTCGAATTGTTGAAGGCGAAAAGCGCGGCATTCCACTGGGAGTTCATGTTCACGCGTTCGATGTTCAGCACGCCGGACATGATCGAGCAGCATAAGCTGCTGACCGAAGTAGCGCGTCTTGTCGATGCCGGTACGTTGCGCACGACGGTGGGACAGGATCTCGGCAAGATCAACGCTGCGAATCTGCGCCGTGCACATCAACAGCTCGAAGAGGGGCGCGCGATCGGCAAGCTGGTGCTGACGGGCTTCTAAACAGCGCAATAAACGCTTCACCGCAAGCGGGGTAACACCCGATTCGTATGAAGCGCGCGCAGCGCCGCTTGGCGGTAGACTGGTGGGGCATCATGCTAAAACAGTTGCGTGTCTCGCGGCCCGTCTGGCCGGGCCTCAAGCCGGCATCATCAGGCTTCAAGGCTTTGGTCAGGCGGTGCATCGGCAGTAGCGCTTATGCGAGCGCGCAGCGGCACAACAACGAGGTGACAGTATGAGCTCCAGCTTCAAACTCTCCGCCGTTTCAGTTGTCGCTTCTCTCGCATGCGCTCTCGCGTCCGGCATGCTCGTGCCGGCGGCGCACGCGGCCACACCGATCACGGTGACGTCGCAGGCCGCCCTCGACGGTCCGATCCGCTACACGGTCCGCGTCACGTCGAAACAGTTCGGCAATTCACAGGAAACGCGCACGATCCGCTCTGGCGAATCGGACGATTTCACGTGGAAAACCGTGCCGCCCGGCGGCCCCGTGCCCGCAACGGATACCTGTCCGAATTATTCGTCGCTTCCGACGGATACCAACGGCGCGATGATTCGTCAGACGCAGATCCGCTTTGCACCGGTCGTCGCCGGCGACGGCACGGCGTCTGTGCAGCTGAGCTTTCAGGCGCAGACGCCGCACGGCGTGAAGACGGTGACGAGCGGCGGCAAAACGCTCAAGTGTCCGAATGACGTGACCGTCAGCCAGATTCTGCGTTTTACGATGCCGGTCAACGGCAGCACGAAAACGCTGACGCTCAGTGACGGCACTGAAGTAGCGGTCACCGCGAAACGTTAAGGGTTGCGCGGCGCGGCTTCGCTCAACGCCGCGCCGCAGCCCGCTCCACCAGTCGCGCGGAGAGAAACCTGTGTTCCGCCGAGAAGAGCCGCCGATACGTGAGCAGCACGGCGCCCACTGTCCCCAAAGCTGACGACGCTGCTATCAGGAACATGATCACGATCTGATAGCGCACCGCCTGCAAGGGCGACTGACCGGCGAGCACCTGCCCGGTCATCATGCCGGGCAAACTCACCACGCCGACCACGGCCATCTGATTCAGCGTAGGCATCATGCCCGCGCGCACCGCCTGGCGCGCAGGCGCCTGCGCCGCTTCCCAGCGAGTCGCGCCGAGCGCGAGCGCCATGTCCACACGGTCACGCCGCGCGGTCAGTTCCTCGGTCATCCGTTCGATGCCGAGCGACACGCCGGTCAGCGTATTGCCGAGGATCATGCCGAGAATCGGAATCGCGTACTGTGGCTCGTACCAGGGGTGAATGCGGATCACGACGAAGAGCCCGACCGCCGCCACCAGCCACGAACTGACCCAGATCGACAGCACGCTGTCGACACGTTGGCCCGCATAGGTGCGATTGCCGCGCTGCGCGCCCGCGAAGCCGGCGATCAGCGTCATGACGGCCATCAAGGGCAACACCACGAACCAGTGGTCGTAACGGAACACCCAGCCGAGCACATAGCCGATTGCCAGCAACTGCACGACGGTGCGTACCGCCGCCCACGCGAGCTGGCGTTCGAGATCGAGCTTGAGCGCCACCGACACCACACCGTTCACCACGATCAGTAACGCGGCGATCGCGACGTCCCACAAACTCAGGTTTTGCAATGTCATTGGCCGACCTCCTGACGTGCGGGCGTGACAGCGGGTTCGCCGAGCACACCGGCGCGCATTGTGAGGTGCCGCTCGCTCATGCGCGCGGCTTGCGCCGGATCGTGCGACACCCACATCGAGGCATGCCGCGCGGGGTCGGCCGCGAACCACGCGTGCACCAGCGCCTCGATCGCGTGCGACGATTCCGGGTCGAGCGAAGCGGTGGGTTCATCCAGCAGCAGCACTTCGGGCGCGAGTTGCAAAACGCGAATCAGCGCGGTGATCTGCGCTTCTCCGCCGGACAACTCGCTCGCACGCTTGTCGAGGAAATCGTCGCCGCGGCCGGCCTGGGCGGCGAGGCTCGCCGCATGCGCGCGATCGAAGCGCACATCGCGATAGGTGCGCAATTCGAACGGGTAACGCAGATTGTCTTCGACGCTGCCGTCGAGCAGCGCGGGCCGCTGCCGGATATACGCGACGTTGCGCCTGTAACGCGGAATGGCCGCGCGCTCGACCGGCGCGCCGTGCCACATGATGCATCCCGCATCGAGCGGATCGAGCAGGGCGAGGGCGCGCAGAAACACGCTTTTGCCCGAGCCCGACGGCCCGGTGACCGCGACACGGTCGCCTGCGTGCAGGGCGAAGGTCGTCGGTTGCAGCAGCGTTTGCCCGCGCAAGGCATCGCGCCGGGCGATGCCGTCGGCGAGGACGAAGGGAACATCTTTCATGAGTGGGATCGCGGTGGATTTTTGCGTGGATTCGGAGGCCGCCATGACATTCATTGACGTTTTCATGGCAGGGAAACCTGTGCCCGAACGGTACGGCATGATAAAACGGCATCTGTCAAACAATACTACCAGGCACGATACGTGCTGCCCCGATGCACAACGAAGAACAAGGACGGAGCTTCTCAATGGCAGTGTCGCGCACGATTGGAATGCGGATAGGAAAAATCATCGCATGGCTGCTGGCGATCATCGTCATTCTGATTGTCGCGCTGACAATTTTCATCCTGACCTTTGACTGGAACCGGGCTCGGCCTTATGTCAATGACAAGGTCACGCAGGCAATCGGCCGGCCGTTCGCGATCAATGGCGATCTGAAAGTGGGGTGGCAGCATCCGGTTGGCGAGACCGGCTGGCGTGGCTGGGTGCCCTGGCCGCGTTTTTCGGCGGCCAACATCACGGTAGGCAATCCCGACTGGACCAAACAGCCGCAGTTCGCGACGCTCGACGAAATCGACTTCGAGGTCAAGGTGCTGCCGCTGCTCACGCATGACATCGTGATTCCCGCGATCAATCTCGTGAATCCGTCGGTCGACCTCGAACGGCTGCTCGACGGGCGCAACAACTGGACTTTCAAACTGGCGTCGTCCAGCGGGCCTTCCGAATGGAAGCTCGATCTGCATGACATCGCGTTTGCCAAGGGCAATATCGCGTTGTCCGATCAGCAGAAGAAGGTCGAGATGGAGATGGCGATCGATACGCTCGGCCAGCCGATTCCGATCGGCGAGGCGATGAAGCAGCAGGAGGCGGCGTCACGCAGTGCCTCGGCGGAGGCGGTGGGTAAAGCGGGCGCGAGCAAGCTCACCGCCCAGACGAACGCGCAGGCCGCGGCGGCGTCCGCTGCGGCGGCTCCAGGCGCTTCGTCGACGGAGATTAGCGCGTCGGGCGCGACAGCGGCGAATGGCGAGTCGGGGGCGCTGGTTGCCAGTGGGGCGAACGGTGCAAGCGAGGGCGCGAGCGGCGCGGCGATAGCATCGGCGTCGAACGCCAGCGAGGCGGGGGGTACGGCGAACGGTGCGAAGCCGGTGATCCCGCCATACGCGATTGGGTGGACCGTCAAGGGCACCTACAACAAGACGCCGGTGTCCGGTAGCGGCAAGGTGGGTGGCGTGCTGGCGTTGCAGGACGCGAACCGGCCGTTCCCGATTCAGGCCGATGTGAAGGCCGGCGATCTGCGCGTCGGTCTTGTGGGCACGATCACCGATCCGGCGCATCTTGCCGCGGTCGATTTGCGCCTCTGGCTGCAAGGCAACAGCTTGGCGCGGCTGTATTCGCTGACGGGCGTGACTTTGCCCGACACGCCGCCTTATGCGACTGACGGGCGCCTCGTGGGCCAGTTCAAGTCCAGCGGGAATGTCTTCAAGTATGAAAATTTCACGGGCCGGGTGGGTGGCAGCGATCTGAATGGCTCGCTGACCTATACGGCACGTGAGCCGCGTCCGCTGTTGCAGGGCGAACTGGTGTCGCATCTGCTGCAATTCTCCGATCTGGCGCCGATCATCGGTGCGGATTCGAAAGCCAGCAAGGCCAAGCGCGGCGATGCGACAGCGCAGCCGGGCAACAAGGTACTGCCCGTCGAAGAATTCCGCACCGACCGTTGGAAGTCGATCGACGCCGACGTGAAATTCACGGGCCGCCGCATCGTCAAGGACTCCAACCTCCCGATCACGGACTTGTACACGCACGTCGTGATGACCGACGGCGTGCTGTCGTTCGAGCCGCTGAAGTTCGGCGTGGCGGGCGGTTCGCTGTCATCGAATATTCATCTGGACGGCAGCACCACACCGCTGAAGGGTCGCTTCGCGACCTCGGCGCGGCATCTGAAGCTCAAGCAGTTGTTCCCGAACTTCAAGACGATGCAGAACGCACTTGGCGAAATCAACGGCGACGCCGCGCTGACCGCGACAGGCAATTCGCCGGCGGCGTTGGCGGCGACGTCGAACGGTGAGGTGAAGGCGTTGGTCACCGACGGCACGGTGAGTCGCCTGCTGATGGAAGCAGCGGGGCTGAACGTGGCCAACGTAGTCTATGAAAAGCTGTTCGGCAATCGCGACGTGAAGATCAACTGCGCGGCGGCGGATTTTGTCGCGACGAACGGCGTGCTGGATTCGCGTGTCTTTGCGCTCGACACGGACGACGCGGTGATCAACATCGACGGCAATGTGAATCTGCGCGACGAATCGATGAATCTTGGCGTACACCCGCATACCAAGGGCTTCCGGGTGTTTTCGCTACGCTCGCCGCTGTATGTGAAGGGGACGTTCAAGAATCCGCACGTGGGCGTGGATGCCGCCGCGCTGGCGCTTCGAGGGGGTGCCGCTATCGGACTCGGGTTGATCAATCCGTTTGCGGCGCTGATTCCGCTGCTCGCGCCCAGCAATAACAAACCGCTGCCGTGCGGGCAGTTGCTGTCTCAGGTTCGTCAGGCGCCGACCGCGCCGCCGCCGGGCGTCAAGCAGCAGCCTAAAACGGCCATTTCCCTCGACGGCGCGCCGGTCAACAAGTCTGCCGCAGGCGCTTCCTCGCCGACTGGGGCCGAAAAGAAGCCGGCGGTCAAGTCACCGGCCAGTGCGGCCGAATATAAGGGGAACTGATGCTTTTTGCCATGCCTGCGGACTGGTGGCGCTGGTCCTTCGGCGCCGGCCTTTCCTTTATTTTCTTGTGGCTGATTAGCGTTCCCGCAGTACGGGGCGAACGCCAACACGCGGGCAGGAAAAGGAAAGGTGATGGCGTTGGCACGCGGGGCAGGCAAACAGGCGCCGCGCAGGCAAAAGAGAACAACGGGATCAACGCCGTAGACATGCAGACAACGGCGTTGCCACGGGAAAGAAAAAGATAATCGATTACCTTAAGGAGCGCGGAGCGGCATCTCCCGCAGCATCCTGTCTGCGAACCCCTCGCCGGGCGCCGCCAACACGGGTGGCGCCAAACTCCGTCAGGATCTTGCCTCTGGCCCGGCTGGCAAACACCAGAAACCCAAACCCATCGGCTTCATACCAATACCCGCCATTCTCGAGCCCATCGAGCGGCTGCTCCAACGCATTGGTGATGGATTCGATACAACGGCGCCGCAATTCGGCGGGCGCTGGATAGGGTGGCTGGGCGCCTCGTACGCTGCACAGGAGAACGTCGAGCCCAGGCAGCACATGCGCATAGAGCACCGGCTCGTCCTGCGCGCGAGCGCGCGCGATTTTGGTGTCGAGCTGACCGAACGGCTTGAAATGCCGTAGTACCGCGAGGAACGACTCATCGCCGTCCACCTTCGCGCGCCTACGCTTTTTCGGGAAGGACATAAAAATTCGCCTGAAAAAGAATTGCAAGAAACGCAGCGTCCTCATGCGACAACTCCCGGCTTCGCGCGCCGCACGTCGATCTTTTATAGCATACGACAAGGCCGGATTCACGATGATTCGACGTCTACGCCGCCCCACCGCCTCCCGCACGAACCATGCCGAACCGCCTCGCCGCGCGCTTTCGCTTCCCAGCACATCTGTCTCCATCATAGACGCACGCGCCGCTGAAAAAACATCTCGTACCAATAAAAAAGTCATTTTTGTGTGGGCGAGCGCATCTTGCCACTACGTTGAAATATCTCACATTCACGTCGATAATGGCCCGTCCGGCTGCACCGTGGCATGCCCGCCAGTCCTGCATCGCAATGGCCTGCAGGCGCGGGGTGGCAGGGCGATGCGAGGCGCGTGGTCCGTGCGTACCGCCACGGCTTGAACGACCCTTCAGGCGAACATGAAACTATTCACCAAGGGTCTGCTGCTGATTGCAGTGCCGAGCGTGGTCGAGCTGGCGCTTCTGGGCGTCGTCTTCGATACCCAGGAGCAAACAGCGCAGGCCGCGCAGCGGGTCAGCAACAGCAAGCAGATCCTTTATCAGTCGTCGGCCATTGTCGACCCGCTGCTGCGTCAGGCCGCGCGGGTTCGCACGGGCATGGTCCTCGGCGATCCGCTGTTTATCGACCGCCGTACCGTGTGGGTCGATCTCGGCGACCGCCTTTCGAATCTCGAATCGCTGGTGGCCGATACGCCGCAACAGGTCGAGCGCGTGCGCAAGATGCAGCAGGCGATCGAAGCGTATCGTGCGCAGGCCGCCACGATCTCGCAGGCTCTGCACGAAGGACACAATCTGAATTCGCTTGCCGAGCTGGACTCGGGTGCGCTTCCCCGGCAGATCGCGCTGTTTCGCGAACAGCTGGCTGAATTTAGTAACGAGGCCTCGCGGCTCGACACCGAGCGCGGCGCGGCTCTCGCAAGGCGGCGCGAACGCCAGCAATACGCGCTGATTGCCGCGGTGTTGGGTTCGATGCTGATCTGGGCGGCCACCGCCATGGTGTTTGCGCGCAGCATCGGCCGGCGCCTGGAGGTGTTGACGGGCAATGCCGAGCGTCTGGGCCGCGGGCGGCAGCTTGCAGCGCCGCTGTCCGGCAACGACGAAATTGCCGCGCTCGACGCGGTGCTGCACCAGACGGGCGCGCGCCTGCGCGAGGCCGATGGTGAGCAGGCCAGGCTGAAAGCGCGGCTCGAAGCACGCGCGCAGGAACTGGCGGGCGTCAACGAAGAGCTGAGGCAGGAGACGCAAGACAATGAAATGTTCATCTATAGCGTATCGCACGATCTGCGCTCGCCGCTGGTGAATCTGCAAGGCTTTTCGAAAGAATTACAGGTATCGTGCGACGAACTGGACAGCATCGTCGAGGCGGCGAAACTGCCCGAGGCCGAGCATCGGCGTATGGTGCATATTCTCGACGGCGATGTGCGCGAGTCTCTGCAATATCTACGCACCGCGGTAACGCGGGCGGCGGCGATCATCGACGCGCTTTTGCGGATTTCGCGTGCCGGCCGGCTCGAATACCAGTGGCAGCGGGTGAGTGTGGGCCGGGTGGTGGGCCGTGTGGTCGACGCGCTGCAGGGCGTGATCAGTCAGCGCGCGGTGGTGGTCACTGTGCGCGAGTTACCGCCCGCATGGGGTGACGCGGGCGCGATCGAGCAGATTTTCAGTAACCTGATCGGTAACGCGCTCAATTATCTCGACCCGGCACGCAATGGGCGCATCGAGGTCGGTGCGCTGGAGCCGGAACCGGTCGACGAGACGGAACCGCGCGCGTTGCGCACGCGCACTTATTATGTACGCGACAATGGCCTCGGAATTCCGGCGGCGTATATGTCGAAGGTGTTCCGGGCGTTTCAGCGTCTGCACGGCGACGTCGCGAACGGAGACGGCATCGGCCTTGCGGTGGTGCGGCGGGCGGTGGAACGGCATGGCGGCCGCGTGTGGGTCGAGTCGGCAGAAGGCGCGGGGTCGACCTTTTTCGTCGTATTGCCGGAACAGCCCGCGCGCAATTGAGCTGGGCCAGGCCCTTGAGGAAACGGTGGGAACAATTAAGAGCATGATGCGAAAACAGATAGTCAGCACGGAGGGCATATGAGTCACGGGGAAACGGTCAGTATTGTGCTGATCGAAGATGACGACGGCCACGCCACGCTGGTCGAGCGCAATCTGCGCCGTGCCGGCATTTCAAACGGTTTCGTGCGCTTTCGCGATGGCCAGCAGGCACTCGACTATTTCTTCGGCCCGGCGCCGGCGGATGCCGCCGCAAGCCCTTACCCGCCTCGCGAAGATCTGACGAATTTCGTCGTGCTGCTCGATCTGAAAATGCCGCGCGTGGATGGCTTCGAGGTGTTGCGGCGTTTGAAGGATTCGCCGCAGACAGCCGCGGTGCCTGTGATTGTGCTGACCACGACCGACGATCCACGCGAAATCGCGCGCTGTTACGAATTGGGCTGCAACGTCTATATCACCAAGCCGGTCGAATATGACGCGTTCATCGAAGCCGTGCGCCGTCTCGGCTTCTTCCTGCAGGTGGTCAAACTGCCCCCGGGCCACCGGCTGGCCGCGCCATGACGTAAGGTTCATGTGAAGGCGCTCCGAAAGCGGCCCATGACAAGATAGCTACACCAGACCTAGCCAAAGAAGACTCCGCATGTCCGAAGAAGTGTCCACGCAGCCCGCCGCGTATGTGCTGGTCGTCGATGACGACGAGGGCATCCTGCGGCTCGCGCGCAAGTCGCTTGAACGCGCTGGCTGCCGGGTCGCCATCTGCGCGGGTGTCGAAGCGGCCCGCGAGCGGCTCGCCGTGGGCACGCCCGACCTGCTGGTTCTCGACTACCAACTCAGCGGGCCGGAGACCGGCCTCGACTTCTTTCGCCGCTTGCGCGCGGAAAGCGTGCGGATCCCCGCCATCCTCGTGACCGGTTTCACTGACGAATCCCGTGTGATCGAAGCGTTGCGCGCGGGCGTATCCGACGTGGTGCCGAAATCCGGCGACTACCTCGATTATCTGCCCGAGGCCGTCGAACGGGTGCTCTCGCAAGTGCGCTTGCAGAAGGCGTCGGACGATGCCTTGCTGCTGCGCGACCGGGAACAGCATTACCGGACGCTGTCGGAGGCGCTGCCGCACCTCGTGCTGACCTGCAATGCCGCGGGCGATTGCGATTTCCTTTCGAAGCAGTGGTTCGACTACACGGGCTTGGGGGAAAGCAGTTCCTACGGGCTCGCGTGGCTCGATGCGGTGCATCCCGACGATCGTGAAGAGATTCGCCATACCTGGCTCAAGGCGGTGACGAGCGGCGCCAGTGATTATCGGCACGAACTGCGGATTCGCCGCCACGACGGCGAATATCGCTGGTTCGACGTCCGCGCCGTCGCGATGCGCGACGCCGAAGGCAATGTCAGCAAATGGTTCGGCAGTTGCACGGACATTCATCCGCAGCGCGAGGCCATCGAGGAACGCGAGCGTCTGCTTGCCTCGGAGCAGGCTGCCCGTCAGATCGCCGAAGAAGCCAATCGTGCGAAAGACCGCTTCCTTGCCAT
>NZ_DASRSY010000476.1:0-37974 GCF_035656215.1 Paraburkholderia sp.
GCCTCCATCTGGCGCAGCAGCGCGTTCATTTCGTCGAGCGTCAGACGCCGGTTCGCGCGCACCGCGTGATGGCACGCGAGCGTGCCGAGCAGTTCGTGCTGGCGCTCGGTCAACACGCGTGAACCGCCGAACGCATGCAGGTCGGAGAGAACCGCGCGTGCCAGCGCCTGCAGATCGGCATCTTTCAGCAAGGCAGGTACGGCGCGGATCGCGAGCGTGGTCGGCGACAGCACGGCGAGATCGAAACCTAGTGCGTCCAGCGTGTCGCGTTCTTCTTCTACCGTGCCGATTTCGATCGGATCGGCCTGCATCGTCTGCGGGATCAGCAGCGGCTGCACGGCAATCGTGCGATCGGCCAGTGCGTTCTTGAACTGCTCGTACAGGATGCGCTCGTGCGCGGCGTGCATATCGACAATCACGAGTCCATGCGCGTTCTGCGCGAGCACGTAGATGCCGTGAATCTGGCCGAGGGCGAAGCCGAGCGGTTGCTCGTCTGAGGCATTGAAGGCAGGCGATGCGTAGGGCTCTGAGGTGTTGTACGGAGACGGTGCGTCTGCAGCCGAGTCGCGCGCTTCGAACAGCGTGGCGCCTTCTGCTGTGCCGGTGTTCGTGTCTCTACGGCCGAAAAGCGCATCGCAGAACGCCAGCGGTTGCGCAACTGGCAGCGTGCCTTGCGTCATGCGCGCCTGGCGCATCCAGGTATTGCCTGGCTGCGATGAACCGAATCCGCTATTGAAGCCGCCACCAAGGCCGCCTGCGCTGGTCCCCGCGCCCATGCCGGCACCGAAGCCCGCGCCGCTTCCCACACCCGCGCCACCGAGTGGCGTCGCCCCAAACGAAGCAGGTCCCACCGACGCTTCCAGATGCGCCGCATGCCCACCTGCGGTTGTTTCCGGCGACGCGCCCGCATGTCGCGCCAACGCGCGCTGCACAGCGTGGAACACAAACTGGTGAATCGAACGGGAATCGCGAAACCGCACTTCGATTTTCGACGGATGCACGTTCACGTCGACCGCTTCTGGCGGCAAATCGAGAAACAGCACGTAGGACGGGTAGCGGTCGCCGTGCAGCACGTCTTCGTAGGCGGCGCGCACGGCGTGTGTGAGCAGCTTGTCGCGCACGAACCGGCCATTGACGAAGAAATATTGCTGATCGGCGCGCCCGCGGCTCGCGGTCGGCAGGCCGGCGCAGCCATAGACGGCGAGCGGTCCAGCGGATTCGTCGAGCGGCAAATGCGCCGTCGCAAAGGTTTCGCCGAGAATCTTGGCGACCCGCACGGGCGGCTCGCTGGCGTTCCAGTGTTCGACCGCCTTACCGTTATGCAGGACCGAAATCGCCACATCTGGTCGCGCCAACGCAGCGCGGCGAATCTGTTCGAGGCAATGGCCGAGTTCGGTCTGCTCGCTTTTCAGGAATTTGCGGCGTGCGGGCGTGTTGAAGTACAGCTCGCGGACTTCGATCGTGGTGCCCTGGGTGCCGGCGGCGGGACTCAGCACACCGGTTTGCGCATCGACGCGCACGGCGTGCGGGGCCTCGGCGGTCCGGCTCGTGATGGCCATCTGCGCTACCGACGCAATCGACGCCAGCGCTTCGCCTCGAAACCCCAGCGTGGCGACCGCTTCCAGTTCGGCGAGCGAGCGGATCTTGCTGGTCGCGTGACGCATCAGCGCGAGCGCGAGTTCGTTTTCGGGGATACCGCAGCCGTCGTCGGTGATCGAAATGCGTTTGACGCCGCCTTCGTCGAGCAGGATACGCAGCGTCGGCGCGCCGGCGTCGAGCGCGTTTTCCAACAATTCCTTGACCACCGAGGCTGGCCGTTCGACCACTTCGCCGGCGGCAATCTGGCTGATCAGCTGATCCGGAAGGGGCAGGATCGCCCGCAACGGGCGTGGGACGGGCACGGCGGCGGAAACTGCGGCCGCGTCGGTGGTGCTGGCAGGCGTTTCGGAGAATTCTGACATGGCCAAATTATAGCGATTCGGCGCGAGCAGGCCGGATGCTGGTCAAAGGCATAGATCGCCGCTGTCTTGCGGCCGGCGACAGCCGAACTGCCGGACTGACGCAAGGCGTCGAAATCGTCCGGCACGGCAGATTTTTAATCGCACCCGGGCACTTTCGGTATCATGACGCGGTCAATTTCCGGCAGCGAGCACGCGTTCGCTGCTCGTCGCCCGCAAGGCTGCTCACGCGGCCGTTCCCGCCACGCTCACATTCGCTTAATAAAGGACGCTTTTTGGACACGCTGCTACAGTTCGCCAACCTTGTCTTGCACATCGACAAGTTTCTGGGAGTCTTTATTCACGAGTACGGCGCCTGGGTCTACGCGGTGCTGTTTCTGATCGTGTTCTGTGAAACCGGGCTGGTCGTTCTGCCGTTCCTGCCTGGCGATTCGCTGCTGTTCATCGGCGGTGCCTTTTGCGCGACCGGTGAAATGAACCTCGGTCTGCTGATCGTGCTGCTGCTCGTCGCAGCGGTCACTGGCAACACGGTGAACTACATGATCGGGCGGTCCATCGGGCCTCGGGTGTTCAATTCACGCATCCCTTTTCTCGAGCGCTTCCTCGACCGCACCGCGCTGCAGAAGACTCATAACTTCTATGAAAAGCATGGCGGCAAAACCATCGTGCTGGCGCGTTTCATTCCGGTGGTACGGACTTTTGCCCCGTTCGTTGCCGGCGCCTCGGAGATGACGATTAGCCGGTTCCAGTTGTTCAACATCCTCGGTGCGTTGTTTTGGGTGTTGCTGCTGGTGTTGCTCGGTTACTTTTTCGGCAACATTCCGTTCATCCGGCAGTATCTGAATCTGATCGTGCTGGTCGGTATCGGCGCGGCCGTGGTGCCGGTTGTGCTGGGTGCGGTATGGAAAATGACGCGCAAGAACGCGTCCAAGGCCGGCAGCCGCTGAGGCACCAGGTCGTGCGACGCATGACAAAAAAACGGCGTCGCGAATCTCGCGACGCCGTTTTTATTTTGCGGTCCTGATTCCGGTGAGTCGGACTGCGGAAGTTGTGAGCAAGCTTGTCGCCTTAGCAGCGAGTCATGACCTGTGGGGCACCGACCTGAATCTCGGTCGTGCTCACGTCACCGCACGCGGCGCAAGTGGCGTTTCCGGAGTCGGATAACCGGCTTCCTTGAAGGTCTGAACGATCGCACGATTGGTGTCGAAGTAGACCTGCCAGTAATGCTCATTGCTGGTGTAGGGTCGCACGCACAACAACGGTCCTTCCGGCGTAAAGCTCAGCACTTCGATATCCGGCGCCGGGCTTTCGACCACGTTTGGAATCTTCGTGACGGCCGTCTTCAGCCGACTCATTGCATCAGTCGGGTCGACGCCGTTGGCGATCTTCGCTGTCAACTCGACACGCCGCACCGGCAGTATGCTGTAATTCGAGATCGTGTCGGAGAAAATCTTGTTGTTGCCGACGATGGTCGTCACGTTGTCCGGCGTCACGATTGTCGTGCCGAACAGCCCCAACTCCGAGACCGTGCCGGTAACGCCGCCTGCCGTGACAAAATCACCCACCTTGAACGGCCGTAGCACCTGCATGAAGATGCCTGCCGCGAAGTGGGCGAGCAAGCCGCCCCACGCAGTGCCGATTGCGAGACCGAGGCCGGCGAGCAAGGCGGCGAACGAGGTAGTCTGGACGCCGAACACTTGCAGGATCGCAAGGATCAGCATCAGGTTCAGCAGTGCGCCGAGAATCGAACCGAGGTAATGAGCGAGCGTTGGATCGACGCGGCCGTTTTTCGATAGCAGTTTGCGAAGCAAGCCGGTGATCAGGCCAATGACCCAGCGGCCGACGATCCACAACACGATCGCGCCAAGTACCTTGGTGCCGAGGTCGATGCCTCGGGTCATGATGAACACGCGTACGGTTTCGAGATCCAAGATGTTCCTCGTTGGTTAAGTTGCCTTCGACTGATTGAACGGCGGTAGCGCAATACAGCGGCAAATACCCGGTGGCGGGCGCAAACGGTAACTCTCGGTCTTCGGAAGTTATAGGCGACGGCGCGCCCATACGCAAGGTCCGTTCCTGATGATGATGCGGATTGCGTGAGAGGAGAAAACGGACCGCATATTACGGCGCTCTGGAAGGGTGAGGCGTGCCTTTCCTGGGGGTCTTGGAGCGCCCTCGGCGCCCTTTGGCACGCACTCGTGTCGTGGGTTTGTCGCCGACGAAATCTCGTGTCCGGGCCGTGTGGAATTACATCGGCAGATGTGATTCGGAATACGGGGACGTGCGAATGATCAGGGTGTGTTCGTTGTTAGCTTTGACGGGGCGCGTGCGACGTGCCGCGTACCGCCACGCCAATGCGGCAATGGCTGCCAGCACGTACGCGCTGGCGCGCTCGAAGAATGCGCTCGACATGCTGAACTTGCCATAGCGGCTCTGCGCATCGGCGAAGACGAGAAAGGTCAGTGCGGCATCGAGCAGCAAGGCGGCCGAAGCCAGCGCGACGAAAATGTGTGCGCCATTGAGCGCGGCGTCGGGTACGAGCCGGTTGCACAGATGACACGCGATCAGCACGATAGTCAGCAAAGCAAGGTTCGAGACGAGGTCGAACAGAAAATTGGACATGTTGACGAAATGAAGGTGCAGGGATCTGTGGCGTTGCCAGAGCGTCTGCGCACGCAGCGTTGCAGCGTGATTCGCAGAACCGGCGGCGATCATTGCACGTCTTTATGTCTCAATAAATATCAATGTTCGGAGTCCGTTGTATCTGTTCCGTATCGAAGAGACGTGATGTAAGAGGAGGCGCGTGGTCGCGTAGGTCATTGTGATTTGCGCTGTGAGAATGTTCCGCACCGTACGAAAGGCCGCAGCGATGGCAAGTGCTGCTGCCTGCATGATCAAAAGTGATACGAAAGGCCAACTTGCAGCGTCGGATACCATCGGTAAGGCGAAGCCTTGTCCCTCAGTTGTTGCAAGCCGGTCGCAATAATCTCCTGGCTCATCGCAGGACCCGCGACCTGAGCAAGGGCTGGTGACAACGTATAGGACGAGTGCGGTAAGCCATAAGCGACGCCGAGATCGACCACCAGGCCAAATCCTTTGGCCGCGGGTTGCAGGCCGTAGCCCACCCCCAGATAAGGCATCACGGTCGGGTACTTGACGGTGGCGGTCGCATACTCGCCCGGAAAGACGGGTGTGGTCTTCCCTTTGAATGTGTAGGTGCCGTTCGTGGGGACGGAATTGCCGCTGACCTCATCGTCCGTGAAGCGAAGACCGGCGGTGACGCGTAACCCGTTATTCGACCACGGGAACAGATCGCCGTAGAGGCCGCCCTGGCGAAGCCGCACGCCATCGGCATAGCGATTTCCGCCCACCGTAAAGTCATGCGAGAAGTTGATTGCATTGAAGTCCGCGTGCATGCCGAACCAGGACGTGACGTTCAGCGCGGCGCCGATGCCGACACCGAGCGTCCCGCCCTCCAGGAATACTTCCTGAGCGTGCGATGTTTCGATCGAGATCGCCAAACCTACTACCCAGATTACTTTTGCAGTGTTCATGGGCGTCCCCTGGGCGGTCGGGCAGCGGGGTCGTTTGGCCTGGCAGCCCTGTCTTATGGTCTTTTTTGGGGTGCTCGTCCGGCACCGTGAAGCGATCATGCTTGCGTAAGACGCGGGCGGTCTGTGGGGTGTCGAACTATTCGTGGGATGGAGCGGGGAGGCGGCGCGGGCCGCAAAAAGAAAAGGGCTTGCGACGCTGACGCGTGCAAGCCCTTGAATCTTTTGGTAGGCCGTACGGGATTCGAACCTGTGACCAACGGATTAAAAGTCCGCTGCTCTACCAGCTGAGCTAACGACCCAAAAGAGAAGCGAAATTATAGCGATAGCACCTATGAGCTGTCAACCCATGGTGGTTAGTCGAGCTATCCGCACTTCAGATAGTGAAAAGCCCGGGGTATTGCTACCCCGGGCTTTCCAGCGAGAGGCGCGCGTGACTGCTTATTTAGAAACTGCACGGCCACTGCGCGTTACATCAACCGCTAAACCTTGTACGACTACTTGATCTGCGACAGCTTGCTCTGAGCCGACTGCGCGACGTCCGAGCCGCTATACTGCGCGACGATCTGCTCCAGCGTCTTCTTGGCCGCAGCCTTCTGGCCTTGCTCGAGCTGATTGTTCGCAATCGCGAGCAGCGCGTCCGGTGCACGCGGATGCTGCGGGTAGTTCTTCACCACACCTTGCCAGGTCGCCGTCGAGCCCTTGTAGTCACGCAGCGCATACAGCGCGTTGCCGAGCCAGTACTGCGCGGTCGGCTGGTAAGGGCTGTTCGGAAACTTGGAGATGAAGCTACGGAACGACGCCGCCGCATTCTTGAAGTCACCGTTGCGGAACTGCTGGGAAGCCGCATTGAACGAATCGGTTTCACCCGGCTGCACCTCGCCCTGGACGCCGTCTACCGTCTGTTGCTGCGGCTCGAATTTCTTCAGCCGCGTGTCCAGATCGGTGTAGTAGTCCTTCTGCTGTTTTTGCAGCGTGGTGAGTTGGTTGCCCATATCTTCGTTCTGCCCACGCAACGTCGCGACCTGCTGATTCAGCTGATCGAGGCGGTTGGACTGATCGAGGATCGTGCGCTGTGCGGCCGACAGTTGGCTCGACAGGCTATCGGTCTTGGAACGCAGATCGAGAATGGCCTGACGGGCCTGATCGTCGTCGAACATGCCCGCGTGCGCGGGCACAGCCGCGAAGGCCGTGCCCGCAACGCAGGCCGCTGCGGCAAACCGCAGCCAGGAGAAACGATACGTCATTCGGCTTATCACCCGTTACTTACTGTTGGTACACGAGGTCGGCGCGGCGGTTTTGTGCCCACGACGATTCGTCATGACCGGTCGCTTGCGGCTTTTCCTTGCCGAGGCTCACGGCTTCCATTTGCGAGTCCGTCACGCCCATCAGCGACAGCGAACGACGCACAGCTTCAGCACGCTTCTGGCCGAGTGCCAGGTTGTACTCGCTGGTGCCGCGTTCGTCGGTATTGCCCTGGATCAGGACGTGACGTTGCGGATGGCTCTTCAGGTATTGCGAGTGTTGTTGCAGCAGCGATTGATAGTCGTCCTTGACCGAGTAGCTGTCGAAGTCGAAGTAGATGCTGCGCTTGGCGAGCGGGCTGTTCGGATCGTTCAGCGGATCGACGTTGACCTGGGCGACATCGGTCGGATTCGGTTGCGTCGAAACTGCACCACCCTTGTTAGCGTTTTCGTCGAGCTTGACGCCCGAGTGACACGCGGCCAATGCACCGACCATCAATACGGCAAACGCGAAACGAAGTTTTGACATCATTTTGTTACTCTCCTTGTGTTGTTGCATCAACGTTACTGCATAAACGGGCCCCAGGATGGCTCGCGTACGCTGCCACCCTGAACGGACAGGACCTGCCGAGTGCGACCGTCGGTCGATACTGCGGCCAACACGCCACGGCCGTTCACCTGAGTGGCGTAAAGAATGTACTGACCGTTCGCCGCGAAGCTCGGCGATTCGTCATGTGTGGTGTCCGTCAGACCCGTGGCCGTATTGCCTTGCAGGTCCTGGATATAGAGCTTGAATGCGCCGCCGACACGCGAGATGTAAGCGAGCTGCTTGCCGTCCGGGCTGACGCGCGGGCTGGTGTTGTAGTTGCCCGTGAAGGTCACTCGTTGCGCGGCGCCGGCGTTTTCGCCTTGGGCCGACATCTTGTAGATCTGCGGCTGGCCGCCACGGTCGCTGGTGAAATAGATCGACTGGCCGTCAGGAGAGAAACACGGTTCAGTGTCGATCGAGCTGCCTTGCGTCAGGCGCCGCAGGCCGCTGCCGTCCGCATTGACGGCGAAAATCTGCGTGTTGCCGGTGCGCGAGAGCGCGACGGCCAACGTGCGGCCATCCGGCGACCACGCCGGCGCGCTGTTGTTACCCTTCTGGTCCGATACGACCACGCGACGGCCCGTAGGCAGATCGTGGATGTAGACGATCGGCTTCTTCTTTTCAAACGAAACGTAAGCGACCTTGGTGCCGTCAGGCGACCATGCGGGCGAGATGATCGGCTCGGGGCTCGACAGCGCGATGTGCGCGTCCTGGCCGTCCGAATCGGAAATCTGCAATTGGTAGCGGCCGCCCGTCTTGATGACGTACGAAAGGCGTGTGGCGAACACACCGCGGCCGCCCATCAGCTTTGCGTAGATATAGTCCGCGACCTTGTGCGCACTCATGCGCAAGCCGCTTTCCGGGCTCACGAGCACGAGGCCACCCAGGCTTTCGCCCTTGACCGTGTCATACAGCTTGAAGCGCACTTCGTACTGGCCGTTCGGCAGGCGGTTCACGCTGCCGGACACGAATGCGTTGGCGCCCTTGGCCTTCCAACTGCCTAGGTCGACGGAATCGGTTTCGGCGACCGGCGTGCTGCCCGCGTCGATATTCGTGAATTTTCCGCTGCGTTGCAGATCCTGACGCACGATCGTGCTGACCTGCTGCGGCGAGTTCGCTTCATTGGCGAAATTCGCCGTTGCGATCGGAAACTGGGTGGACCCGACGCCTGTCACGAGGACGTTGAGTTGTGCGTGGGCGGCGCCGCCGACGGCGATCAGGCACGATGCTACAAGTGTCCGCAGGCCTAGCTTGGTCATCAAACTCATGCTGAATGGTTTCCCCAAAACGGTTTTACTAACACTTCATGACAGCAGAGAGACCCGAAAACAACTAATTCGTTCCCGGGCGCGCCGCGCTGGGCGGGGCGCCGCGTCTGCTGTCAACTGATTGTCAAACGGTTGCAATCAACTTGCCGGGCGCAACGTAATCTTGAAGCTGGTCGGCGTCTTCCCATCGATATCCTGAGGCATCGGATTGGAACGCTGGACCGCCCGCAGTGCCGCATCGTCCCACGCCTGGTTGCCACTGCTGCGCGAGATCTGCGCATCCAGCAGTGTGCCCGTCGGCGAGCAGCGTACGGAGATGACGGTCTCCAGACCTTCCGTTTCGCCACCCCACGAGATGTTCGGGCGCACCACACGACGCACCTTGTCCGCGTAACCCGGCGATGTCGCCGTGCCACCCGAGCCGCTGCCCGTGCCGCTCTTTGCAAGCCCATTGCCGCTCGAGCTTTCGCCCGCCGAACCTTGCATCTGGGCAAGCCGCGCCCGGCGTTCCGCATCGAGCTTCTTTGCTTGAGCCGCAGCATCGGCCTGGGCCTTTGCCTTCGCCGCTTTCTGCGCATCAGCCTTCTTTTGCGCGTCGGCTTGGGCCTGCTCTTGCTGCTGTTGTTCTTTCAACTGCTGCTGCTTTTGCTGATCGGCCAATTGCTGCTGCTTCTGTTTATCGGCCTGCTGTTGTTGCAACTGTTTCTGCTTGATCGCCGCTGCTTTTTGCGCGGCGAGTTGCGCTGCCTGATCGGCCGCCAGTTGCTGCTGACGCTTCGCGTCGGCTTCCTGCTGGGCTTGCAGCTTCTGCTGACGCTGTTGCTCGGCGAGTTGTGCCTGGCGTGCCGCTTCCTGTTGCTGGCGTTTCTTTTCCTGCAACGCGATGTCGGCCTGTTCGTCCGGCAGCGGCGGGGCAGGGGCTACGGGCGCGGGCGGCGGAGGTGGCTGGCGCGGGATGGCCGTATCGGGCACCTCGGTCCACAGTTCGGCTTCCGCGCCGGCTGGCGTGCTGTTCTGCCATTGAATGCCGTGATACAGGAAGAATCCGAGCAGCGCATGCATTACCAGCGCGAACGCAAAGGCTCGCCCGGTGCCGCGTTCACGCGGTGGCTGGAGCGGGTATTCGGAATTCTTGCGGATCATTGCGATTTGACGAGCAGTCCAACGCGCTTGACGCCCTGAGCTTTCAGCTCGGACATCACATTCATCACGACTTCGTACTTCACTGTCTTGTCAGCAGCGATCACGACCGGCTGGTCGGGATGAGATTGCGCGCGGTCGGCGATGAAGCCGTTCAGGTCGGCCTTCGTCATGTTTTCCTGTTGCTGCGCGCCCGCATCGTCCTTGTATTTGACGCTCATGTTGCCGTCCGCGCGGATATTGACGATCACAGGCGGGGTCTGCTGCTGCGGCGCAGCACCGCCGACGGTCGGCAGATTGACGATCGACGGGGCGACGAGCGGCGCAGTCACCATGAAGATCACGAGCAGCACGAGCATCACGTCGATATACGGCACGACGTTGATGTCGGCCATCGCGCGGCGCTGACGGGAGCCGCGCATGCTGGAGGAAGAGCCTGCCATCGTGGACTCCTTACTGTGCCTGACGCTGCAAGATGTTCGAGAACTCTTCGATGAAGGTCTCGAAGCGGATCGCCAGACGATCAATGTCGTGCGCGTAGCGGTTGTAGGCGACCACGGCCGGAATCGCGGCGAACAGGCCGATTGCGGTAGCGGTCAGCGCTTCAGCGATGCCCGGAGCCACGTTCGCAAGCGTAGCTTGCTGCACGTTGGCGAGGCCGCGGAACGCATTCATGATCCCCCACACCGTGCCGAACAGACCGATATACGGGCTGACCGAGCCGACCGACGCGAGAAACGCCAGATTTGCCTCGAGCACGTCCATTTCACGCTGGAACGCAGCGCGCATGGCACGGCGCGCGCCGTCGAGAATCGCGCCTGAATCGTTAAGGCGTTTTTCCTTGCCCTTCAGGAATTCGCGCATGCCGGACTCGAAAATCCGTTCCAGTGCGCCGATCGTGTGGCGGTTGTTCGCGGCGCTCTGATAGAGCGCCTGCAGATCGCCACCCGACCAGAAATCGCGTTCGAAGCGTTCCGTTTGCGCGCGGGCCCGGCGGATCGCAAACCACTTGCGGAAGATAAAAGTCCACGACAACAGCGACAGCAGAAGCAGTAGCGCCATGACGGCCTGCGCCAGCAGGCTCGCATTGAGTACGAGTGAAACGATCGACAGATCTTGTGTAGTGTTCATAAAGGTTCGTTTTAACGTCCCGGAAGGGGGCGTCCGGCTGCAAGGTCACTCGAAGCTTGCCGTGAGCAAAACGGAAGCATCGGCGATATTGCAAGCCGAACCATGCTTTGTGTTGCTTGATCGATATGAGTTCACTGGCCCCGTAACAACGGGGTTCAGTCGTTGTCCGTTGACATGCCGCCATCGTTCCCCCTCGGTCCGCGCCGCAGAGCAGCGAGAACCGGCGGAGGAATCGCGGCCGGCCGCAGCGCAATGCGGTCGACGCAGCCGACCCGGATGCACCCGGAAGCAAGCAGCGTGCCGTCACGCCACGCTTCCTGCGCAAAATCGACAGATGCGCGGCCAAGACGCTCGATTCGACTTACCACGTTGACGACGTCGTCGAGCCGGGCCGGCGCCCGATAGTCGGCTGCGGTGCTGCGGACGATGAAGATCGCGTCCGCTTCGTCGGCGAGCCGGTTCTGGTCCACGCCACACGCGCGCAGCCATTCGGTGCGCGCCCGCTCAAAAAACTTCAGGTAATTCGCGTAAAACACGATGCCGCCGGCGTCGGTATCTTCGTAATACACGCGGATTGGCCACGTGAAGCCGATTTCCGTGCCGGGCTGGCTGGGCGACATATTCATGCGGCGCATTTTACCGGAACGCACACCCCGAGGTCTGTTTCAAGATGTGCGCCCCGCCTGGCGGGCCTCAGCTGGAGTTTCAACCGCGATGAACCGACAAAGCGGAGAACGATTGGGCCACCGGCATCAGCTCGATCGTGTTGATGTTGACGTGGACAGGCCGGGTGGCGACCCAGTAGATCGAGTCGGCGATATCTTCGGGTGTCAACGCTTGTACGTTTTCGTACATTTTGGCCGCTTTTTCATCATTTCCGCGAAAACGCACGTTCGAGAACTCGGTGCCGCCGCACAGGCCCGGCTCGATGTTGGTCACGCGCAATGCCGTGCCGGCTAGATCAGCACGCAGATTCAGGCTGAACTGGTGCACGAACGCCTTGGTGGCGCCATAGACGTTGCCGCCCGCGTACGGCCAGCTTCCGGCCGCCGAACCCAGATTGAAAATGTGGCCGCGGTTGCGCTCCACCATGCCGGGCAGGAGGGCATGCGTGATCTGCACGAGGCCCGTGCAGTTGGTCTCGATCATGGTGTTCCATTCGTCCAGACTCGCCTTTTGCGCCGGCTCGACGCCGAGCGCGAGGCCGGCGTTATTGACGAGCACGTCGAGCGCGGCGAAATCGGCGGGCAGCGAGGCCGGCACGGCTTCGACGGCGGCGCGGTCCCGCACGTCGAGCTCATACGGCAGAAGGGCGTCGCCGAGTTCGTCGGCGAGCGCCTGCAGGCGGTCCTTACGGCGCGCGGTGGCGACGACACGATGGCCGCCCTTGACGAAGGCGCGAGCGATAGCGGCGCCGAATCCCGCGGACGCTCCGGTGACGAACACGATCATTGCAGTTCCCTGGTTGGTAGGAGAGAAAGGCCCCAAGCCTACTTCCAATGCGGCGCTGCGGCAAGGATCAACCAGCCGTACGAGCGGCTGTGGAAGGGACGCGAAACGGGTTCCGGGTGTGCTTTCGTCAGATGTTTGCGCGCGGCTCGGGACGATGCCATAACCGGCTTCCCGAGCGCCCACCGGGCCTACAGGAAGCCGGTTGCCTATTCGATCCGCTTCCAATAAACTAACGCGCTCATCCCTGCGTGACTGGCGATAGAACCGATTCAAGCAATCGGGTTCAAGGTGGAACAACCCACCGTGAAGCGCAGGGTGCCGTTTTGCCGTTCGCCTGGGCAGCCGTGATCCGCGCGCATTTATCTGCGCTGTCGGTGGCTGTCCTGCCTCGCGTGTGCGGCGACTCTCTATCCGCCACGTCAGGGCTGGCCCAGCCGCCAGCAGCGCTGCGTACCCTCTACGCAAGATTCGGCGCACGATCCGGTCAACCTGAACACACTCAACGGAATCCGTATGTTTGATAGAGCCCAAAGCACCATCGCCAACGTCGATCCTGAACTCTGGAAGGTCATCGAGCAGGAAAACCGCCGTCAGGAAGAGCACATCGAACTGATCGCGTCGGAAAACTACACGAGCCCGGCCGTGATGGCTGCGCAAGGCTCGCAACTCACGAACAAGTACGCTGAAGGGTATCCGGGCAAGCGCTACTACGGCGGCTGTGAATATGTCGACATCGCCGAGCAGCTGGCGATCGACCGTGTCAAGCAACTGTTCGGCGCCGAAGCCGCCAACGTGCAGCCGAACTCCGGTTCGCAGGCGAACCAGGGCGTGTTCTTCGCCATGCTTAAGCCGGGCGACACGATCATGGGCATGAGCCTCGCGCACGGCGGTCACTTGACGCACGGTTCGCCGGTCAACATGTCGGGCAAGTGGTTCAACGTGGTGAGCTACGGCCTGAACGAAGCCGAAGACATCGACTACGACGCGGCTGAAAAGCTTGCACAAGAACATAAGCCGAAGCTGATCGTGGCCGGCGCGTCGGCGTTTTCGCTGCGCATCGACTTCGAACGGATGTCGAAGATCGCCAAGTCGGTCGGCGCATATTTCATGGTCGACATGGCGCACTATGCCGGCCTGATCGCCGCGGGTGTCTATCCGAACCCCGTGCCGCACGCCGACTTCGTCACCACGACCACGCACAAGAGCCTGCGCGGCCCGCGCGGCGGCGTGATTCTGATGAAGGCAGAGTTCGAAAAGCAGATCAACTCGGCAATTTTCCCGGGCATTCAGGGTGGTCCGCTGATGCACGTGATCGCCGGCAAGGCCGTCGCGTTCAAGGAAGCGCTGTCGCCGGAGTTCAAGACGTATCAGCAGCAAGTCGTCGAGAACGCGCGCGTGCTGGCTGAAACGCTGGTCAAGCGCGGTCTGCGCATCGTGTCGGGCCGTACCGAAAGCCATGTGATGCTGGTCGACCTGCGCGCGAAGAAGATCACCGGCAAGGCAGCGGAAGCTGCGCTCGGCGCGGCGCACATCACGGTCAACAAGAACGCGATTCCGAACGACCCGGAAAAGCCGTTTGTCACAAGCGGTGTGCGTCTCGGTTCGCCGGCTATGACCACGCGTGGCTTCGGCGTCAAGGAAGCGGAGCAAGTGGGTAATCTGATCGCTGACGTGCTGGACAATCCGGAAGACGCAGCCACGATCGAGCGTGTGCGTGCGCAGGTCGCGGAGTTGACCCAGCGCTTCCCGGTTTATCGCTAAGCCACCATGCACTGCCCCTTCTGCCGTCATGCCGATACGCAAGTTGTGGATTCCCGCGTATCCGAAGACGGCGCGACGATTCGCCGGCGCCGCCGCTGCCCGGCCTGCGACAAACGTTTCACGACGTATGAGCGGGTCGAGCTGGCGTTGCCGTCGGTCGTCAAGAAGGATGGCAGCCGCACGGAATTCGATCGCCGCAAGATCGTCGCAAGCATGCAACTGGCGCTGCGCAAGCGTCCGGTAGCAGCGGACGCGATCGACGCGGCAGTTGCCCGCATCGAGTACCAACTGCTCGGCAGCGGCGAGCGTGAGGTGCGCAGTGAGCGCCTCGGCGAACTCGTGATGAACGAGTTGCGTGCGCTCGATACGATTGCCTATGTTCGTTTCGCTTCTGTCTACCGGCGCTTCGAAGACGTCTCCGAATTCGAAGACGTGATCGAAGAATTTCGCCGTGCCTCTTCTCCTCCCAAGCCGACCCGCAAGCGCTGATTGCTGTCGCGCCTGAAGTTGTACCCCAGCTTCTATTTCCCGCCGCGTTGATTCGCGCATCTGCATCTCCGCTCCCGTTATGGTTCGTCACGCGTGCATTTTTGCGCGGGACAGCGTCTGAGTGCCACCTGGCCATTCGGCCGATTGCTGACCCGTTTGTGAATCGCTAGATTGACTGCATTCTTTGAAACGATCAGGGATGCAGATGAAATGGGATGCAGTCTGTTTGCGGCCGCGCCGCGGCTTTACGCTTGTCGAAACGCTGGCTGTTGTCACGCTGCTGGCAATCATTGCGGTGATGGCCACGCCGTCGTTCGTTGCGTGGCATCTGCGGGACCAGGTCGACGCGCGTGCGAAAGCGCTCGCTTCGACGCTCACCTATGCACGCAGTGAAGCTTTGCGCCGCGGTGCGCGCGTCACAGTGTGCCGAATCGACGCAGCGCGGCATTGTCTTGCCGTAGGACAAGCTTGCGGCAACGGCGTCACCGACTGGTCGTGCGGCTGGGCCATATTGGCCGACCGGGATGGCACGCTCTCGCTACTGCGCGCGCATCCCTTGCTCGCGGCGGTCAGTATCACGGGGACGCAGACAAATCTCACGTTTACGCCGCCAGCGGGGCAATTGATCGGCACCTTTCGCAGCTTTGATATCGCGCCGCGCGTGCCGTCGAAAGCGACTCAGGGCGACAAGTGGCGGCGCTGCATCCGCATTGCGGCGGGTGGGCGCGCGCGGATTGTCGAAGGCGCATGTGGAGTAGCATCGTGAGCCGATATCCGTCGAATCCACGGGCACGCAGTTGTTCGGCAACGCGCGTGACAAGGCATAGAGGCAGTTCGCTGATTGAAGTGATGCTGGCCGTTGCCCTGATGGCGGTGACGGCGCTCGGCTTGATCGCCGGTCAATTGTGGATTGCGCGCGAAGCCCGTGGGATGGCGATGCGCGAGCACGCCGCATGGATAGCCGATTCCGTCGCCGAAGCGATGCGCGAGCCCTCAGCAGGCGACTCTGCAATCAGGCAATGGAGCGCACGTGCAACGGCCCTGTTGCCACACGGCGAAGCATCAGTAGCGGAAAGCGGCGGTGTGTCCATAGCACGTGTCACGTGGACGGCGCTACGTGACATGCCGCGTGCCGACGATGTCATCGACAAGCCCGAGTCGTGCGGTGCTGCGGATATTCCTACGGGCTCCTCCTGCATTGCCCTGGCGTTCGCAAAATGACGCAACGTATGTATCTCGCGCGTGGCCATACGCTCGTTGAGTTTGTGATCGCAATTGCGCTAGGGTTGGTGGTGACCGTTGGCGCGGTCTCACTTTATACAACGCAGCGCAACGTGTTTGAGCGCTCGACCGATGCGATGCGGATCCGCGAAGCAGGCCTGACCGCGCTGACGCTGATGGGCCAGCAACTTCAGATGGCCGGCTTCGTGCCAGCGGACGTCGTGAGGTTCAATCGTCCGCCGCCGTTGTTCGGTTGTTCTGGCGGCCGCCCGACCGGTGCGGACGACGCAGTTGCCTGCGAGGCCCTACCGAGCCGCTCGGACGGCATCGCGGTTCGTTATGTCGGGGACAACGTTTCGACGTGGCCGTCAACCACCGGCCAATCAACCGACTGCCTTGGCCAGGCTGTAGCGAACAACAATGCGGCACTCGGCGGGCAGGGCGTGTTGGTGGTCAACCGGTACTTCGCCAGGGTCAGCGGGTCGACAGGCGAGCCGGAACTTTACTGTGAAGGCAATGGCAAGGCGGGGTCCGCGCAGCCGCTGGTCGAAGGCGTCGAAAGTGTGCGACTCAAGTATTGGCTGGCCGGTGGGCAGACCGCAATAGATGCGACGGCGGTGACGGCCGATCGATGGGCAAAGATCGTCGCCGTCGATCTCTGCGTGCTCGTCCGTGGGGCTCCGGGAGGACGGCGCGTGCGCTACGTCGATTGCGATGGTGTGAGCGCACTTGGCACCGATATGCGGGCGCGCCAGGCTTTCTGGCGGCGGGTAGCGATACGCAATCACGCGGAGGATTCCCTGTGACACGAGGACCTTGCAATGCAATTCCCCGTGCGGCGTCGGCTCGGCGAAATCCAGATGTTCATGCTGCGATAGTAGGCGGAAGCGGGGAGCACACCATGCAGCCGGAGCGCCCAGGTATGCCAAATACGCAGTGCCGTCTCGTGCGAGTGACTCACGGAGTGCACCGGGGACGCTTCGTTTGCAGGGGACGCTCGCTGCGCCGCGAGCAACCGGGACATTTGGCAGGTCTTATCCGCACCGGTCGCGGATCGCGCGCTCGCAATGGCGGCACCGTCCTGCCGATCGTTCTGCTGATTTCCGCGATGATGCTGACCACCTCAGCGGCCTGGTTCGAGACATCGCTTGCGGCGGCGCGCGGTGCCGGCAACGTGCGCGACTATTTGCAGGCATTTCATGCCGCGGATTCAGCGCTGACCTTATGCGCCCGGAGCGTGGTCGCCGCGGCAGCTTTCGAGTCGCAGCCCGTGGCGTTACTACCACCCGGCGAGCCTGCGCAATGGAAGCACGAAGCCGCGTTCGATGCCGGCGCCGTCGCGCCCGTCGCGCGATGGCCCGGATCGCTGCGAGCGCCGCAGTGTCTGATCGAAGCGTGGCGTCTGGGAACTCGCGCCGATGCACGAGCCTATTTACTGACTTCGCGTGGCTTCGGCCGGACCAAAGAGTCGCAGGTGTGGTTGCAGATGGAACTCGTGATCACAGGCGAGCAGATCGAACGCCATTGGCGCCGCGTCGCTGCGCGCCCATTTTGACGGGAGGCTTATGACAAGGCCGCACACATCCGCATTTACGCTACTGGAACTGATGATCGCGCTGGCGATAGCTGCGACGCTGGTCGTGTTTGCCGTTCCCTCGTACCGGAGCCATGTCGCGCGGACCCACCGGATCGACGCGGCGTCCGCACTTTATCGGGCAGCGCAATTCGTCGAGGGATCGGCAAGCGATGGCACCGCGACATTGCCACCGGGTCTGGAT
Source organism: Paraburkholderia sp. (assembly GCF_035656215.1). Lineage (GTDB taxonomy): Bacteria > Pseudomonadota > Gammaproteobacteria > Burkholderiales > Burkholderiaceae > Paraburkholderia. The sequence goes on from NZ_DASRSY010000476.1 coordinate 17,583, forward strand.
CAGGCGCCGCAATTCGGCACGCCAATCTACCGGTTGCACGTGCTGCCGCCGGACGACGCGAACGGCGGCTATTCGGTAGAGGCCGCACCGATCGAAATCGGCCCTATGCGCGACGATGCTTGCGGTATCTTCACCCTGGATGCAACCGGGCTGAGAGGCAATAGAGGCGGCGCGAACGGTACTGCGCCGGCAAGCGGCGAATGCTGGAATACGAGCTAGCGCTACTGGAGAACGCGGTTTCGGCGAGTTGAAGCGTGCTGGCGCTTCAGTAACCGCTATCGACGGCCTTTTCCCTGTCGTCGGTAGAGGCTGCGGATTCATTCTTCATCTGCTGCCAGATTCGATACGCTTCCCAGCCGGCAAGCGCAAGGCCGCCCCACTTGAGCGTGGGTTTTGCACCCGCTGCAATGGTTGCGCGCAGCGGCTTGGCCAACACCAGCGAAGCGATCGAACTGATGAGCGGGTACTGTTTGAGGAGCGCGCCGATACTCCCTGCGTTGAGGAAATGCGCCTTCGATCCAGTGCCCATACGCATGCCACCGAAGCCCGGCAGAATGAATTTGAGCCAGCTGAAGTGCGTGACTGCCTGCCGCAATTCGATGGTCGCCTGGGCAAGTTCCATGCGCTCGACATCCGCGCGCACCAGCAGCAATTCCTTGCGCAGCGCTCGCAGGTGCGGCGCACTCAGATCTTTGGCATGGTGGCGCTTGTTGCGGAAGGCGGTATCGGAATGGCTTTGGCTCATGGCGTGTCGGCGGCAGTGGAAGTGGGGCGGTACATCAGTGCTGCAAATCGCTCGATGTGCTTGCTAATGCTAAGGATCCGGGAAGGCGCAGGGCGTTTGAGGTACGCGCATGACCTTGTTATCCCTGCTGTATCACGGTTTGCGGAACAGGTCGCGGTCTTTTTCGAACTCAGCAAGGGTGGCTTCGAACACTATTGGAGCATTGCGCAAACCGCTGCGCGCTTTCAGTGCGCAGGCTATTCCTGCAATGGCATAGACCGCCGTGATGCTGGCGAGCGCTTGCCATCGGTAGGTGTCCCAGAACGCGATGGCGATCAGCGCCGTTAACGCGATCAAGGCCATCGTTGCGAGCATCATGGCCGCGAGGCCGAGGAACAGCACGCCGATCAGACGGTCTTTTTCTTCGGCGAGTTCGATGCCGACCAGTTCAAGCCGCGTTTGCAGAATGGCAAACACGGATCCGATGATGCGGCGCAACGGACTATGTTCGCCGTGCTGCGATTGTGTTTCTATCGTCATGGCTTTGGGCGTTGCGCGTGAAGACCTAACCGGCGCGTGAAAACGAGCGCGCCAAGAGAAGCAGACCGGCCATACGCGCGCCGGTCAACTCGATTCGCTGATGCGCCGGACGCGATGCGCCCGGCACCATCATCCGTGTTACTTACGGTTGATCAACAGCCCCAGCAATACGCCGGCGCCCGCGGCGATGCCGATGGATGCCCACGGATGCTCATGCACGTAGTCGTCAGTAGCGCGTGCGGCCTTCTTGCCTTTCTCGACCACTACGACCTGGACGTCAGCCGCCTTTTCTCTGGCCTGTTTCAGGCGCGTAAGCGCCGTTTCACGCAGTTCCGAAGCGCGCTCGCCAGTGGCGCTCGCGGCCTGTTTCAGCAAATCTTCAGCGTCCGCGAGGACGGTTTTGATATCCGACATCAATCTCTCCTTGTTGACTTCCGACATTGACAGCTCCCCTTCGTCTCACGCTACGCGTGAATCGTAACCAAAGAAACGGCCGCTGGCGAGCGCAACGCTCGATTCATGAAAATGAACGCATGAACCGTTCCTGGTTGGAGCAAAGCTTTAAAACCCCACCTCTGCTGCGCCCTGCAGCAAAGTTTGCCTAATATGGAGTTGATCTGTCCCGCAAAGTTTCCACTAAATCGGTGAAAATTACAAAAACGCATAAAGTAGTGACGCGATGTTCGTTCGTTATGTACGGTCACTCCCGTATGCTGTACTTTGGTTGGGCGCGCTTTAGCAGAGCGTCGCGCGCGAACGCTCGCGCAGAATGTCCGAATACAATCAAAGGAGCTGCATCATGAGTCTACGTCTTGGCGACATCGCACCGGATTTCGAACAGGAGTCGAGTGTCGGCCGCATCAAGTTCCACGAATGGCTGGGCGATAGTTGGGGCGTGCTGTTTTCGCACCCTGCCGATTTCACGCCGGTCTGTACGACCGAGCTGGGTTTGACGGCGAAGCTGGCCGGCGAATTCGAAAAGCGCAATGTGAAGACGATTGCGTTGTCAGTCGACAGCGCAGAGTCTCACAAGGAATGGATCAAGGACATTAACGAGACGCAAGCAGCCAATGTCGGCTTCCCGATTCTCGCCGACGGGGACCGCAAGGTCGCTGAGTTGTACGACATGATCCACCCGAACGCCAACGAAACGCTCACGGTTCGGTCGCTATTCGTGATCGATCCGAAGAAGAAAGTGCGTTTGATCATTACGTATCCGGCCAGCACCGGGCGCAACTTCGATGAAGTGCTGCGCGTGATCGACTCGCTGCAACTCACTGACAATCACTCGGTCGCCACGCCCGGTAACTGGAAGCAGGGCGACGACGTGGTGATCGTGCCGTCGTTGAAGGACGAAGAAGTCATCAAACAGAAATTCCCGAAGGGCTACAAGGCACTACGCCCTTACCTACGTATGACACCGCAGCCGAACAAGTAAGCGGCTGATGCGCCACGAAGCGCGCCGTTAGCCTCACCGCGGCGCAGCAACAAAAAAAGCCGGTTCAAAAGAACCGGCTTTTCCTTTTCTACTTTTCGATTCGGCCGCCAAGACGACACACCACGAAACACCGCCATCGAAGCAATCAGCGCATCAGAAAAACGCCTGAATCCCCGTCTGCGCGCGCCCGAGAATCAGCGCGTGAATGTCGTGCGTACCTTCGTACGTGTTCACGACTTCCAGATTGACCAGATGCCGCGCGATACCGAACTCGTCCGAGATACCGTTGCCGCCGAGCATGTCACGCGCGAGCCGTGCAATGTCCAGCGCCTTGCCGCACGAATTGCGCTTCATGATCGACGTAATTTCGACGGCGGCTGTGCCTTCGTCTTTCATGCGGCCGAGACGCAAAACGCCTTGCAGGCCGAGCGTGATTTCGGTTTGCATGTCGGCGAGCTTTTTCTGGATCAACTGGTTCGCGGCGAGCGGCCGGCCGAACTGCTTGCGATCCAGCACGTATTGACGCGCCGTGTGCCAGCACGCTTCAGCCGCGCCGAGCGCGCCCCAGGCAATACCGTAGCGCGCCGAATTCAGGCACGTGAACGGACCGCGCAAGCCGCTGACTTCGGGGAAGCGGTTCTCTTCCGGCACGAACACTTCGTCGAGCACGATTTCGCCGGTGATCGAGGCGCGCAAGCCCACCTTGCTATGGATGGTCGGTGCCGACAGTCCCTTCCACCCTTTCTCGAGAATGAAGCCGCGAATCGAATCCTTGCCGTTCTCTTCAAGCTTCGCCCACACGACGAACACGTCGGCAATCGGCGAATTGGTAATCCACATCTTCGAGCCCGACAGCGAATAGCCGCCGTCGACTTTTTTCGCCCGCGTGACCATGCTGCCCGGATCGGAGCCGTGGTTCGGTTCGGTCAGGCCGAAGCAGCCAATCCATTCGCCGGTGGCGAGCTTCGGGAGGTACTTCTGCTTTTGCGCTTCCGAGCCGAATTCGTAAATCGGCACCATGACGAGCGACGACTGCACCGACATCATCGACCGGTAGCCGGAATCGACGCGCTCCACTTCACGCGCGATCAGACCGTACGCCACGTAGTTCAGGCCGGGGCCGCCGTATTGCTCGGGAATCGTCGGACCGAGCAGGCCGAGTTCGCCCATCTCGCGAAAGATCTCGATGTCGGTCTTCTCATGACGGAACGCTTCGAGCACGCGCGGTTGCAGCTTGTCCTGCGAGTAAGCGGCGGCGGCTTCGCGCACCATGCGTTCGTCTTCGGTGAGCTGCTGATCCAGCAGCAACGGGTCTTCCCAGTGAAACTGCGCGGCCTCTGCCATGACGTATCTCCTGATTCCTTACTTGACTAAAACTTGCTCGAGCTTGACTTAGGTTCCGCTATGCGAAACAATGTTTTGCAAACTACGCCCGAGTGTACCATCCCATGACGCCCATATCTACTCTCCCCGACCCGCTCGACGAGCGCAAATTTGTCGTCGCCCTCGCACGCGGGCTGGACTTGCTGCGCGCGTTCAAGCCGGGCGAAACGATGCTCGGCAATCGCGATTTCGTCGAACGCACGGGTTTGCCGAAGGCGACCGTCAACCGTCTTGCCTACACGCTGACCGTGCTCGGCTATCTGCGGCTCGACGAAACGCTGGGTAAATATGCGCTGGATGCGGGCGTGCTGTCGCTAGGTTTCGCGCTGCTCTCGGGCACGGACACGCTTGAACTCGCCCGCCCGCACATGCGCGCCTTCGCGCGCGAAGTGGGCGCGGCAGTGTCGCTCGGATGCCGCGACGGTCTCGACATGATCTATCTGGAGACGATCCGCAGCGAGACCGCGCTGACGCTCGGACTCGCCTCCGGTTCGAAACTGTCGATGCTGACCAGTTCGATGGGGCGCGCGTATCTGGCGGTGCAGCCGTTGGACGTGCGCGCCGCATTGCTGGTCGAGCTTAAGAAAGCCGCCGGCAAGGAGGGCGCTGCGTTGCTGGCAGATGCCGAAAAGGAAATCGAAGCCTTCGCGCAGGAACGCTGCTGCTATTCGTTCCGCGCATGGCATGACGACGTGAATGCGGTTGCGGTGCCGTTTCGCGAGCCGCGCGAAGGCCGCTGGCTGGTGCTGAGTTGCAGCGGGCCGGCGTCGTCGATGGGGGAGGAGGTGTTTCGGGAAACCGTGGCGCCGCGTCTGAAGGCGCTGGCGCGTCGCCTCGGTGATACTGGTTGAAGCGTCGGCGAGCGCAGCGTTACTGAGCGGATTTGATCCGCTAGCAGACAACGGGTCCGCGGTGTGCCGCCGTTAGCCATCGGCAAGCGCGAACACAATCCCAACCGCGGCAGCTAACCCGTTCACACCGCCCGATCATGATAATGCGCGGTGAACAACGGCCCTTGCACGAAGCGCACATCGTACTGCTGCAGCGCGAGGAACTGCAGTTCATCCACCACCCGATTGAAGATCAGTGGAATCCGCAGCCGGTTCGCATAGCCGACTAGCGGCTTCACCATCGCATCGCGCAACGCGATCGCCGCATCCATCTTGATGAAGTCGAGCCGCGCCGTTTCCGACACCGACAGAATCTGCCCCGCGTTCGACAGATTGCCCGCCACCTTGAAGCCGTAGTGTTGATAGCTCTTGGTCAGATAGCCAAGAAATGTCTTGTGCGCGACCGCTGCCGCCGGCAACTCGATGACAACCCGCGACGGGTTCAGTCCGAACGACACCAGCACGGTGGAAAAATGCCGTCCGTGGTCGTACTTGACGCTCTTGAGCAGCCGCTCGTGCACGCGTAGAAACAGCAGCCCGTGCCGTTGCGCGCCGAAGAAGTTGATCGCGTGCAGCGCGCGTGACATGCGGTCGAGTGCGACCAGTTCCTGATCGTCGGCGACACGGTCGAATGGATCGAAGGCATCAAAGGGCGCGCCGTCGAGACGCTGCGTGACCGCCTGAAACCCGAGCTCATCACCGAAACGATCCACGCCTTCGGCGCCTGACGACAACGACTGTGCCAACGCATGCACGCTGATATCGAAGATCGGCTCATAGGCACTCGCGAGTTCGACGCCGTCGAATTGCGCCAGCGCGATCTCGCTATGCACGCCTGTTCCCATCGCCAGATGTTCGCCGAGAAATGGGTGATCGGCGGCGCGTTTAATCAGGTTGGGGATGGTCGGCGGAATCATGTAGGGGAATGGATGGCAATAGGTGCGCACTCAGCGCTCGGCAACGCGACTCAGTTGCCGCATTCATTGATGGTAGCAGTCCCCACTGCGTGCACTTGAACAAAATGCTCATAACGTTATGGGCCGAATGCTTGTCACTGCGGGCTGCCGGGGTTTTCGCGGCTAGTTTCAAGGGTATACGTTAATTTCACTATACGTAATTAGTTTTACCATACGTAAATTATAGCGAGACTGCGATGGCGGTCACGTTTGCGTTTCCTTTGTGGGAACGGGTGCGTTTCCCGATCGCTGACAGATCAAGTATCAACGGAGAACCTTGCATGGATACCCCAACCCGCACGCCGAATACCGCCAGCTCGCGGCTTGAAATCGAGCCAGGCTATCAGTCGGGCTTCGCGAACGAATTCGCTACAGAGGCCTTGCCGGGCGCGTTGCCCGAAGGCCGCAATTCGCCGCAACGCGCGGCCTATGGTTTGTACGCCGAGCAACTGTCGGGCACCGCGTTCACTGCGCCGCGCGGCCATAACCGCCGCTCGTGGCTGTACCGGATTCGTCCGGCGGCAGTCCATAAGCCGTTCACACAGCTACCGTCGGACCGGCTCGTTGCCAACTTCGCCGAGGTGCCGCCGACTCCGCCCAACCAGCTACGCTGGGATGCCTTGCCGATGCCCACCGAGCCGACCGATTTCGTCGACGGCTGGGTGACGATGGCGGGCAACGGCTCAGCCGAGGCGATGAACGGCTGTGCGATTCACCTGTACGCAGCGAACCGCTCGATGAAGGATCGCTTCTTCTACAGTGCTGACGGCGAATTGCTGATCGTGCCGCAGGAAGGCCGCCTGCATATTGCGACCGAAATGGGGCAACTAGACGTCGAGCCGTTCGAGATCGCGGTGATCCCGCGCGGCGTCCGCTTCGCGGTGAGCTTGCCGGATGGCAACGCGCGCGGCTATATCTGCGAGAACTTCGGCGCGCTGCTGCGTCTTCCGGATCTCGGCCCGATCGGCTCGAACGGCCTTGCCAATCCGCGCGATTTCCTCACGCCGCATGCCGCTTACGAAGACCGCGAAGGCGACTTCGAACTCGTTGCCAAGATGAACGGCAATCTGTGGCGCGCGGACATCGGTCATTCGCCGCTCGATGTGGTCGCGTGGCACGGTAATTACGCGCCGTACAAATACGATCTGCGCCGCTTCAACACGATTGGCTCGATCAGCTTCGACCATCCGGATCCGTCGATTTTCCTGGTGCTGCAATCACAAAGCGATACGTCGGGCGTCGATACGATCGATTTTGTGATTTTCCCGCCGCGCTGGCTTGCGGCTGAAGATACGTTCCGCCCACCCTGGTTCCATCGCAACGTCGCGAGCGAATTCATGGGCCTCGTGCATGGCGTGTACGACGCCAAGGCTGAGGGCTTCGTGCCGGGCGGCGCGAGTCTGCACAACTGCATGTCGGGTCATGGACCGGACGCGGATACCTTCGAGAAAGCGTCGCATAGCGATACGTCCACGCCGAAGAAAGTCGGCGACACGATGGCCTTCATGTTCGAAACGCGCACGCTGATCAAGCCGACCCGTTTCGCGCTCGAAACGGCGCAATTGCAGGCGCATTACTACGAGTGCTGGCAAGGTCTCAAGAAACACTTCAACCCGGAGCAACGATGAACGCATTGAGCGATCTTCAGGCGACGCTCGATCCGTCGCGCGAGAGCTGGGTCGAGTCGGCTAACGACTCGACCAACGATTTTTCGATCCAGAACCTGCCGTTCGGTATTTTCAGCGATAAGACTAACGACACGCGCCGCGTGGGCGTAGCGATCGGCAACGAGATCGTCGATCTGGCGGCGCTGCAAGCGGCAGGTTTGCTGAACGTGCAATCAAAGGCTGACGTTTTTGCACGCGACACCCTCAACGATTTCATCTCGCTTGGCCGCGATGCATGGCGCAGCGTGCGCATCCAGCTGAGCAATCTGCTGGCGCGCGAGACCGCGCCCTTGCGCGACGACGCAGCCTTGCGTTCGAAGGCGCTCGTGCGTCAGTCTGATGCGCAACTGCATCTGCCCGTGCAGATCCCGGGCTATACCGATTTCTATTCGTCGAAGGAGCACGCGACGAATGTCGGCTCGATGTTCCGCGATCCGAAGAATGCGCTGTTGCCGAACTGGTCGGAGATGCCGATCGGCTACAACGGACGCGCATCGTCGGTGGTGGTGAGCGGCACGCCGGTGCGGCGTCCTAACGGACAGTTGAAGCTGCCGGATCAGGAGCGTCCGGTGTTCGGCGCATGCCGCAAGCTGGATATCGAACTGGAGACGGGTTTCGTGATCGGCAGCGGCAATGTGCTGGGTGAACCGATCGCCTGTGCCGATGCCGAGGCGCACATCTTCGGCATGGTGCTGCTGAACGACTGGAGCGCGCGGGATATTCAGCAATGGGAATATGTGCCGCTCGGCCCGTTCAACGCGAAGACATTCGCGACCACGATCTCGCCCTGGATCGTGACGCTCGACGCGCTCGAACCGTTCCGCGTCGCGCAGCCGGCACAGGAGCCGCAACCGCTGGCCTACTTGCGCCACGACGGCAAGCACGCGTTCGACATCTCGCTGGAAGTGACGCTGCGGCCGCAAACGGCAAAGCAGGCAACCACGATCTCACGGACCAACTTCAGGCACATGTACTGGACGATGGCGCAACAACTCGCGCATCACACGGTATCGGGCTGCAATACGAGGGTCGGCGATCTGATGGGTTCGGGCACGATCAGCGGCCCGACGGCAGACTCTTGCGGCAGCCTGCTCGAGTCCACATGGAACGGCAAGAATCCGCTGGAATTGAAGGAAGGCGGCACACGCGGGTTTATCGAAGACGGAGACGAACTGACGCTCTCCGGATGGTGTCAGGGCGATGGGTATCGCGTGGGCTTCGGGGCGTGTGTTGGGGAGATTTTGCGGGCGCGGAAGTAATGTAGAAGTAACGCTGAAGGGCACGCAACGAAAAACGGGGAAGCCATCGCGGCTTCCCCGTTTAAGTATCCGCGCGCGAGCATGTTGCAATGCATTGGCACCTTATAGTGCCCCAGCGCGACTGTCAGCCGATCACCCGCGCCAGCGCGCGCCGCTTTTCCCACCCAACGGCAGCCAGAAACGCGAGCGCCGCGGCGAGCAGCACACCAACCATCGCATCGTTACCGACACCCTTCATCAGTGCGCCGGCCACCAATGGGCCGCCGAAACTCGCCGCGCTCCACGATGCCCCCACAAGCGAACTCGCCGACACCAGCGCGACGCCGCGAAAACGCTCGCCGCAAGCAACCAGCGACAGCGTATAAATCGCCCCAGCCGCAGCGCCGAGCACATAGAGCAGAGGCCAGCACAGCCACGGCGAATTAATCGCCCAGGGCAGAAACGGCAGCAACACCACGACGATCACGCCGCAGCCGATATGCACGCGTTCGCGGCCGAGCCGGTCGGCGAGCCAGCCAATCGGAAACTGCATGGTCGTGTCGCCGAGCAGCAGGGCCGACGCGAACAGCACCGCCACCTCGCTCGTTATGCCGTGCGCCATTGCGAAGAGCGGCAGCAGCGACAGCGCGATCGTATCGAACAACGCGAAGAAGCCCGTGCCGATCACGAGCGCCGGCATCTGCGGCAGCACATGGCGCCAGCTCCCGTGCGCGGCGTGTTCATCCTCCGATGCTTGCGGCGTCTTGCGGATGCTGGCGAGTGCCGGCAACGCCAGCAGGAAGATCGCGCCGCAAATCAGGAAACGCCAGTGCACGAAGTCGTCGATCTGGCTCACCAGTACCGGGCCGGCCATCTGAAACAGCGTGAAATTGGTCGCGTAGATCGCGACAACGCGACCGCGCGCGGCATCGTCGGCGAGCTGGTTGACCCATGCCTCGCCGATCGTGAAGAGCAGCATTAGCGCCGCGCCGCATAGCACGCGCAGCACCGCCCATATCCAAAGGTTCGCGGTGAGTTGCATCAACGCAGTTGCAAGCGCGACCACCAGCACCGCGCCGACAATCACCTGCCGCCCGCCGAAGCGCGCCGCGATCCAGGCTGTCACCGGCACAACGATAAGGCCGCCGCCCGCCTGCGCGGCAGTCAGCAGGCCGACCACGTCGGTACCGTAGCCAGCTTGCGTGAGCGCGAGGGCAGTGAGCGGAAGCGTGGCGCCGCTGCCGAGTCCGACCACGGCGACGCTAAGAATGAGCGCGAGGAAATCGCGTGTGAGAATGACTTTCATCGGGCGAGATGCTACTACGGTCTCACCCTAAGCGACTGGCCATTCGGTCGCAGCTTCAATCAACGGGCATAAGCACGAAAAGGGACTACCCCGCCACCGCCATCCGCTGCGCGCGCCGGTCGATCGACACCGACCACAGCGTCAACACCAGCGCGCCGATGGATGTCATCACGCCGACCCAAGGCAGCGTAGTGAGCGGCGCGCCCGCGCCGATCGCCATGCCGCCGAGCCACGCGCCCGTTGCATTGCCGAGATTGAACGCACCTTGATTCAGGGTCGATGCCAGATTCGGCGCATGGCTCGCGCGGTCGACGATCAGCATTTGCAGCGGCGGCACGATCGCGAAGGCCAGAATGCCCCATATGAAGATCGTGATCATCGCGGGGATCTCAGCGTGCATCGTGCCGGCGAAAATGGTCAGGATGACAACGATCGCCAGCAGAAACGCGACCAGCGAGGGCATCAGCCGCCAGTCCGCGAGCTTGCCGCCGAGCGTGCTGCCCACGGTCAAACCGAGGCCGAACAGCAACAGTACGAACGTGACGGCGTGCGGCGTGAACCCGGTCACGTCTTCGAGAATCGGCGTGATGTAGGTGAAGGTGGAAAACAGGCTGGCCGACGCGAGCACGCTGATGCCGAGCACCATCAGCACTTGCGGGTTTTTCAGCACGCTGAATTCGTGGACGAGGCTCGCCTTCTGCATTTCGATTTTCGCCGGCAGGCAGACAGCTAGCGCGCCGGCAGCGAGAATGCCGATACCGGTGACCGCCCAGAAGGTCGCACGCCAGCCCACAGCCTGACCGAGTGCGGTGCCGAGCGGCACGCCGAGCACGTTGGCGAGCGTCAAGCCGGTGAACATCAGCGCGATGGCCTGCGCGCGGCGGTTCGGCGCGACGAGACCCGCAGCGACCACCGAACCGATACCGAAGAACGCGCCATGGCAAAACGCCGTGATGATGCGCGCGGCCATCAGCACTGCATAACCCGGGGCGATCGCGCACAGCAGATTGCCGACGATGAAGACGCCGATCAGGCTCATCAATGCCTTCTTGCGCGGCATGTTGGCCACTGCGATCGCGACAATCGGTGCGCCAATCGTGACGCCGAGCGCATAAGCCGACACCAGCATGCCGGCCGCCGGAATCGACACGGACAGATCGCGTGCGACATCGGGCAGCAGCCCCATGATCACGAATTCAGTGGTACCGATTCCAAAGGCGGCAACGGCGAGGGCGAGCAGGGGTAAAGGCATGGTGACGGAACGTGAATCGGCGCGACGGGAAGCGTCGTGCGGCAGGCGCGCGTTTTCGGGGCGAGAACGCATGCGCCATGCGAGGGGAAAACAGTAGGGGATTCTACCTAAGTCAAAACGGCCTTGCTGAGCGGCAAGCGGGCTGTTGTTTTTTGCTGAAAGCCGCGCTTGGAGCGCGGTTTGGAGTGTCCCCCTGGCGCGCACTTCCGCATTGCCGCTTTGCCGTGCAACTCCCAGCGAAATGGCGCTGTTCTATGGCGTGCTTTCGTCTGACTTGAAAGTGTTACCGCGACGGCCGGCGCCTCCGGTGAACCGTGCCGCGCCTGCAAAACCCTCGTCGAATACCGCCTGATAGCCGCCCGCGCCTTCGCGCCGCAGCGCCTGATCGAGATCCTCGAGCGTGCTGTTTTCCAATGCGGAGCGACGATCTGCCAGCAGCGCCGCTTGCGGAAAGGCCGCCAGTTCGGCGGCCAACCGTTCAGCCGCCGCGCGGGCCTCGCCTTTGCGCACGACGCGATTGGCGAGACCGATGCCGAGCGCTTCCTGCGCCGCCACCGCGCGGCCGGTCAGAATCAGATCGAGCGCCCGCGACAACCCGATCAGACGCGGCAAGCGGATCGTGCCGCCATCGATTAGCGGAATCCCCACGCGCCGGCAGAACACGCCGAGCACGGCATCTTCTTCGACGACCCGCAGATCGCACATCGCAGCCAGTTCGAGGCCGCCCGCAACCGCATATCCGGCAATCGCGGCGACCACCGGTTTGCTGAAGCTCATGCGCGTCGGTCCCATCGGACCGGGACCGCTACCGTCGGCGTGCAGTTCATTGCGACGGGTCTCGTCGGCGAGCGCGGTGAGATCCGCGCCGGCGCAGAAGGTGCCTCCCGCGCCGAACAGCACTGCCGCGCGCCATGCGGGCTCCGCTTCGAAGCGGCGGAAGGCGGTGCTGAGCGCTTCCGCGGTAGGACGGTCGACGGCATTGCGCCGCATGGGCCGTTCGAGCACGATGGTGGCGACGCCAGTGTCCTCGTTGGCTTCGATGCGCACATGTTCATTCAGATTTTGCGTGGTTATCATCGTTGTGTCCGTAAGGGTTCGCGTCCGGCCGCACATGCCGGGTGCTCAAGCAGTGCGCTCATGCGCTGCGATTAATACCGTTGGTTGTCATGCATCTTTCACAATCGGCTCGTAGCGTTAGCGCTCTTTTAACGCGCTGGCGTTGGTTAGTCAGCTTATCGAGCCTGCCTTTTGCCTTTGCCTTTGTCCAATTCATCGCCCGCAGCCGCGCCGGCCTGTGCCGAGACGGTCTGGATCGTGCCGCTGCATGAACATCCATGGTACGACCATGTGCGCCTGAAACGTATCTTCGTGACTGACGGCACGCGGCATCAAGTGGTCCTGGTCGACGTGCGCAAGCTGCTTGCCTGCGCGGATCGCGACAACACCGATTACGTGCTGAAGCCGGTCGCCGAATGGCATTCGGGCAAGGTGCGCGGCATTCGCGAGTTTCTCGATCCGGAGAATCCGCGCATTCCGCAGATGCCGTACGTGACGATCTCGATCCGCCGCGCGCCGGGTCTGCTGGGCTGGTTCGGTCTCGAGCGCGAGGGCGTGGTGGCGTTTCGCAACGGGCAGCATCGCGCGCGCTATCTGGCCGATGCGGGCGCGCGCTGGTTTCCGGTGGAAGTGCACGAGCGCGAGGCAGGCTCGCTGCGCGAACTCTGTGGCGCAGCGGACGACGCCCGCACGGTGATCCGCCCGACCATGGTGGACGGCGGCGCGGATGCGGTGGCCGGCGACAGCCAGTCCTGATAGAGCAGATGCGAGGGCGGGTGTAGGGGTTCGAGTCCCCCTCCCTCGCACTATCAGGTGATACGAGCAAGGGGTAACGGCAGGAGGCCTGGCTAGCCGCGTGCCTGCACGACATTGCGCGGCGTGCCGGCCTGCCATGCCGCGACGTTCCCGAGCGTGGTCTGCGCGATCTCGTTCATTGCCTCACGTGTGAAGAATGCCTGGTGTGCGGTGACGATCACGTTCGGGAACATCAACAGACGTGCCAGCACGTCGTCCTGCAACGGCATGTTCGAGTGGTCTTCGAAAAAGAGGCCGCCTTCTTCCTCGTACACGTCGAGTCCGAGATGGCCGAGCTGGCCGTCCTTCAGCGCGCCGATCAGCGTATTGCTTTCGACAAGGCCGCCGCGCCCGGTATTGATCAGCATCGCGCCACGCTTCATCTTCGCGAGCGCAGGACCGTCGATCAGATGGTACGTGCCGGGCACCAATGGGCAATGCAGGCTGACGACGTCGCTTTCAGCCAGCAGCGTGTCGAGCGGCACGTAGCGCGCGCCGAGCGCGAGCAGATCCTCGGCCGGAGTGCCGGGATCATGGGCGAGCACCTGCATGCCGAAGCCCGCCATGACGCGGCCGAATACGCGACCGATCATGCCGGTGCCGATCACGCCCACGGTCTTGCCGTGCAGGTCGAAGCCGAGCAGCCCATGCAGCGAGAAATCGCCTTCGCGTGTGCGCGCGACCGCGCGCGGCAAGCGCCGGTTCAGCGCCAGAATCAGGCCGACCGCATGTTCGGCAACCGCATGCGGCGAGTAGGCCGGCACCCGTGCAACCGTCATGCCGAGACGTTCGGCTGCGGCCAGGTCGACGTGATTGAAACCTGCCGAGCGCAGCGCAATCATGCGCGTGCCGCCGGCATGGAGACGTTCCAGCACGGCGGCGTCGACGTTGTCATTGACGAATGGGCAGACCACTTCATAGCCCCGCGCGAGGATCGCGGTTTCGGCATCGAGATGCGATTCCTGGAAGTGCAGTTCATAGCGATGCGTCCCGTTGGCCTCACCGAACGTATCGCTGTCGTATTGGCGGCTGCTGAACAGGATCATGCGCATGGATGGCTCCGAAAGAAGCGTGCCGCGTGGCGAATGCCGACTCACGCGTGGTATGCGGGCAGGTCAGTATATCGGCTCTTTATCGTAATGACCGCCGCTTGCGATGCACGGTCCGAAAATCACTTCAGTCTTTACGAAAGATCATCTTACTAAAGATCATCTTTTGCGAAGCGAAAAGGGTCACACTCGAAAATCATATTGACAGCAATGGCGAACTGCAATATCTATAAAAAAGCAGTACCAAAAAGCATGTACATATCGTGCTACAAAACCGACCACCAGCAGAGTGCCTTTTTCAAGGCGTTGAGAAAACTTCGCGAGGAACGCGTGACTGTCGAGCTTGCTGAAAAGCATTTCACCCTATCGTCGCTGCACCGCGGCATATCTTCTTTGGCGCCTGGAGCGTCATGTCATTGCCATAAACTTTCTATTCAATGGCATCCAGTTATGCCGGATGCGTAATTCCTGAGCCGTGGCGAATCGGAATGCTTTTCAAATACCAGAGAGATTTTTTCTGCTTTCTGCCAATAAACCGTAAATCGGCGAGCCAACATGATCGGTGAATTGCTGAGATCTCAACCGGAGATCGCGCTGTTCGCAAGCCTTGCAATCGGATACTTCATCGGTTCGTTTCGCGTGGGGCCAATTCAACTCGGTGGCGTCTGCGGCACGTTGATCGTGGCGTTGCTATTGGGCCAGACGGGCGCGCGGCTAGCCCCCGATCTGAAGAACATCGCCTTTGCGCTGTTCATTTTCGCGCTGGGATTCACCGGCGGGCCGCAGTTCTTTGCCAACATCGGCCGGGGCTGGCGCTATGGCTTGCTGTCGGTCGTCGAGATCGTGTCGGTGCTGGTGCTGATCATGATCGCGGTCTTCGCGATGCGGCTCGACGCCGGCACGGCGGCCGGCCTGCTCGCCGGTGCCGCCACGGAGTCGGCCGTGATCGGCACGGCCTCAGAGGCGATTGCCAAGCTCGGCTTCAGCGACGCCGAGACGTTGCGTCTGCAGGCCAACATCGTGACCGCGTACAGCGTGAGCTACCTGTTCGGCCTGATCACCATCGTCCTGTTCACCAGCCAGTTCGCACCGCTCCTGTTGCGCGTCAATTTGCGCGAAGAAGCCGAGCGCGTGTGGCACAAGCTCGGCGGCGACAGCGCGTTCGGCGACGGACAGCGTTCCGCCGCGCCGGCGCTCGTTGGCCGCGCCTTTCGGGTCGGTGCGGCGGCCGGCTCCACGATCCTGGCGCTCGAACAGCAGCACGGCTTCAATCTGACGATCGAGCAGCTCGAGCGCAACGGGGCGGCCGTGCCCGTCGAGCCTCACCTGACGCTGGCTGCCGGCGATCTCATCTTCGTGGCGGGGCGGCGCGAAGCGATTGTTGCAGCGGCTGTCAGCCTCGGCGAAGAAGTGGAGGGCGCCGGCTTCGGTCAGCTCATTGCGGAAAAGCTCGACGTCGTGTTGACGCGCCGCGAGGCGCACGGGTTGACGGTCGCGCAGGTGCGCGAACGGGCAAAACCGGAAGAAGGGCGCGGCGTCTATATCGCAGCAGTCACGCGGCTCGAAACCACGGTGCCCGCACTGCCTGGCACTGAGCTCAATCGCGGCGACGTATTGACGCTGGTGGGTGCGAAGGCCGACGTCGAACGCGGCGCGCGGCATCTCGGCTACGTGCTCGCCGTGACCCAGAAAACCGACTTCGTCTATCTCGGACTGGGCGTGCTGGTCGGGATGGCGATCGGCCATCTCGGCGGGCGAATTGGCGGTGTGTCGATCGCGCTCGGCACGGGTGGCGGCTGCTTGCTCTCGGGCCTGCTGTTCGGCTGGATCCGTTCGCGCTATCCGTTAGTCGGCTCGCTGCCTTCGGCTGCCGCGCAAATTCTCAAGGACTTCGGCCTTGCCACCTTCATCGCGGCAGTCGGTTTGTCGGCCGGCCCCGATGCCATCAAGCTGGTGCGCGAATACGGTTTGGCGCTGCCCGTCGCCGGCATTCTGATGGTGCTCGTGCCCGGGTTGCTGTCGCTCTGGATCGGCCGCGTGTTTCTCAAACTCGAAGCGCCCATGCTGCTCGGCGCCATTGCCGGGCAGCAATGCAGCACCCCGGCGATCAGTGCGCTGGTCGGCGTGACTGGCAATTCGACGCCCGTGATCGGCTACACGATCACCTATGCACTCTCGAACATTCTGTTGCCGTTGATGGGGCCGGTCGTGGTCGGCCTCGCCGGGAAATTTGGCTAGGCGGCCAGATGGGCTGCGCGCGGCGTGGCGCGCAGCCGACCGCATGCGGATGCTATGAGGTCCGTATGCACATGCAGCATCCAGTACTCAGTATCGCAAACTATCTAGCGAGGGCACGATGGACTGGCTACACCACATTTTTCAGAAATCACCTGAGATCGCGCTGTTTCTGTCGCTTGCAGCCGGTTACTTCATCGGGCAGATCAACTTCGGTAAATTCCAGTTAGGCGGCGTAGGCGGTTCATTGCTGGCGGCAGTCGTGATCAGTCAGGCGGGCGTGACGATCGACAATGGCGTGAAGTCGGTGATGTTCGCCGTGTTCATTTACGCGGTCGGCTACGACTCCGGGCCGGGCTTCTTCAACTCGTTGAACCGCAAGACGTTGCGTGAAATCGCGATGGCGGTGTTTCTCGCCGTCTCCGCGCTGGTCACCGTGGTGATCTGCGCGAAGCTGTTCCATTTGAACAAGGGTCTCGCGGCTGGGCTCGCGGGCGGTGCGCTGACGCAGTCGGCGATCATCGGCACGGCCGGCGACGCCATCGCGCGTCTCGGTCTGCCGGCCGATCAGGTCAAGTCGCTGCAATCCGACGTGGCAATCGCGTACGCGGTGACCTACGTGTTCGGCTCGCTCGGCGCGATCATCGTCTGCGTGAACATCCTGCCGAAGTTCATGGGGCAAGGTTTGCGAGAGGCGTCGATCGAAGCGGAAAAGGAACTGTCTTCAGGTTCAGCGTCACTCGGAGCGGGGCAAATTCGTGCGTTGCCTGAACTGGTGGGGCGTGCGTACAAGATCGATGTCAGCGCCGGGAAAACGGTCAAGGCAGTCGAGACCCAGCATCAGGACATGTTGACGGTCGAGCGGATCAAGCGTGACGGTAAAAACCTCGAGCCGACGCCCGATCTGACGTTGCAACTTAACGACGAAGTGCTGGTGGTGGGCCGCCGTGAGGCGGTGGTCGCATTCGGCGCGAACGGCAACGAGATCGCCAACGTCGACGACATTGGCGTCGTGATGCAGACACGCGAAGGCGTGTTCGCACGCAAAGGCATGAACCACACGACGATCGCCGCCGCACGCGAAGTCGTAGATCGCGACATGCGCCACGGCGTCTATATCCAGAGCGCTTCGCGTGCCGGCCAGCCGCTGCCGATTCTGCCCGAAACCAAGCTCGAACACGGCGACGTCATCACCTTCTACGGTTCGCCTAAAGACACCAAGCGCGCCGTCGATGCAGCCGGCTACGAGCTGCCGTATAGCAACAAGACCGACTTCATCTACATGGGTGTCGGGCTCGTGCTCGGTCTGCTGATCGGGCTGATCGTCATCAACGTGGGTGGCATTCCGCTCACGCTCGGTTCGGGTGGCGGCTGTCTGCTGGCCGGTTTGCTGTTTGGCTGGATGCGCGGCAAGCATCCGATGTACGGTGTAATGCCGACGGCGGCTTCGCAGTTGCTGAAGGACTTCGGTCTTGCGGCGTTCGTTGCGGTGGTCGGCTTGAATTCCGGTTTGCAGGCGGTCGTGACGGTCAAGGCGAGCGGCATGACGATCTTCCTGCTCGGCGTGTTCGTTACGTTGTTTCCGCTGCTATTGACCATGCTATTCGGCCGCTACGTGCTGGGCTACAAGAACGCGGCAATTCTGGCCGGCGCACTGTCCGGATCGCGTAGTGCCAACCCGGCGTTCGGCGGTGTGCTCGACAAGGCGGAAAGCGCCGTGCCGACCGTGCCGTTCGCGATCACCTATGCCATTGCGAACGTCGCGTTGACGTTGCTCGGACCGCTCGTGGTCGGACTGGTTTAGCCTGATTTAGCGCACGTATTTATCGATCTCTCTTACGTCGGCGGCAACCGAACGATCACTCACGACGCCGGCGTCATTCACTTGCACATTGGAGAACGCATCATGGCAAAAGAGAAAGGCGGCAAGAAACAAGGTGACATGGCTCAAGCCGGTTTTGCGGCGCTCAGCCCGTTCGAACTCAAGGATGAACTGATCAAGGCCGCGGGCGGCGGCGCGGTGGAGCGCCCCGCCAATGCATCGATGCTCAACGCAGGCCGCGGCAACCCGAACTTCCTCGCGACGATTCCGCGCCACGGCTTCTGGCAGCTCGGCCTGTTTGCGATGCGCGAGTCGGAGCGTTCGTTTGCATTCATGCCCGAGGGTGTCGGCGGTTTCCCGCGCCGCGAAGGGCTCACGGAACGCTTCGATCTGTTCCTGCGTGAAAACAAGGGCGTGCCCGGCATCGATTTTTTGCGCGGCGCGGTGTCGTATGTGCGCGATCAGCTTGGATTGTCGGCGGGCGACTTCCTCTATGAAATGTGCGAGGGCATTCTCGCGTCGAACTATCCGGTACCGGATCGGATGCTCAAGTTGTCCGAACAGATCGTCGGTCAGTATCTGCGCAAGGAGATGATCGGCAATCATCCGTTCGTCGGCGAGTTCGACGTGTTCGCTGTGGAGGGCGGCACGGCGGCGATGACGTACATCTTCAACACGATGCGTGAGAATCACCTGATCAAGCCGGGTGACACGATTGCGCTCGGCATGCCGATCTTCACGCCGTACATCGAAATTCCACGCCTCAACGACTATCAACTGAACGTCGTGAATCTCGAAGCCACGGTGGAAAGCGGCTGGCAGTATTCGAAGAAGGAACTCGACAAGCTGCGCGATCCGAAAGTGAAGGCGTTCTTCCTCGTGAACCCGAGCAATCCGCCTTCGGTGAAAATCAGCGACGAAAGCCTTCAATACATCGCCGACATCGTCAAGGAACGCCCCGATCTGATTCTGTTGACCGACGACGTGTACGGCACCTTCGCCGACGACTTCGTCTCGCTGTTCGCGCTCGCACCGAAGAATACGATCCTCGTGTACTCGTATTCAAAGTACTTCGGCGCGACCGGCTGGCGCCTCGGCACGATCGCAACGCATCGCGACAACGTGCTCGACAGGCTGATCGCCGAACTGCCGAAGGATGCGAAGAAGCAACTGCACGAGCGTTATGAGTCGATCACGACCGAACCGGAGAATCTCAAGTTCATTGATCGCCTCGTGGCGGACAGCCGCACGGTCGCGCTGAATCACACGGCGGGGTTGTCGACGCCGCAACAAGTGCAGATGGTGCTGTTCTCACTGTTTTCGCTGATGGACACGCCCGACGCGTACAAGAACGCGTTGAAGCGCCTGATCCGCAAGCGCAAGCAGGCGCTGTACGAAGAGGTCGGCATTTCGTTCGAGGACGACGATCCGAACCAGGTCGATTACTACACGATTCTCGACATCGAGTTTCTTGGCGAGCGGATGTTCGGGCGTGAGTTCGTCGAGTGGCTGCTGAAGAACATCGAGCCGTCCGAATTGCTGTTCCGCCTCGCGCGTGAAGCACGGGTGGTGCTGTTGCCGGGACGTGGCTTCGGTACGCAGCATCCGTCGGGACGGGTGTCGCTGGCCAATCTGAACGAGTCAGACTATCGGCAGATTGGGCGTGCGATGCGCAAGCTGATCGAAGAGTACGTCGAGCGCTTCAACGCGGCGACCGGCAAGAAGCTCGATAAGACCAAGGTGAAGTAACGGGCGACAAGTGACGGGCGGGCTGTGAAGCTCGCCCTGCCATTTTCATCGGCGTTGGCAGTTCGTTGCGCATGCCGTGCCGATATGACATCCCGGGTTCAGTTGAGCTGAACAAGAAGGGTGGGCAGAACAAACAAACAGCGAACCAACAAACAGCGAACCAACAAACAGCGAGAGCTGCCGGTGACAGCGCGATCTCATATCGGATGAGACGTTACCCCGCTGTCATTTCCGCGGATAAAACACGTCGTTCGAAACGACTCGCGGCCTGTGCTGTTAAAAAACTTGCGTA
>NZ_DASRSY010000477.1:0-43725 GCF_035656215.1 Paraburkholderia sp.
CGATGGTGTGGGACACATCGAGAATGTCGTCGTGGCCGAACCGGCCTGATCAAGTAAACGAGAAAAACATCATGGCACGTAAAGTCATCATTACCTGTGCGGTCACGGGCTCGATCCACACGCCGAGCATGTCGCCGCATCTGCCCTGCACGCCGGACGACATCGCGCGCGAAGCCATTGCCGCGGCGCAGGCAGGCGCGTCCATTCTGCATCTGCACGCACGTCACGCCGAAGACGGCCGGCCAGCCTTCGCGCCGGAGATCTATCGGCAGTTCCTGCCGCGAATTCACGAAGCGACCGACGCGGTGATCAACCTCACCACCGGCGGCGCCGTCAATATGACGCTCGACGAACGTCTCGCCGGCGCGCTCGATATCTCGGCCGAGATGGCGTCCTGCAACATGGGCTCGCTTAACTTCGGGATCTTTCCGGTCCTCGATAAGCTGAAAACGTTCAAACACGCGTGGGAGCATGACTTTATCGAAAGCACGCGCCGCGCGATTTTCCGCAACACGTTCGCGGATATCGAGGAGGTGTTCGAGCGTCTCGGGACGGCGCACGGCACGCGCTTCGAATTCGAGTGCTACGACGTGGGTCATCTCTACAACCTGAAGCATTTCGTCGACCGTGGGCTCGTCAAGGGGCCGATCTTCCTGCAGTTCGTGTTGGGTATTCTCGGCGGGATCGGCGCGGATCCCGAGAATCTCGTGCACATGAAGCGTATCGCCGACAAGCTGTTCGGCGACAGCTATCAATGGTCCGTGCTCGGCGCCGGCAAGCATCAGATGCCGCTGATCACCCAGGCCGCGCTGATGGGCGGCAATGTGCGCGTGGGTCTCGAGGACTCGCTCATGATCGGTCCGGGCAAGCTGGCGACCTCGAACGCCGAACAGGTCGAGTTGATTCGCGACGTACTCACCCGCCTCGGCTTCGGGATCGCGACCCCCGCTGAAGCGCGCGAAATGCTGGGCCTCAAGGGCCGCGAGAAGACGCGTCTGAACGCGATCAGCCAGTAAGAATCGGTGCGCGACGGCATGGCGGCTGCCGCGCCGTCGCGCGCGATTGAGAGAAAAGGACATATCGGTGATCCATAGCGAAGACGCGAACATCATTCGTCAACTCGAAGAAGCGCGGTGCGCCGCGATGCTGGCGGGCGACATAGCCGCGCTCGGCGAGCTGCTCGACGAGGGCCTCGTCTATATCCATTCGACGGGAGCGCGCGACAACCGCGAAAGTTACCTCGACAAGCTCGTGAGTGGCGCGATGCGCTACGAAGCGGTGAGATTTCACGTCAGCGAGATTCAGACGCGTGAGCGCCTCGCGCTGGTGTGCGGCTCGATCGAGGCGAGCGTGCGCACCGCAAATGGGACGATAGAGGTTGCGAGCCAGTACGAAGCCGTCTGGATGGAGATGAACGGTACATGGCGTCTAACCGTCATTCAGGGCTTCCGTTCCGAAGCTGGCGCCCACCGTCGCTGAGATGCAGTCAAAATAACGAAATATTCCAAATCATAAAAATAGAGGAATCCATAGCAAGAGTCAAAGCATCCAAGGTCAGATCCAGAGAGATTTACGACATATAAGGAGACACGACGGCGACAACCTCATATTGACGAGGCACCCATCAGGCTTCTGTCCGAAACTCTGAATTGGGTCAGCACGGCGCGCACGTTTGCAACCTGCTCATCAAGCGATTGCGCTGCCGCCGCGGCCTGCTCGACCAGCGCGGCATTCTGCTGTGTCACCTGATCCATCTTCGCAACTGCTGCGGCCACCTGCTGGGCTCCCAGGCTTTGCCGCCCGGACGCCAGCGAGATTTGCGCGACAAGGGTGGACACCTCTCCAATCGCGTATTTGACCTGTTCGATGGCAGCCCCCGCCTCCTGCGCCTGCGACGAGCCGTCCCGAACCATCGCGGCGGACGATCCGATCACCGCCTTGATCTCCTTCGCCGCCGACGAAGACCGCTGTGCCAGCACCCGGACCTCGCCCGCCACGACAGCGAAACCACGCCCCTGGTCGCCCGCCCGGGCTGCCTCCACGGCCGCGTTGAGCGCGAGGATATTCGTCTGAAAGGCGATACCTTCGATCAGGGCGGTGATGTCCGAGATCCTGCGCGACTCCGCCTCGATTCTCGTGATGGTGGCAACCAGCGCCTGCACCGCGTTGTTGCCGCGATCCGCCAGGCTGGACGCACGTGAGGCCAGACCATCGGCCTCGCGGGCGCTGTCGGTGTTCTGTGCGACCGTCTCCGTTAACTCGGCCATGCTCGCGGCGGTTTGCTCGAGCGACGCCGCCTGCTCCTCGGTTCGCGAGGACAGATCCATGTTGCCTGCGGCGATCTGCCGGGTCGCTGAACTCACGGATTCTGTCGATGCCTGCACCGCGAGCACCGTATCCTCGACCCGATGCATGAAACGATCGAACCAGACCGCCCCGCGCCCGAACTCATCCATGCGCCGCGCCGACGAGCGCCGCGACAGGTCGAGCGTTTCGGCCAGATACTGGAACGAGCGAGTCTGCCTGCCAAGTCCATCGCATACCACCCTGTAAAGATGGACGTAGCCGTATATCAGCATCGTCACCGTCACGACTGCGATCACGAGCAACCGCGTCGTGACTGGCGCGCCCGAGCCGGCGTCACGTACCTGCCCGACAATCGCCTTGTTTGCCATGAAGGTCAAGGCGAGCGTCAGGAACGCGGGAACACCAAAAGCGAGTGCCATTCGGAACCGGATCGTCGCAACGAATTTTCGCATGTTGTCTCCACCGGAGTGCGCAGCGGTAGTCCGGGACACCTTGCTGCGCCCTACCCTGCTCAAACTAGAAAGAGAACCCGAGACTGCCTGGGCTCCTGAAGCTGTTCAGGAACTGGAAGCGCGCTGTCGTCGGTTCCGTCTGCACCTGAAGCGGTGTCGCAAGCCCCATCACCTGACCGCCGGCTCCGGTATAGCCAGGCCAGGCCGGCAAACCGTTGCCATTCGGATTTCCGGTCTTCGCGAAGTTCGTCCAGTAGGACGACATCGCATCCGCGAGCGCCACGTCGCCCGCATTCGGTGCGCCGTGTCCGTTCGCCACGAGATTCTGGAAAACGTAGGGCACTTCGGAGACGTGAATCGGCAGCGGGTTATACGGCGACGTCTGGCTGAAGTAATAGGAGTAGACCGGCGATTTACCGGTCTTCTTCTGTAGATTCGCCATCTCCCAGGTCTGTGAGGCGATGATCAGATCGCCCGCGAGCGTCACTTCGGATTGTTGTGCCTGAGCATCCGTAGTGGCCGGGTAGAACTGCAGAAAGGTGTTGATGCTGTTCGTGCCGAACGCCGAGGTCGCCGCGGCAATGAAGTGTTCTTTCGTGTCGGCCGGTACGCCGGCAATAGCGGAGAAAATCGTCCCCTCATCAGCGTTCTGACCTTCGAGCAGCGGCACGTCGTTCTGCAAACCCGACGCGAAGCGCGACGCGGGATCCGCCGGCAGCACATAACCGTCGACGCTGGGGCTGTAGGCAGGTTCGGTCGGATCGGCCATCAGTTGCGAGGCAGGCAGGGTGCGCAGCGCGGCAAGCGTCGACGCGCCGAGCGCGGCGCCGAGATGCGCGCCAGTGCGCGACGCCGCGACGTGCGACGCCATTACGCCCTTCGGGGTTTCCCAGAAAGCGCCGCTTTCCGCAATAGCCCTGGTGAACAATCCTTTGGCCAGTGGCGACGAAAGCAGCATGCCAGTGGCGTGGGCGCCGGCTGATTCGCCGAACACGGTAACGTTGCCGGGGTCGCCGCCAAACGCCGCGATATTGTCTTTGACCCACTGCAGCGCTGCGATCTGATCGAGTAGCCCGTACATGCCGGACGATTTCGCGCCGGCTTCCGCGTCGAGATCCGCACGCGCGAGAAAGCCGAACACGCCGAGCCGATAATTCAGCGTGACCACCACCACGCCTTTCTTCGCCAGATTGGTGCCTTCCCAGCGCGGATCGCCAGAGGTACCGAACTGGAATCCGCCGCCGTGAATCCAGACCATCACCGGCCGCCGCTCCGCCGATGTTTTGGCCCCGGTCCAGACGTTCAGGAACAGGCAGTCTTCGCTAGCGTGGCTGTTGTCGACCGGCCCGAACGCAGTGCCTTGCCAGCATGTATTTCCATATTGAGTGGCGGCTCGCGTGCCGCTCCAGTGCGCTGCAGCTTGCGGCGCTTTCCAGCGCAGATCGCCAGCCGGGGCCGCCGCGTAAGGAATACCTTTGAAACTGATGATGCCGGAGGCGTCGGGCGGATTGCCGGCGAGCACCCCGGAGTCGACCAATGCCTGATTCGTCGTCAGATCAGGACTAGACGAGAGGGTGCCGTTGCCGCCACCGCAAGCGGTCAGCATGCCGAGCGCTGCGGCCAATAAAGACCTTGTACAAAGCAACCTGTTTTTTACCACGTGATGTCTCCTTCGGAGGCTCGCACCGCACGGGCACGAACCTCAACAAAAACCTGCAAACCGGTGGTGGCGCACGAGCGCCTCGACGGGATGAGCCCTCAGAACGAATGCCGGATGCCGGCCATCACGCCCAGTTGCCCGATGCCCGCAGCCGGTGTCGAACCGGGACCGCCCTGACTGAGCGTGTAACGCGCCTTGGCGCTATTGAACAGGTAGCCGCTTTGCAGATAGACGCTGGTGCTTTTCGACAGCAGATAGGAACCGCGCAAGGCGGTCAGCGTGGCGCGCGTGTCCTGTTGCTGATCGATGGTGCGATATACACCGCCATCGACGATAAACGCCGGGGTTACGTAGTACGACGCCGTGAGGTAATAGATATTGCTGCGCACATTGGGGAGTGCGGGCGCCGCAGTGTCAACCCAGCGCCCCAGCCAGCCACCACCCACCTTGAGTTGCCCCAGCTTGAAGTAGCCGTTCAGTTGCGTGCGGGCGTCCTTGTCGCCGCTGCTGGTCAGCGCAATTGGCGCCGCGCCGTTGAAGAAGTTGGCGGCCGCGCCGGGACCGCCGCGCTGTTCATCGTACGAGGCCGCCACACCGAACGCGCTGGCGTCATAACGAAGCATGACCGACCATTGACGGCACGCCTGCGCGTTGCCCGGAATCGAGCCCGCGCAGGTACCCTGTCCCGGCGAATTACCCGTGCCGGCAGAGTCGCGTCCGAACGAGTAGGTCGCGCCCGCCGTCACGCCTGCGAAACTGCCCTTGTAGGCGATTGTGTTGTCGCTGCGCGCGTTGGGAATATATGCATCGAGCGAGCCGACGCCGCCGTAGATGTCCGGGCCGAGCGCGTCCGAGTCGAGAATTGCCCAGAAAGACATCGTGTACTGGCGTCCGAACGTCAGCGCGCCATACTGATTTGACAGGCCCACCCATGCCTGGCGGCCGAACAGCCGCCCGCCCTGGTTGACGTCGCCCGCGCGAACGTTAAAGCCGTCCTCCACCGTGAACACTGCCGCGAGCCCGCCGCCCAGATCCTCCTTGCCGCGCAAACCCCAACGCGACGGCATCGAACCGGTCAACGAGGGCATGCGAACGAGCCTGTCGCCGGCCGCACCGGCGTGCGTGACGAGTTCGATGCCTGTGTCGAGAATCCCGTAGAGCGTGACGCTGCTCTGCGCGTAGGCCGAGCCGCTCAGGACAAAGGCGGCTGCCGCCGCAATCGCTTTATGTTTCATGTCTCCAAACCCTGTATGGTGTTTTGTTTTATCGGTCTATGGCGCTTATAGACGGCGCCGGTCTTCGTCATGCATCTTTGCTTATGCTTCAGCGCTACTCCTGCCGCGATATAGCCACCCGTTCACGAGCATCGCGACGCCGGCAATCACCATGGGTGCGGCGAATACGGCGAAGGCGGCCGTGACGGTATGGAACGCGCCCAGCAGAATCCCGCCTGTCATCGAACCGATGATCGAGCCGATACGTCCCACGCCGAGCGCCCAGCTCACACCGGTGGCACGCGCTGCGGTGGTGTAGAAACCGGCGACCAGCACGTTCGCTGCCGTCTGCGCGCCAGACAGGCCGAATCCCGCCATGAACACGGATACGTAAACCCACATCGGCTCGTTGATTGAGAAGCCGATCAGCACGGTCGACACCGCCGCGATCGCGTACGAACCGGCGAGCACGAAGAACGGATTGAGCCGGTCCATCAGGCGGGCATTGAGCAGCGAACCGATCGTGCCGCCGAGCGGCAGCATGGCGCCAACACGTGCGGCATGAGAAGCATCGATACCCGCGCCCGTAATGACAGTCGGCAACCAGCTACTGACCTGGTAGTACACCCAGAGCGTGCAGAAGAATGCAAGCCACAGCAGCAGCGTGCCTGCGCGGTAGCGCCGGTTGAACAGCGTGCCGACTGCCGTCTCGGCGGCGCCCCCTGACTTCGCGTCTTCGGGCACGATCTGTTCCACAGGCGTGTTTCCGTCGCCCGTCAAACGCTTCATGACGTGGCGGGCTTCCTGTTCGTAACGCGTCTTGCCCGCCATGAAGCGCAGCGATTCCGGCATCCAGATCCAGACGATGGGGGTAAGCACCAGCGGGAAGACACCGCCGAACAGGAATACGCCCTGCCAGCCGAAGTGCGGAATGAGCAACGCGGCAACCGCGCCACCGAACGCCAGGCCTAGGGTGAAGCCACAGAACATGAGTGTGACCATCAGGGCCCGACTGCGCGCGGGGCTGAATTCCGACGACAGTGTTATCGCGTTCGGCATTGCGCCGCCGAGCCCCGCGCCTGTTGCGAAGCGCAGCGCGACCAGCCAGAGGGGCGATGGCGCATAGGCGCACGCGAAACTGCCAACGCCGAACAGCACCAGCGAGATCGTGATGACGCGTTTGCGGCCAATGCGGTCAGCCAGCGGCCCAAACAGGAAACTGCCGACTGTGAGCCCGAACAGTCCGGCGCCGAAGATCGGCCCGAGTTGCGCGGGACTGAGCGCCCACGCTTTCTTCAGCAAAGGCGCGACGTAACCCACCGATGCCACGTCGAAGCCATCGGCGGCGACGACCAGAAAACAGAGGAACAGGGTGAGGATTTGTAGCGAGGACGTTTTTTTGCCGTCCATAACGCTATGTGGCGTAACTGCTTGCGCGTGCATAACCTGTCTCCAAGGGTTCCGTTCGCTTCATTGCGAAACTATTCAGTCTTTTTTCTCGCAGGGCCTGTTCGTGACCCTGTCGCCGTACAACGCAATGCACCGGTGAACGAAAGCGTTCACGCGGGCGATAAGCATGCATGAGCCGCCAACAAGGCGGCCTCCTCCTTCCGATACCCGAGCGTACGCAGCACGGCCGCTGCGAATTCGTCACCCAACACGCTGCCGCGCCAGGCCACATGCTGGTCCGGTCGAATCAGCACGAATGCCGCCTTGTAAAGTTCCGCCACCGCAGCTTCGGCCACCTGCACGACAGTCAGCCCGGGCAGCATCGCCGCGGCCTTCAGGTACGCGTCGTCGCGTTCGATATCCACGCCCGCTTCGCCGATACACAGCAGCGTGAAGCCCGGCCCGAAGCGGTCATACAAAGAACCGCCGTCGGCGAGCCACACATGCGGCGCCCGATGGCCGGGACGCGCGCATGGCACGTAGAGGTTTGCCGTGTCTGGCGACGCCGCGCCAGCTTCCGTCGTCAGCAACGGCGAAGCTTCATAGCGTGTGCCGAGATGCACTCCAGGAATCACGAATTCCGCGGTCGCATGAAATTTCAGATAATCGCCAACCGCGGCGCGCGCCGCGTCGCCGGCGGCGCCCGTTTCATGCGCGACGGCGGGCATCT
The DNA here is from genome assembly GCF_035656215.1 of Paraburkholderia sp. GTDB lineage: Bacteria > Pseudomonadota > Gammaproteobacteria > Burkholderiales > Burkholderiaceae > Paraburkholderia. The sequence continues at coordinate 7,753 of NZ_DASRSY010000477.1, forward strand.
GCACGTTGCCGATACTGTCGGCGAAGCCGCGCGCAAACGCGGTGTTACGCAACGCCGCCGGGCGGCGCTCTGCTTCGTAGCTCGCGCCGAGTGCGTCGCCAGCCACGCCCTTGACCATAGCCTCGAGCTTCCACGCGAGGTTCGCTGCATCTTCGATGCCGGTGTTGTAGCCGAGTCCGCCGGTCGGCGTAAAAAGATGGGCCGAATCGCCCGCGAGAAACACTCGTCCGACCGAAAACTTCTCGGCTACGAGCGCGAAGCCCGCAGTCCACCGCGAACTGCTCTTCACTTCGAACGGGATATCGGCACCGATCGCCTCGGCGATACGACGCTTCACATCGGCTTCGTCGAGCGATTCTCCTTCTCGCGTCTGCACGTTCATGATGAAGTGGCCTTCACCATCGACGGCGATGATCAACGCGCGTTGCTTCGCGCCGAAAGTCCAGTACTGCCAGGCGGGCGCATGCGGGCACACGCGGTAGATGTCGGGGGCGTAGAAATAGACGGCATCCATCTGGCCGCCCATGAATTCGCGCTTCTCTCCCGCCACGCCTGCGTACGACAGGCCCAATGATTTGCGCACGAAGCTGCGCGGCCCGTCACAACCAATCAGATAGCGAGCCGTGACCGTGCGCGTTTGCGCGGCGCGATCGGCTATGGCGTCCATCTCGACAGTCGCTGTGACTCCTTGACCGCTCTGCGTGAAATCGAGCACGCGTGCGCTGAAGTGGACCTGACAGTTCGCGTGACGGCGCGCAGCCTCAAGTAATACGGGCTCGACATAGAGTTGCGAACAGCGATGTGGCGGCTCCGGCGTAGCCCAGGTGAAGGCGTGCATCTTTGCCCATTCCACAGCGGCCTGCGAAGACGGTTGATTGAGGCGAGCCAGCTCGTGACCGGCAATCGAAGTGAAGTACGCCACGTCCGCTGCGTAGTTTCCGGGCAAGCCCAGTTTCCGGACCGCGGCCGAGATGCCGATGCGACGGAAATGCTCCATCGTGCGTGCGCTGTTGGCATTCGCGGCCGGATGAGTACTGGTGCCTGGCTTAGCGTCGAACACTTCGACGCTGACGCCACGCTGCCCCAGCTCCGCTGCGAGAAACAGGCCAACCGGGCCGCCGCCCACGATGATTACGTCGCAATCCACCACTTCGTCTCCTTGCTTTTTCTACTGTGGATGCGAAGTTAAACGCGTGGCGCCTATAAATCTATACAATGACTTTCATACCCATTATGAAACTGGTGCATACATGCGACCACCCGACCTGAACTTCCTTTACGTCCTTCAGGCGCTGGGCGAGGAGCGCAGCGTGTCGCGCGCAGCCGACAGACTGGGTCTCACGCAGCCTGCGGTGAGTCACGCATTAGGGAAACTCCGGACGCTGTTTCAGGACGATCTCTTCGTGCGGGCCGGCCCGGTGATGGCGCCGACGCCGGTCGGCGAGCAGCTCATTGAGGGGGTTGCGAACGTTCTGACGCTGGTCCAGCAGGAGATCTGGAGCGCCAAATCGTTCGACGCCGCCGCGACGACGCGTACGTTCTCGGTATGCCTGAGCGACATGGGCGTGATCGTGCTGCTGCCACGCCTGCTCGCGGCGCTGCGGGAGCGCGCGCCCTTCGCGACGCTTAAACCGATCCAGGTGCCGTCGCCGGAACTGGCCAGCGCGCTGCAGGATGGCGCGCTCGATCTGGCTATCGGTTATCTCGGCAAACTTGGCGAGAACCTGCATCAACAGCCCTTGTTCCGCCGCTCGCTGGTCGGCATCATCAAAGGCGGAGCAACGCGCAGGAAGCTGCGTATGACGCTCGAGGATTTCATCGAGAAAAAGCATGTCGTCGCGGGCACGCTTGCGCTCACCAATCAGCTGCTCGAGAAGGAGTTACGACAACACGGCGCGCGTCTGAAGGTAGGCGTGGAAGTGCCGTATCTGCTCGCCGTGCCGAGTCTCGTCGCAAACTCAGACTTTATTGCCGCGGTGCCGGACGAACTCGCCGACCTGTTTTCGCGTCTTGCCAACGTCGACGTTTTTCCGTTGCCGATCAGGCTTCCAGATCTGCTTGTGCAGCAGTTCTGGCATGCGCGCTATCACAACGACGGTGGCCACCGCTGGTTCCGCGGACTTGTCGCGCAGACACTCCGACAGGAGTAAAGCGCGGGGCAGCCCCTGTCCGCGTTCGTCGGCCTCACAAGCGGAACAGCGCTTCCGCGTTGCTATGCGCGATCTTTTCCTTGTCTTCCTGGCTCACCGGAAGATCTTCCAGAAATTCGCGCGGACCCGTGTGAGTGAGGTGCGGATAGTCGACCGCATAAATGATGCGATCAGCACCCATCACCTTGTGGATTTCGTCGCGGCGACGCTATCGCGACAGGTCAATGCCCCGCAAGTGGCGATCGCCAATATCGGTGCGAAAATAATCGACGGCGTGTTAACCGACGTCGGACAAGCCGGGAGCAGAAACCACGAGCGACGGCCCAACCGCTGTCGCTCAATTCGCTTGAGCGATGGGTCTCGCCCGGAAAGCGACACCGCGCCAGCAGTCAACCCGGACTGTTATTCGGCAAGCCAGCGTTGCCCGTCCGCTTTCATTTTGCGTTCCAGCTCGCTGCCACGAGTCGCAAACACACGCTCGACCGGGAACCCGCCTTTCTCGAGCAGATACGCCAATGCGGCGTACTCCCGCGGATACTTCGCTACCACGTCCCGGTCGATTTCCACGGGACCGCGAGGGAAAGTAAACGCGCCCATGTCATAGACACTTTGCCGTTTAACCAGTTTCCACATCCCATTGCGCTTTTCCACCAGGTCGTAAAACCGATTGTGTGACTCGCAACCCAGATCGAGCCGCACGTTTTCCGCGACGATGACCGCGTTCGTCTCCACGATCGCCTTGCTGCCGTTGAAGTTCACCACGGGCGTGCCGATCAGATGCTTGGTTCTGAGGTCCGACGCGCCCATCTTTATGGATCCCGCGACGAAATCGGTAAACGGCCCTTCGAACCATGTCACCTCGATGACGCCGTCAGGATGAAACAGGCCGCGTAGCTGATCCCACTCGCCCAAGTCGCGGTGCATCCAGCCCGTGATCAAGTCTGTAATCTGAATACGGTCTTCAACAAGTGTCTGCATGATGAGTTTCCTTCCGTTGTTAGGGCGCAGCGCATGCGCATAGCTTCCAGAATCGTCGATAATGTGCTTTTATTCAAATAGATTGAAATGACCGATTGATCATTAAAACTGATGAGCGAGACTGACGATGGACTTACGCCACCTGCGCTATTTTCTCGCGGCCGCCGAAGAAGGTCATTTCGGGCGCGCCGCGCGCCGCCTCAACATCGTGCAGCCTGCCTTGAGCATGCAGATACGCGCGTTAGAAGCGGAACTGGGCGGTCCGCTGTTCCTGCGCACCAGCCGGCGAGTTGAACTAACGGAAGCGGGAATGTTGCTGCGCGAAGAAGCACGCCGCACGCTGGACCAGGCAGAGCACACCCGGCTTACCGTCCAGCGAGCGATTCGTGGTGAGACCGGCAATGTAAGGGTCGGCTTCGCGGGCAACGCGGTTTTCAGCGGCAAACTGATTGACGATTTGCGAGCGTTCCATCGCACGTATCCGGACGCCGACCTCGTCGTGCGGGAATTGGCTCCCCAACTACAGGCGGACGCCATCGTCGCGGGCCAGGTAGATATCGGCTACACGCCCGACCCGGGGCTTGCCCGTGATGGCCGCCTGACCTATGAGCCAATCGGCACCTGGCGAATCCTGGCCGCGCTGCCGAGCGATCATGAGCTGGCCAGCAAAAAACGGTTGACGGCCAGAATGCTGACTAAGGCTCCCCTTATCCTCTACGCCGCCCACGAGGCCGACGAAAGCCTCGTCCGTGCGTTGCGCGAGGTGCTCGACAGGCCGCCGAAGGTGGTTTATCAGGCTGCCAACACGCTGAGCGTACTGGCGCTCGTGGCAGCAGGGCTTGGCCTCGCCCTCGTGCCTGCACCGATTGCGCAGATAACGCTCCCTGGCGTGGTTTACAGGCCTCTCGATCTGCCCGGCCTAACCATGGATCTCATGAGGATCAGTCGCGCGGATGAGAGCTCGGGGGCGGTACGTGCCTTTATGACCTTAGCCCGTCGGCGCGACAAAAGCAGCCGGACCGGTGACTGAACGGTGTCTGGCACGCCAGCCCTCAACGCCGCCGGCAAGAGCGGAAGCTCAGAGAACCTCCATCAGAACTTTGTCGCGAGATTGAACATGAGCAGGGAGTACCGGACATGAATGTCTGTTCCGGTACTCGGCCCAGTGCCTTGAAGTGTCATGGGGAAATCGTATTCACACCTCAGCGAAAAATCGACCTTCTTCGACGCATGCCATGTAGCGCCGCAGTTCTGTCACAGTAAGGAAAACAGGAAAAGTCGGAACGTAACGAATACGAATACTTATTTCTCAAGATCGTAGAACTGCTCGCGGACTTAACGATGTCGTCCACCGTCCCGCCTCATCCGCCCTTTCGCTATCATTGCGACCGCCTCGGCAGCGACGAAAACGAACTCAACACATGGCTATATGCCACGGTTTTCACTGATGCGCGCCGGCACAGATGATCGCTCTGGTATCGAACATGCGTTTGTGCTGGGGATGAACGGCATCATCGTATCCAGCCATGACTCGTAGCCCTAACTGGCTGTAGCCGCCACGTTAGCCCGCGCCGTATGCAATTTTTTGTAGCTGTCGATCAGGCGGTGGTGCCTATCGAGACCCTCGAGCTTCATACTCGTTGGCGTTAGCCCAAAGAAGCGCACGCTGCCGTCCACTGTCCCCAGTACCGCGTCCATCCGAGCGTTGCCAAACATCCGACGGAAGTTGGCCGCGTAGTCGTCCAGTTCCAGGTCGTCATCGAGCATCACCTCCAGGACCACATTCAAGGCCTGATAAAACAATCCGCGCTCGACCGTGTTGTCGTTGTACTGCAGAAAAGCTCCGACCAGCTCCTGCGCTTCCTCAAATTGCTGCAAGGCGAGATGAATCAGCAGTTTCAACTCGAGAACTGTTAGCTGCCCCCAGTCCGTATTCTCGTCAAATTCGATGCCGATCAAAGTGGCAATATCGGAATGCTCATCCAGCTCACTGTTCTCCAACCGCTCAAGCAGTGCTGCCAGGCCGGCATCGTCCAGTCGATGCAAGTTCAAAATATCGGCGCGGAACAGCAGCGCCTTGTTTGTGTTATCCCAGATCAAATCCTCTACCGGGTAAACTTCCGAATAATCGGGCACCAGAATCCGGCAGGCTACGGCACCCAGCTGGTCGTACACCGACATGTAAGCTTCTTTGCCCATGTCTTCGAGAATGCCGAACAAGGTGGCGGCTTCCTCGGCGTTGGAGTTTTCACCCTGGCCAGAAAAATCCCACTCAACAAACTCGAAATTGGCTTTGGCGCTGAAAAAGCGCCACGACACTACACCACTGGAATCAATGAAGTGCTCAACGAAGTTATTCGGTTCAGTCACGGCGTTACTGACAAAGGTGGGCTGAGGTAAATCGTTCAGGCCTTCAAAACTACGCCCCTGCAGCAATTCCGTCAGACTCCGTTCCAGTGCCACCTCAAAACTTGGGTGCGCGCCGAACGAGGCAAAGACACCGCCTGTGCGCGGGTTCATCAAGGTGACGCACATCACCGGGTAAGTCCCACCCAGCGACGCATCCTTTACCAGCACCGGAAAGCCCTGCTCTTCCAATCCCTGAATCCCGGCCAGAATGCCGGGGTATTTCGCCAGCACTTCGTGAGGCACATCGGGCAATGCGATTTCACCTTCCAGAATTTCGCGCTTTACCGCGCGCTCAAAGATTTCCGACAGGCATTGCACCTGCGCTTCGGTCAGCGTATTACCGGCACTCATGCCATTGCTGACGTACAGGTTCTCGATCAGGTTGGATGGGAAATACACCACCTCGCCATCCGACTGGCGCACATACGGCAGCGAACAGATACCGCGCTGCACATTGCCGGAGTTGGTGTCGATCAGATGCGAGCCACGCAACTCGCCATCGGGGTTGTAAATTTGCAGGCAGTACTCATCCAGAATCTCAGCCGGCAGTGCATCTTTAGGGCCAGGTTTGAACCAGCGCTCGTTCGGGTAATGTACAAACGCCGCATTCGCGATGTCTTCGCCCCAAAACGCACCGCCATAGAAATGGTTGCAATTCAGGCGCTCGATAAACTCTCCCAACGCCGACGCCAACGCGCTTTCTTTGGTCGCTCCCTTGCCATTGGTAAAACACATCGGTGAATGCGCATCGCGGATATGCAACGACCACACATTGGGAATGATATTGCGCCACGAAGCAATTTCAATCTTCATGCCCAAGCCTGCCAGAATGCCTGACATATTGGCGATGGTTTGCTCTAGCGGCAGGTCCTTGCCTGGAATATAGGTGCAGGCATCGGAATCGGGATTTAGAGTCAGCAGCGCCTGAGCATCGGCATCCAGACTCTCCACCTCTTCAATCACAAACTCGGGCCCGGCTTGCACCACTTTTTTGACCGTACAACGGTCGATGGAACGCAAAATACCCTGGCGGTCTTTGTCGGAGATGTCCGCCGGCAACTCAACCTGAATCTTGAAAATCTGTTGGTACCGGTTTTCCGGATCAACAATATTATTCTGCGACAGGCGGATATTTTCGGTCGGAATATTGCGAGTTACGCAGTATAACTTCACAAAGTAAGCTGCACACAAAGCCGATGAGGCCAGAAAATAATCGAAAGGACCAGGCGCCGAGCCATCGCCCTTATAGCGGATAGGCTGGTCGGCCACCACCGTGAAGTCATCGAACCTGGCTTCAAGACGTAGCTTATCGAGAAAGTTGACTTTAATTTCCATGGGGAAATTCCAAAAATGGTGCTCAAAACAAAATATAAAGCCCTGTAAAAAAACAGGGCTTCAATAACCAATCAGCTAGCGAATGATGTTTCCTGGCGGGAATTCTACTCCCTCTCGATCGTCAATCCGGTGGGCTGGAGCCTTGTGGAGACAGCGGTTCCGCCAGTTCATGTGACGATGATACCGTCAGTGGGCGCAGTCAGGTTGACGAGGCCGTGGCGTAGATTGACCGATTGTTCGTGACGCAATAGCGGACGGGACACACGATTGCTCAGAGAGCGGGCGGATCCTGGGTGATTCCACCACCGCCCTCCGGAGTTCGGCGCCAATACGAAGGGCCTTCGAGCCACCCCTCATGGTTGCCGTGACAAATCGAAAATAAGCGCCGCTTCGACCCATTTCTCACCGGGCAGGGTCCATGGCGTTGGGGCCTGAAACTTCGACATCAGACTCTGCCATTCCGTCAGCACGGGATCATTTGCTTCAGCATCCGCAAACCGCTGAGCGCTGAAGATTGCGTCATCTGTCTCCATCAGCATGCACAGCCGGGTGCCCAAACGGAAAATCTCCATGCGAGTGATACCCTGGATGCGCAGATAATTCGCCACCTCCGGCCAGATCTCGCGATGCATGGCTTCGTACTCGGCAATCAGATCGGGGGAATCCTTGAGGTCCAACATCAGGCAACGTCTCATCAGGTTCTCCAAAGGTCGTGCGATTTGCTGCGCTTTCTGTGAAGCGTAACCGCTCGTGCACGCCCGTCACCGCGCCTCTCTCAGGCTGCGCGCGGTCCATCATCCGCCGCCGGCCGCGACACGCCCGGCGGCCGTACCAATCGACTTATATACGTGCTGGCTCGCACGAATCGCGTCCCAGTCCCAATCGATGCCAAGACCTGGCTCGTCCGGCGCGACCGCATACCCCTGCTCAATCTTCACACGCGAGCCCGTGAGGGTGTCGATCTGCGGGATGTATTCGACCCACGCGGAATTCGGCACCGCTGCGCACAGACTCACATGCAGTTCCATCAGGAAATGTGGGCAGATTGCGATGTTCATCGCCTCGGCAAAATGAGCGATCTTCAACCACGGCGTAATGCCACCGACGCGCGCAACGTCTGCCTGCACAATCGAACAGGCGTCTGCCTTCATATATTCGGCGAACTGCGCGGGATGATATATCGATTCGCCGACCGCGACCGGCACCGCCGTGGCGGCACTCAGTTGCCGATGACCGGCAATGTTTTCAGCGGGCAGCGGTTCCTCCAGCCATGCGAGGTGCAGCGGCTCGAATGCGTGTGCTCGCCGCAGTGCCTCCGAAAGCGTGAAGCCCTGATTCGCGTCGACCATCAACTCGAAACCGTCGCCCACCGCTTCCCGCACGGCCACAAGTCGCCGCACATCTTCGGAAAGATGTGGGCGCCCGACTTTCAGCTTCGCGCCGCAGAATCCCGATTCCTGTGCCTGCAAGGTCTGCTCGACAAGTTCGCTCTCCGACAGGTGCAGCCAGCCGCCCTCCGTCGTATAGGTCCGCACGCGTGGCTTTGCACCGCCCGCGGCAATCCACAACGGCAGTCCGGCCACACGCGTATTGCGATCCCACAGCGCGGTGTCGATCGCGGCCAGCGCGAGACTCGTGATCGCGCCGACCGCCGTCGCGTGCGTGTGGTAGAACAGATGCCGCCAGATCGCTTCATATTCCGCGGGATTGCGGCCGATCAACTGCGGCACCAGATGGTCGTGCAGCAACGCGACGATCGACGAGCCGCCCGTGCCGATCGTGTATGTGTAGCCTGTGCCTTCGCTGCCGTCGCTACAACGGATCGTGACCAGCACCGTTTCCTGAACGACGAACGACTGGATGGCATCCGTGCGCCGCACCTTCGGCTGAAGGTCGACCTGCCGGATTTCTACGGTTTCGATGTGGGTCATGGTTGTTCTATCCTTTGACGCCGCCAAGCGTGAGACCTGCGATCAGGTGTTTCTGAACGATGAATGTGAGGATGATGGCCGGAATAATGATGATTACGGCCATCGTGCACATGCCGGCCCAGTCCACCGTGAACTGCGCTGTAAAGTCCATCAAGCCGACGGGCAGGGTTTTGGTATCGGGGCTGCGGCACAGTTGCGACGCCAGCGCGAACTCGTTCCAACTGGTCAGAAACGCAAAGATCGCCGCCGACGCCACCCCCGAGCGGGCGAGCGGCAGCTCGATATGCCAGAACGCCTGCCAGCGGCTGCAGCCGTCGATCTGAGCGGCCTCGGCGAGTTCCGCCGGCACTTCGCGAAAGAACCCGTCGATCAGCCAGACCGTGAACGGCACGTTCATCGCGAGGTAAACGATGATCACGCCGATATGCGTGTCGAGCAGACCTGTCCACGCCCACAACATGAAGATCGGCAGCGAGAGCGCGATGCCGGGAATCGCACGCGTGAGCATCAGCACCACAAACAACAGCTTTTTGTGGCGGAACTCGAAACGTGCAAACGCATAGCCGCCGGCTACCCCGACCACGATCGCAGCAATCGTGCTCGCCAGAGAAATCACGACCGAATTCACGAAGTACTGACGAATCGGCAGTGACGCCATTCCACCAAAGCCGAACACATTGCGGAAGTTATCGAGCGTATAGCTGCCGGCATCGAGCAGCGGCTGGTTCGACAGGATCGCGACATTCGAGCGGAAGGCGTTGAGCATGACCCAAAGGCCGGGCAGGCAGATGACCGCCATGACAAGGAAGACCGCGAGCCACAAAGCTCCCCGCTTCACCGGTGCTCGCAGCGAATCGAATGTGGACGCGCGATTGGAAGCGCGATTGAATGTCGTACGCATGATGTCAGGCCGGCCCCATGTGTTTGCGCGCCGCGTTGAGCTTGCGGAAAAAGTACAGCGTGAACAGCACCGATACGAGCACGGACACGTAGCCGATGGCGTTCGCGTAACCCATGCGCGAGTCGTCGTAGGCGATGCGGCCCACCATCGTCCAGAGCAGTTCGGTACGGCCGCCCGGACCGCCGTTGGTCATGATGCGCACGATGTCATAGGCCCGGCCGACGTCCAGCGAACGGATCGTCATCGCGATATAGATGAAGGGCATCAGGTAAGGCAGCGTCACGTAACGGAAGGTTTGCCACGGCGTGCAGCCGTCGACTTTGGACGCCTCGATCGGATCCTTCGGCAGCGCCATCAGGCCAGCGAGCAGAATGACCGCGAACACCGGCGTCGAATTCCATACCTCCGCCACGATCAGCGAAGCAAGCGCCGATTGCGCATCGACCAGAAACGGAATCGTGGTCTTCAGTCCGAATACCGTTTGCAGTACATGGTTGACGACGCCCGTGCTGTCGTTAAGCATGAACTTGAACTGAAAGCCGACAAGCACCGGCGAAAACATCATCGGGAACATCATGATGGTGCGCAGCGCGCGCTGGCCTTTCACAATCTGGTTGAGCAGCAACGCGATTCCGAGGCCCAGCAACAGTTCCAGATTCAACGCAATCGTCAGGAACAGCACGGTACGACCGAACGCGGCCCAGAAATCCCCGTTCGCAAACGCGCGCATATAGTTTCGCAGCCCGACGACGTTCCAGATCGTGTCCGGATCGATGAGCCTGTACGCGGTGAAACTCGTGTAGAGCGAAAAAAGCAGCGGCAGCACAACGACGATCGCTACCGAAAAAAAAGCCGGCAATAGCAATCTTAACGGAACTGCCAGGTTCTCATGCAGGGCCGGCCCGGGGGATTGTGCGGCAGACGAATAGCGGATATTGAATCGCATATTGAAGCGCATATTGAGGCAGGGGGAAACGGATCGACTGCATGGCGCGGCGCACGGGCCGCGCCATGCATGTCACTAGTTGGATGCGTCCTGCATGATGTCGGAAACTTTTTTCGCCGCGTCGTCAAGCGCCTGCTGGGACGATTTGTCGCCGATCAGCGCCTTCTGCAGTTCCGGCCACAGCGCATTGGAGATCTCGTCCCATTGCTGAATCCGCGGAGGCGTAAAGGCATCCTGCTGAGCCGCCGTGCTGAACACCGAGATCGCATGCGCCATATACGCATCCTGTTTCGCCTCGAACTCCTTCACGATCGCCTGCTGCGCATCGACCCGCGACGGAATCGTGCCGAGCCGCGCCTCCACCATCTGCGAATCGAGGCTGGTCAGGAACTGGATGAAGCTCGCTGCGACTTCCGGGCGGTCACAGGTCTTCGTGATCGAGAAGCTATGCGAACCTGACCAGCCCGGCCGCTTGTTGGCAATGCCGAGCGGCGCCGGCACCACGCCGACGTTGCCAGCCAATCTGGAAGTCTTCGGATCGTTGTAGAACGAAGCGAAGCCTGGCCAGTCAAGATCGAGTGCCACTTTGCCTGCAGCAAAGTTGTTGCCGAGATCGTCCCACACATAGCTCGGCACCCCCTTGGGTACGGCCCCCGCCTTGTATAGGTCCACGAACCAGTTCAGCGTCTTGACGCCAATCGGCGAGTTGAACACAGGACGGTTTTTCCCATCCAGCAACTGCCCGCCATTGGCGACTAACAACGAATAGAACGTGCCTGTGATTGCTTCATCCTTGCCGGGGAATTGCGTGCCGTAAAAGTTCGGCGCTTTGGTGAAGAACTTCGCCTGCTGCGTAAATTCAACATAGTTCTTCGGCGGCGCGAGCGGTTCGCCAAACTGCTTGTGATAGGCGCTCTGGTTAGCCGGATCGGCGTAGGCCGCCTTGTTGTAATAGAGCGCCTCAATGTCGACCGAGCGCGGAATCTGCACCAGATGTCCCTTAATTTCGGACTGCTTGAGCAAACTCGGCGAGAACGCCGCCAGGTAACTGGCCGGGAACAGGCTCTTCAGATCACGGAAAATCGGATACTGTGCCGAGAAATTCGTGTGGTTGGACGACACGCAATAGTCGACATGACCCGATGCGATGTCCTGTTTCAACTCGCGGTCGAGCTCGAAATGGCTCTTGCGCGATACGATCTCGACTTTCGCACCCGTCTGTTTTTCCCACAGCGGAATGCGCGTGTAGAGCGCCTCATACTGGACGCCGCCGATCAGCTTGACCCGCAGCGTGTAGCCTTTGTATTCGCCGTCGGCATGTGCGAGACCCGACGCGACAACACCCGCGAGCGCAAGTACCGAAGCTGCGAGCCTGAACATGGTTTTATAACGCATCATTGTCTCCTCCTTTATGGGTTCCGCCGTGGACCGCGCGGCTTGCCGGCGGCTACTGTGCAATGCGAGCCCCGCGACGGTTTGGCTCGCCATCCTGTCTAGCGCAGCCGTCGCCCGCTGCTGCGGTCGAACACAAGTACCCTGGCGGGGTCCGCTAGCAGCGCGATGGTAGTGCCGGCGCGCACATCGGTACGGCCGGTCAGCATCACGCAACAGGCCTGGCCGGTGACCGTACCGAACAATTCAGTCGCTGCGCCGGTCGGCTCGATCACTTCGAGCGCGAACGGCATGCCGTCCGCGCCGGCAAGTCTCAGATGCTCGGGACGAACGCCGTACGTCACCGCCTGTCCATTCGTGGCGTTGACGAGCGGCGCCGGCAACGCAAGCCCGCCGAGGCGCACGCATGCGCCATCCTCGTGCCGTTCGTAAGTACCCTCGAAGAAGTTCATCGCAGGCGAGCCGATGAATCCCGCTACGAAGAGATTGTCGGGATCGTCATATAACGCAAGCGGTGTGCCGATCTGTTCGATCGCGCCACCGTTGAGCACGACGATGCGGTCTGCCATCGTCATCGCCTCGATCTGGTCGTGAGTCACATAGACTGTCGTGGCACGCAAGCGCTGGTGCAGCGCCTTGATCTCCGCGCGCATCTGCACGCGAAGCCGCGCATCGAGATTCGAGAGCGGCTCGTCGAACAGGAACACCTTCGGGTCGCGCACAATCGCGCGGCCCATCGCCACCCGCTGCCGCTGACCGCCCGACAGATGGCGGGGATGACGGTCTAGCAGATCCTGCAGACCCAGCATCGTCGCCGCCTTTTGCGCCCGCGAGGCAATCTCCTGCGGATCGCGATTGCGCAGCTTGAGCGCGAACGTCAGGTTTTCGAGCACCGTCATGTGCGGATAGAGCGCGTAGTTCTGAAAAACCATCGCGATATCGCGATCGCGTGGCGGTCGCGCATTGACGACCTCGCCGTCTATCAGGATGCGCCCGTGGCTGACGCTTTCGAGACCCGCCAGCGCACGCAGCAGCGTGGATTTCCCGCATCCGCTCGGCCCGACCAGTACGACAAACTCCCCGTCCGGAACCTGCAGGTCGATCTGCTTCAACACCTCCTGTTCACCGAACGATTTTCTGACCTGCTCGAATGCTACGGCGGCCATCCGCCCTCCTTTCCGGGTTGTTCAGTAACCGGCCGTTGAGCGCAACTGACCACTCTCGCCGTACCACTGAGTAAATTGTATATATGAAATAACATTTTATTGATGAAAAATTGGTAGGTGTTTTCCCCGTCCGCCGAACGGGTCGTTTCACGCTCACACAACCCTCAGTCACCCTACAATCCGTCTGGTTATCATGTGCGCCATTTCATCTGCGATTTCAGGAGGAAACTTGAACGCCAACGCACCGCGCTATTCGGCACCTGCACTGGAAAAAGGTCTGGACATCATCGAACTGCTGGCGGACCACGCGGAGGGTTTGTCTCTTGCGGAACTCGCAAAAGAACTCGGCCGCACCACCGCCGAAATATTCCGGATGGTCGTGACGCTGGAAACGCGCGGCTACCTGTGCACCATCGGCGACCGGTATGTTCTATCGCTGTTGCTCTTCCAGCTGGCGCACCGGCATCAGCCCGTGCGCTCGCTAGTATCGAGCGCGCTGCCGCTGATGACACAACTCGCCAAAGATGCCTGCCAGTCGTTTCATCTGTGCGTGTATCAGAAGGGACGCGTGCTGATCGTCGCCGGCGTCGAAAGTCCGGAGCGTTGGGGCTTTGCGTTGAAGGTCGGCACGTTGATAGGGCTCACCGATACCGCGTCCGGACAGGTACTGCTCGCCTTCCAGGAAGAACCGCAACGCGTCGAGATGTTCGAGCTGCACGTTCCGGTGGACGGCGAACGGGCCGTGGACCCACAACAGCTTGCGAAGGACCTCTCGCAGATCCGCAAACACGGTAATGCACGTATGCCCAGCCGGCAGGTCAAGGGGGTGAAGAATCTGGCCTACCCTGTGTTCGGCCGGGACGGTCATGCCATTGCGGCACTGACAACCCCCTATATCGAGCGAATCGACGACGCCCCCGTGCCGTCGATGGCCGAAGTCGGCGACATGATGGAACGGGCAGCGGAAACGCTCACTTCATTGATGGGCTTCAACGTCTATTGGGATGCGGCTTCGCAGCCCACCCAGCAATCCGATCGTCGATGAAACTGAAGATTACTGGTCAGGCTATGGCGCAAATTACGGGCGCGAGCGAAGAAAGGCGTATTCGCCATTGCATCATCCGAGACGTGCCCTCGTATCGGACGGGCTGTCGAGCGGGCGATAACGCTGCTTGAATAATTTCAAAAAACTTTCGACGAGTTTCGACGAATATTGCCACTCGCCGTGACAGCCGCCCCCCTCAAAAGCCCACGTTCAACCATCCGTTACCGCAGGCTGCTGGCCGAACGACACCCGATGGCGTCTTTCAGACCCCAACATGTTTCAAGCTGGTAACTCAAGCCTTACGCGCACCCGGTACATTGATGCCATGCCGCGTCCCAATCGTTGTCCACCCGCTTCCACCAAGGCGAACATGTGCAACACACAGTCTGTCAGCAAGGCCCTCCCGGCAGTCGGCAACTCGCCGTACGCGCTATTCCGCCGGGCCACCTGGACAAAACATTACCGCCGATTGCAAAGCGTGTTCATCGTCACGGATCCAATCGCGAGGCCATAACGTCGCCGTGTGCCGGTCATGGTGTGATGCATTTTGCGCAGTCGCTTTGCTTGCAATTAGCTAACGCCATGCCAAAAACTCATTGAGTTGTGACAACGCACGAGAACCGTGGCATGTTCCCAAAATCCCGGCAGAGAATGACTCCCCGCCCGATTATCATCGGCAGCATCTGTTTTCGGAGATACCTATGAGCGAAGCCGTGTCCAGGCAACCAAAGCGCTCCCGACGCGGGCTCATTCTGTTTGCGGTTGTCGTGCTGGCGCTGATCGCGCTTGTCCTTGTCCACCTGTTGACCCAGAAGAAACCCGCGAGCAAGGTCGCGCCCATCGTCGTCACCGTGGCGAGCGCCACACTCGGTTCGATGCCAGTCACGTTGAGCGAACTCGGCACGGTCACGCCGACCGCTACCGTGACCGTGCTGCCGCAGTTAAGCGGCTACCTCACTGCCGTCGGTTATCACGAAGGCCAGGAAGTACAGAAAGGCCAGTTCCTCGCCCAGATCGATCCGCGCCAATATCAGATCAGCAAGCAGCAGGCTCAGGCGACACTCGCCAAAGACCGCGCGTCGCTGGCCCAGGCGCGTGCCGATCTTGTCCGCTTCACGCAGTTGAACGAGCGCAAGTCGATCGCCCAGCAGACCTTCGCAGATCAGCAATTCCTCGTGCAGCAGGACGAGGCTGCAGTCCAGGCCGATCTCGCCAACATCGCCCAGTTCGACCTCGACCTGACCTATTGCCGCATCACCGCGCCGGTCTCCGGCAAAGTAGGCCTGCGCCTGGTCGATCCGGGCAACTACGTGACGGCATCATCGTCGACGGGGATCGTCGTCATCACCACGATCAAGCCGACTACCGTGCAGTTCACGGTGCCGCAGGACGCGCTGGCCTCCATCGTGCAGCGCCTGAATGGCGGTGCTACCTTGCCGGTCACCGCCTATTCCAGCGACAACGCGCGCGAAGTTGCCACAGGAGCGCTCTACGCAGTCAGCAACCAGATGGCCACCGCGACCGGCACCGTCACCTTGCGCGCCACTTTCGCCAATGAGGACGAAGCGCTGTTCCCCAACGAGTTCGTCAACGTCAAGTTGCTGGTCGATACGATGCAGAACGCCGTGCTGGTGCCGACCGCCGCCGTGCAAACCGGCGCACCGGGCGACTTCGTCTATCTGGTCAACGCGAACAATACGGTCTCCGTGCACAAGGTCAAGCTCGGCCCGAGCGACGGCAAGAACACGGTCATCCTGTCCGGCCTCTCCCAAGGCAACCAGGTGGTCACGGACGGCACAGACCGGCTGAACGACGGCGCCAGGATCGAGGCGGCCAAACCGAAACCCGCGTCGGCCGCTCCATCGGCCAGCGGCACCGCCACGGAGCCTGCCGCCTCCGAACCCGCTGCGGCGTCCGCGGCGGCGTCGGCCAGTGCTGCTTCGTCGTAGCAGACTCACGCGCCGATGAATATTTCCCGCCTGTTTATTCTTCGACCGGTAGCCACCCTGCTGCTGATGATCGCCCTCGTGCTGGTGGGCCTCGTCGCCATGCGCGTGCTGCCGGTTTCATCGCTGCCCAACGTCGACTATCCGACCATCCAGGTGCAGACGTTCTATCCGGGCGCGAGCCCGGACGTGATGGCCACCACGGTCACGGCGCCGCTCGAAGTGCAACTGGGCGAGATCCCCGGCCTGCAACAGATGACGTCGTATAGCTCGGACGGCGCGTCGGTCATCACGCTGCAGTTCGATCTGTCGCTGAACCTCGACATCGCCGAACAGAACGTCCAGCAGGCCATCAACGCCTCCAATAGCTACCTGCCCTCCGGCCTGCCGGCACCGCCGACGTATGCCAAGGTCAATCCGGCCGACCAGCCAATCCTGACGCTCGCGGTCACATCGCGGTCGATGTCGCTGACCCAGCTTGAGGACGTCGCCAACAACCGTCTCGGCACCAAGATTTCCGAAGTATCGGGCGTGGGCGTGGTCACGACCAGCGGCGGCAATGTGCCGGCCATCCGCGTCGAAGCGGACCCGCACAAGCTGGCCGCCTACGGCCTGAACATCGACGATCTGCGCACACTGCTCAGCTATGTCAACGTCAGCCAGCCGAAGGGCAATTTCGACGGCCCGGACCTCGATTACACGATCAACGGCAACGATCAGATCACCGATCCGAAGGACTATCTGGACACGGTGATCGCCTACCAGAACGGCGCCCCGGTGTTCATGCGCGACGTCGCGCGGGTCAGTCAGGCCGCCCAGGACGTCGAGCGCGGCGCCTGGTACAACGGCTCACCGGCCATCGTGCTCAACGTGCAGCGGCAACCGGGCGCGAACGTGATCGCGACCGTCGACCAGATCATGAAGCAACTGCCGCAGCTCGAATCCACGCTGCCGGCCGGCATGAAAGTGACCGTGGTGTCGGACAGCACGGGCGTGATCCGCTCGTCGGTCCACGAGGCGGCGTTCGAACTGATCCTCGCCATCGTGCTGGTGATCGCGGTGATCTTCGTGTTCCTGCGCAACGTGCCGGCCACGCTGATTCCGAGCGTCTCGGTGCCGGTTTCGTTGATCGGCACGCTGGCCGTGATGTACCAGATGAATTACTCGATCGACAACCTCTCGCTGATGGCGCTCATCATCGCCACCGGCTTCGTGGTCGACGACTCGATCGTGATGATCGAGAACATCGTGCGTTATCTCGAGGCGGGCAAGACACCGCTCGAAGCCGCGATGGAAGGCGCGGGGCAGATCGGCTTCACGATTCTGTCGCTGACCATCTCGCTGATTGCGGTGCTGATTCCGCTGCTCTTCATGGGCGGCGTGATCGGGCGTCTGTTCAGCGAATTCGCGGTGACGCTTGCCGTCACCATCGTGATCTCCGCGATCGTGTCGCTGACCGTGGTGCCGATGCTCTGTGCGCGCATGTTGCGCGCGCAGGCCGAACGTCATCCGAGTCGCTTTGAGCGGATCAGCGAGGGCCTGTTCGACAAGACGCTCGCCGCCTATGAACGCGGTCTGCGCTGGGTGCTGGATCACCAGGTGCTGACGCTCATGGTGGCCGTCGGCACGGTCGTGCTGACCGGCATCCTGTACGTGGTGATTCCAAAGGGCCTCTTTCCGGTGCAGGACGTCGGCGTGATCGAGGGGATCAGCGTGGCCGACAACTCGGTTTCGTACGCCGCGATGGTGAAGCGCCAGGGCGCGCTCGCCGATGCGATCCTGAAAGACCCGGATGTCGTCTCGCTGACCTCCTACGTGGGTATCGACGGCATTAACTCGACGCTGAACAATGGCCGCTTCCTGATCAATCTTCGCGACCGCGACAAGCGCTCCGACACGGCGCAAGAGGTGGCGCGCCGTCTGCAACAGGAAGTCGCCAATGTGCCGGGCGTCAAGCTCTATATGCAGCCTGAGCAGGATCTGACGCTCGACACGACGGTCTCGCCGAACCAGTACAGCTTCGTGCTGCGCGGACCGAGCCAGCAGGCATTCCAGAAGTACGTGCCGGAACTCATCGCGCGCCTGAAGAAGATCCCGTCGCTCGCCGACGTGCAAAGCGACATGAATACCGACGGCCTCAGCGTGAACGTCGAGGTCAACCGGCAACTGGCGGCGCGCTTCGGCATCACGCCCGCGACGATCGACAACGCGCTGTACGACGCGCTCGGCCAGCGGATCGTCTCGACCATCTTCGAGCAGTCGAACCAGTACCGCGTGATTCTCGTCGCCAAACCGGAAGCGTTGCCGAACGTGCAGTCGATCGGCAATCTGTATCTGCCGAGCCAGACCAGCAGCAGGGGCCAGGTGCCGCTGTCGGGCATCGCGAAGATCGAGATCACGAAGTCGCCGCTCGTGATCAGCCATCTGGCGCAGTTCCCGTCGGTCACCATCTCGTTCAACCTCGCGAAGGATGCGTCGTTGAGCACTGCCGTCAAAGCCATCCATCAGGCCGAACAGTCGGTGAACCTGCCCCCGTCGATCACCTCGTCGCTGCAGGGCGCGGCCCAGGCATTCGAGGATTCTCTGTCAAGCGAAGTCTATCTGCTGATCGCGGCGCTGGTGGCGGTGTATATCGTGCTCGGCGTGCTGTATGAGAGCTTCATCCATCCGGTGACGATTCTGTCCACGCTGCCCTCGGCGGGTATCGGCGCCCTGCTTGCGCTGATGATCGCCGGCAGCGACCTGGATGTGATCGGCATCATCGGTATCGTGCTGCTCATTGGTATCGTCAAGAAGAACGCCATCATGATGGTGGACTTCGCGCTGGACGCCGAACGCAATCACGGCAAGGCGCCGCGCGAGGCGATCTTCGAGGCGTCGCTGCTGCGTTTCCGCCCGATCCTGATGACCACGCTCGCGGCCATGCTCGGCGCGCTGCCGATGCTGCTCGGCAGCGGCACGGGTTCCGAATTGCGCCGGCCGCTGGGGATCGCGATCATCGGCGGTCTGACGCTGAGCCAGATGCTGACGCTTTTCACTACGCCCGTGATCTATCTGTTCTTCGACAGAATGGCCGAGCGTACGAGACGCTGGCGCAACCGCAATAAACCGGAAAATTCGCCTGGAGGCGGGGCGGAGGACACGCCGTGAACATCTCGGCGTTATTCATCCGGCGGCCCGTCGCGACCACGCTTCTGGCCATCGCGATCCTGATCTCCGGGGCGCTCGCCTACTTCCGGTTGCCGGTTGCGCCGTTGCCGAACATCGCCTTTCCGGTGATCGTGGTGCAGGCGAACATGGCGGGTGCGAGCCCGAACATCATGGCGTCCACGGTGGCCGAGCCGCTCGAGCGGCGCCTTGCCACCATTGCCGACGTTGAAGAACTGACTTCGATCAGCTACGTCGGTTCGTCGATGATCGTTGTCGAGTTCGGGCTGAAGCGCGACATCAACGGCGCCGCGCGCGACGTCGAAGCGGCCATCCAGGCGGCGCGCGCCGACTTGCCGACCACGCTGCGCAGCAATCCGAGTTATCGCCAGTACAACCCGGCGGATGCCCCCATCATGGTGCTCTCGCTGACGTCGGACACGCTCACCAAGGCACAGCTCTACGATTCCGCGGATTCGGTGATCCAGCAGCAGCTCTCGCAGGTCAAGGGCGTGGGCCAGATCACGCTCGGCGGCGGCGCGTTGCCCTCGGTGCGCGTCGAGCTGCAGCCGGGCAAGCTGAACAGCTACGGGATCGGTCTGGAAGACGTGCGCGCGGCGATCAGCGCAGCCAACGCTAACAGCGCGAAGGGCCATCTCGACGAGGGCGACCAGCGCTACGTGGTCACATCCAACGACCAGATCACGCATGCCGCGCCGTACCGCGACCTGGTGGTCGCCTACCGCAACGGCGCGCCGGTCCAGTTGCGCGACGTGGCCCAGGTCAGGGATTCGAACGAAAATATCCGTAATGCCGGGCTCTTCAACGGCAAGTCCGCCATCCTCGTCATCGTGTATCCGACGCCCGGCAGCAATGTCGTGAGCACCGTCGCGCAGATCCGCAAGGTCCTGCCGTCAATCGAGGCGACGCTGCCGAGCAGTGTGCACGTAGGCATCGCGATCGACCGCTCGGAGTCGGTCAGAGCGTCGGTGGGCGACACGGAGCGTACGCTGTTCATCGCCGTGCTGCTGGTGGTGGGCGTGGTGTTCATTTTCCTGCAGTCGCCGCGCGCCACGCTGGTGCCGGCCGTCGCGCTACCGCTGTCGATCGTGGGCACCTTCGGGCCGATGTACCTGCTCGGCTACAGCATCGACAACCTTTCGCTGATGGCGCTCACCATCGGGACCGGCTTCGTGGTCGACGATGCGGTGGTGGTGCTGGAAAACATCGTGCGCCACATGGAGTTGGGGCTCAGTCCGAAAGAGGCGGCGCTGAAAGGCAGCGGCGAAGTGGGCTTCACGGTGATCTCGATGAGTCTGTCGCTGATTGCGGTGTTCCTCCCCATCATGCTGATGCCGGGCGTCGTCGGCCTGCTGTTCCATGAGTTCGCGGTCACGTTGTCCGTCGCCATCCTGATCTCGCTGGTCATTTCGCTGACGGTCACGCCGGCCATGTGCGCCTATGTGCTGAGCCGCGACAACGCCGGGCATTCGAAAGCCCGTTGGGCGATGTGGATCGAAAAGCAGTTCGATCGCTTCAGGAATGCCTACTCGCGCTCGCTCACGGCCGTACTGGACCATGCACTGCTGGTCATCCTGCTGTTGATTGGACTCCTCGTGGCCAACGTGTTCCTGTTCAAGCTGGTGCCGGCCACCTTCTTTCCCGAACAGGACACGGGCATCCTGATTGGCCAGATCATCGCTGACCAGAGCATCTCCTTTCCGGCGATGCAAAAGAAGCTCACGCAATTGCAGGAGATCGTGCAGAAGGATCCGGCCGTGGCCTCGGTGGCTGGCTTTACCGGCGGCCGCGCGCTCAATAGCGCGAACGTGTTCATCGAACTCAAGCCGCTGGCGCAACGCCATGCCACGGCCACCGAGGTCGTGAACCGCCTGCGGCCCAAGCTCAACGAGGTCTCGGGCGCGCGGCTCTTTATTCAGGCCCAGCAGGATCTGCGAATCGGCGGACGGCAATCCGCTGCCGAGTATCAGTACACACTCACCAGCGACGACTCCGCCGCGCTGTTCAAGTGGACACCGCTACTCGTCGCCGCGCTCGGCAAGGAGCGCGCGCAGTTGCTCGACGTGAACTCGGACCTGCAGCAAAACGGTCTGCAGACGTATGTCAAAATCAATCGCACGACGGCGGCGCGCTACGGCTTTGCGCCGAACCAGATCGACAACGTGTTGTATGACGCGTTCGGCCAGCGGACGGTGTCGACCATCTACAACCCGCTCAACCAGTATTTCGTGGTGATGGAGGTGGCGCCGGATTACTGGCAGTACCCGCAAGCGCTCAATCAGATTTACCTGAGCACGGCATCGGGCAACGCCACCGGCACGGCGGGCACGCAGATGCCGGGCGCCACGGTGTCGGGCGTAACGGTGGCGACCCAAGCCGGTACGACCACTTCGTCGGGCACGAACACACTCAATTCGAACGCGCAAGCCAACGCGACCACCAACAGCATCGCCAACAGCAAGGGCGGCAGTTCGACCGGCAGTGCGGACAGCACGTCGGCTGAAACCATGGTGCCGCTGGCGGCACTGGCTTCGTACTCGAACAGCCATACGTCGACGCAGGTGAACCACCAGAGCGGCCTCGTGGCCGCGACGATTTCGTTCAACCTGCCGGCGGGCGGTTCGTTGAGCAAGGCGGCCGTGTCGATCAACAACACGATCCGCGACATCGGCATGCCCGCCAGCATCCACGGATCGTTTGCCGGCGCGGCGGCGGCCTATTCGCAGTCCATGGGGACGGTGCCGCTGCTGATCCTGGCAGCGCTCGGCGTGGTGTATATCGTGCTCGGCGTGTTGTACGAAAGCTCGATCCACCCGCTGACCATCCTGTCGACGCTGCCGTCCGCGGGCATCGGCGCGACGCTGGCATTGCTGATTTTCGGCACGCCGTTCTCGGTGATCGCGATGATCGGCATCATCCTGCTGATCGGTATCGTCAAGAAGAACGGGATCATGATGGTCGATGTCGCGATCCACTTGCAGCGCAGCGAAGGTATGCCGGCGAAGGAGGCGATTCACTCGGCCGCCGTGGTCCGTCTGCGGCCGATCATGATGACCACATTCGCGGCCGTGCTCGGCGCGGTGCCGCTGGCGATCGGCATCGGCCAGGGCGCGTCGCTGCGGCAACCGCTCGGTATCACGGTGATGGGCGGCCTGATCCTGAGTCAGGTCTTTACCCTGTACACGACGCCGGTGATCTACCTCTACCTCGACCGCTTGCGTTTCAAGCTGGTCAGATGGTCCGCAAACCTGCCATGGAATCGCGACGCGCAGCAACCCGGACAACCGGATACGAGGGCATGACGATGAAGATTTCCCGTAACCGCTTTGGGTCGCCAGGTGAGTCACCTGGCGGGTCGCCTGGTAGACCGCTTCGTGACCCACTGAGCCGCGTTGGCCCTGTTGGCAGCGTTGGCCGCCTTGGCCGCCTTGGCCCGCTTCGGTCGCTGACTGTCGCGACGCTGGCCCTGCTGGCCAGCGGCTGCATGGTCGGCCCGGACTACCACCGCCCGCAAGTCAACGTGGCCGCCACCTACTCGGAGTTGCCGGGCTGGACGCAAGCCGAGCCCGCGGCGGAGAAACCGAAAGGCGACTGGTGGACGGCATTCAACGATCCGCTGATCGACCAGCTCGAACCGCTGGTGTCGGTGTCGAACCAGACCGTGCGCGCGGACTACGCGAACTATCAGGAAGCGCTGGCAGAAGTGCGGGCGGCGCATGCCGGCCTGTTTCCGACCATCGGCGCAACCGGCTCGGCCACCAAGGCGCGTGCCGGGAGCGGCAATGCGGCCAGAGTAGTCAACTCGGGTTCGCTGGAAGGCAACGTCAGCTGGGCGCCTGACCTGTGGGGCCAGGTGCGGCGCACGATCGAAGAAAACGCCGCGACGGCGCAAGCGAGCGAAGCGACGTTCGCCAATGCGACGCTCTCCGAGGAGGTGGCGCTGGCCACGGCGATCATCGAACTGCGCACCAGCGACGCCAATATCGACCTTCTGCAGAAGACGGTCGCGGCCTACCAGCACTTTCTGGACGTCGTGTCCGACCAGGATCAGGCGGGCACTATTGCACCGTCCGACGTGATCACTGCCCGCACCCAGCTCGAGACGGCGCAGTCCAACCTGATCGCGCTCGGCGTGGCGCGCGCGCAAGACGCGCACGCGATCGCCGTGTTAGTGGGCAAGAATCCAGAAGAGCTGTCGATTACGCACAGCACCGCGATGCCGACGCTGCCGGGCGTGCCCGTCGGCGTGCCGTCGACGCTGCTCGAACGCCGGCCCGACATCGCCTCCGCCGAGCGCAAGATGGCCGCGCAAAACGCGGCGATCGGCGTGGCGGTGTCGGCGTATTACCCGGATATTTCTCTTTCCGGGCTGGCCGGCTTTACGCAGTCGCCGTTGTCCGGTCTGTTCAACGTGGCCAACTACGTCTGGTCGCTGGGTGGCAGCGCTACTGAAACGCTTTTCGACGGTGGTTTGCGCAGCGCCGACGTCGACGCGGCGAAAGCGGCCTACGACGCGGCTGTCGCCAACTATCGTGGCACGGTGTTGACGGCGTTCCAGAACGTTGAAGACGACTTGAGCGGGTTGCGAATCCTGGCCGAGCAATCGGTCGTCCTGGATACGGCCGTGAAAGACGCAACCCGTGGCGCCGAGATCGCCTTCAACGAGTATCAGGCGGGAACGGTGGACTACACGACGGTGGCGACCGCGCAGGCCACACAATTGAGCACGCAGCAGACCGCGCTGAATGTTCAGGAGACGCGCCTGCTCGACGCAGCGTCGCTATTCGGCGATCTGGGCGGCGGTTGGTCGGCGGACCAGTTGCACGATCCGCGACATCCGGACAGGCAGGCAGCACCGGCGCAGACGGGAGATGCGGCAGCGGGGGCGGTTGACGCGAAGGCGCAGTGATTTTGAGGGGTCATTTCCGCTACGTCCGACCCGAGACGCAGCAGCGGTTGGCCGACGGGCGGCGATTGGGCTTCGTCCTCGCCCTCACCCTTTTGCAGACTCACAAAGCTGACGCGTGGGATGCGCCAGAGTGGCGCCAGCATCGCAAGCGATCGCAGCGACCGGTTTGCAGCGTTCCGATGTTGCGCGCTACCTTTCCATACGAGACCGATGCTGCGACCGGGAGGAAGTCCCGCAGGGCATGAAATAGTGCGAGGTGTCGCAGTGATTGAGTCGTCCAATTTCCGGAGCAAAAAGATAGCGCTTAATCACGGACGCGGCCGTATGCCCGCGCTCGGATTTGGCACGCTGATTCCCGATTCCGCTACAACTACCCGTGCGACCAGAGACGCGCTGGAAGCCGACTATCGATACTTCGATTGTGCCGAGCGATATCGGAACGAGCGCGAAGTGGGTGAGGCTCTGCGCATAGGCCTTGCTGCCGGAGGAATCGCGCGCGAAGACATTTTCGTGACCCCGAAAATCAAGTCAGCGGTGGTGCAGGTCTAAGCTCATCCGTATCTTCCAGAAACGGAACTGCTGGAATTCTGCAAAGAGAAAGAAATCGTGTTTTTAGCCTTTGCGCCATTGGGTCACGGAATCAGACGGCGACCGGCGATCGTGCACGAGCAGGGCTTCAACCGTTCCTGAACAGGAAGCTATAAGCGTTCAACGCGGGCACCCCGCCGAGATGCGCATACAGCACGCGGGAGCCATCGGGAAACTCTCCTCGCCGAACCTTATCGATCATGCCTTGCATCGATTTACCCTCGTACACCGGATCGGTCAACATGCCCTCCAGCTTCGCGCTGAGACGAATCGCCTCGAGCGTACCTTCCGACGGAAGACCATATTCGGGACCGCCATAGCGCGTGTCCAACACCACGTCCTCGTCGCGAATCGGCCGGCCAAGCTCCACGAGTTCGGCTGTGTGGCGCGCGATGCGCAGAATCTGATTACGCGTCTGTTCAGGTTTCGCTGACGCGTCGATGCCGATCACCCGGTCGGCACGGCCGTCCTTCGCAAAGCCGACCACCATGCCCGCCTGCGTGCTGCCCGTCACCGAACAGACCACGATGTAGTCGAACTTAAACCCAAGTTCGGTTTCCTGTGCCCGCACTTCCTCCGCGAATCCGACGAACCCCAGTCCGCCGAGCGGATGTTCGGAACATCCTGCGGGAATCGGATAAGGCTTCCCGCCCGCATCGCGAACGCTTTGCATCGCCTGTTCCCAGCTGGGACGGATGCCGATGTCGAAACCATCGCTGACCAGTCGCACATCCGCGCCCATCATGCGCGACATCTGGATGTTGCCCACGCGGTCGTAGACAGCGTCCGAGTAGTTGACCCAGTTCTCCTGGACCAGCACGCACTTCAGACCCAGATGAGCAGCGACGGCCGCTACCTGCCGGGTCTGGTTCGACTGGATGCCGCCGATCGAAACCAGTGTGTCGGCGCCCTGCGCCAATGCATCGGGAATGATGTATTCCAGCTTACGTGTCTTGTTGCCGCCGAACGCCAGACCGCTATTGCAGTCTTCCCGCTTGGCGTAAAGATGGACTTTGCCCCCGAGGGATTCGCTCAAACGGGGCAATGCATGAATCGCGGTAGGACCAAAGGTCAGCTTGTGACGAGGAAAACGATCAAGGTTCACGCAAGTTCTCCGAATGGATAGGACGGTGGACTTCGTCGCCGGACATCTCGCGTCGACGGCACACCACCAAATCTTAGAGAAAATGCTGCGAAACGTGGTTGCGAAGATTGTGGCTGAGGCAAGCTATCAATGGTGTTTTTTCACAATTGAGCAAACTGAAATTTCTTCTAAAATAAGAAAGACGAAACAAAATTTCGTAGGCAAATCCGTGGTGTCAGACGTGCCCCGCCCCGACCCATTCGTCACCCCTCTGATTAGCAGGATATGTTGCGCACGCTGTTTCGAGTAGCATCGGTTCCTGAATAACGGCTTGACTGTGTCGTCAGCGGTTTTGGAAGCGCGACAGTTAGGCCACAATAATTCGAAATAGCCACACGCGAAGTGGTCTCATAGGCGCGATCCGGACGCGCAGGAGTCAACACGGTGGACGGGCGGGCTTGATGAGCCTGTGGCCCCACCTAAACGTCGAAGAAATTTCCGATTGCGGGCCCATAAAGTCGATACAGCGCTCAGTGCCCCGATCCGCGCGCGTTCGCGTACGTGTCGCCCACCATCAGATGCACGATTTCGTCGCCGTTAGTTCCCGCCACCAGCCGTTCGCCAGCGATCTCGCCGCGCCGCAGCACAACAATGCGATCTGCAATGGCAAAGATGTCGTGAAGGTTATGCGAGATCAGAATCACGGAGACGCCCTGGGCTTTCAGCGCGGCGATCAACTCCATCACCTTGCGTTGTTCGGGTACGCCGAGCGCAGCGGTCGGCTCGTCCATGATCAGCACACGTGCATTCCAGTAAATGGCACGGCCGATGGCAATCGCCTGCCGCTGGCCACCCGAGAGCATCTTCACCGGACCGCTGAGCTTGCGCTCGGGAATCACGATATCGAGCCGCTCGAGCACTTCGCGTGCGACCTGCGCCATGCGCGGCCGGTCGATCACCTGAAGTCCGAATTGGCGTCGCGTCGGCTCTCGTCCGAGGAAGATATTGCTCCCGACATCCAGGTTGTCGGCAAGCGCGAGATCCTGATAGATCGTCTCGATCCCCTGGGCGCGAGCGTCCTGCGGGTCGCGCATCTGCAAGGACGTGCCGTTGAACAGCAAGTGACCCGCGTCGGCGCGGTAGACCCCGGAGATGATCTTGATGAGGGTCGACTTGCCTGCACCGTTGTCGCCTGCGAGTGCCAGCACTTCGCCCGCCATCAGTTGCAGCGAAACGCGCCGGAGCGCCTCCACGCCGCCGAAGCGAATCGAGATGTCACGCGCCTCGAGAATCGGCGTGCTCATTGGGCACCTCCGAGACGTTCCTTGTACTGGTCGATCAGCACCGACATGATGATGACAATGCCGACCACGATGAACTGCCAGAACGCGTTGACGTCGATGAATACCAGTCCGAACTCGATCACCGCAATGATCAGCGCGCCAATCAGCGTGCCAATAACATTCCCGGTACCGCCGAACAGACTCGCGCCGCCGATCACGACCGCGGCAATCGAGTCGAGAAGCATCGGCTCCCCGGCGTTGGCAGCGCCCGCAGCAAAGCGTGCCGTATAGACGATACCGCCGATCGCGGCAAACGCAGCGGCGATCAGATAGATCACCAGCAGATGGCGCCTGACATTGATGCCGGCGCGGATCGCCGATTGTGGGTTGCCGCCGATTGCATAGGTGTACTGGCCGAAGCGCGTCTTTGACAACACGAAATGCATGATGACCAGCAAAACAGCGGTCAGCGCCACGGGGGTCCAGCCGCGGCCGAGCCACGCGAGCCCGGCATTGTCTACCGCCACGGTCATGCCGCTCCCCGCCGCCAGAAAGCCCGCCCCTCGGGCGACGCCATACATGCCGAGCGTGCCGATGAAGGCAGGTACGCCGAGCCGCGCAATCAGTACGCCGTTGACGAGGCCCGGAATCGCGCATACCGCGACGGTCAATGGAATGGAAAACAGCAGGATCCACGGCGAGCCGCTGCCCAATATCGTGAATTGCGCGACACACACGGCGGCCAGCCCCATGACAAATCCCACCGACAGGTCAATGCCCGCGGTGATGATCACGAACGTCTGGCCGATTGCGAGAAGTAGCGGCGCGCTGGCCGCCAGCCCGATCGACTGCAGGTTGTAGACGTTGAAGATGAACGAGCGATGGTCCGATATCCGTGCCCAGACTTCGAAAAACACCAGTAGCGCACAAAGGAAAATCCAGGGCCACACCTTGCTGACCAGTGCGAGCCGGTCAAGCCGTGAGTTGTCCATAAAGTCGTCCGGGAAATCGGCAGCGATATCCACGTGCGCATCGGCGCACGTGGGGATACGTCCTCGTTCGATAACGCTTGCCTAGTTCGAATAGATGTACTGCTTCATGTCCGGCTGGTCGATGTTCGTCTTGTCGAGCACCACGAAGCCTGTGCTCTTGAATGGCGGAATCTTCTTGCCGCGAATCAGATCTGCCGCGAACTTCACGCCGTAATAGCCGATTTCATCCGGGCGCTGCGCAATCGCAATGTCCACGAGGCCGCTTTTGATCTGCTGGTCGATGCCAGGCACGGCGTCGAACACCACGACCTTGACAACACCTTGCTTGCCGGCCGCCTTGACGCCTTGGGCGGCGCCGCTGCCGGAGAAGGTGTTGGCGCCGAACACGCCGGCAAGGTCGGGGTTGCGCGCGAGCACCGCGGCGACGTGGGATGCAGCGCGGTTCGCATCATCCTCGTTATATTGCGTTTGCAGCACCTTGATGTTCGGGTGCTTCTTCATCTCTTCCTGGAAACCATCGGCACGCGCATCGGTACTTGAAATGCCAGGCTTGTTGTTTTCGCAATAGACCGTACCCTTGTCGCCGATGGCCTTCGCCAGCGAGCGCGCCGCAATGCGTCCGCCTTCCATGTTGTCCGAAGCAATATAGGACAGCGGGAAATCCGCATCGCCCTTGCCGGTCTGATAGTGGCCATCGCCGATATACGTGTCGACCGTGATGACCTTGATGCCTGCGTCAGCCGCTTCCTTCAGTGGTCCGATCAATTGCTGCTTGTCGACCGGAGAAACCAGCAGTACATCAGGGTGTTTGGCAATGAACGCCTTGAGGATCGGCACCTGCTCGGTGGTGTTCCATGCTTTGGGCACCTGGAATAACAACTGGACGTGCTCTTCATTCGCGGCCCGCTCCGCGCCGCGGTGCATCGTGAAGTAGAAAGGATCGGTGACGCCCGGCAGCAACGCGACGACTGGATGCGCGGCATCCGCGTGCGCCGGTCCCGCGAACGAACAGGCCATGGTCGTTGCGAGTGCAACCAGATAGTGGGAAACGAAGCGCTTCATTTTTGTCTTCCTCCTGTTGAGTCCGACGAACGGCGCCTGACCTGATTCGTTCTGACCTTCCCGAAGTGAGGGCGTCCGGCAGTTGGCCAGTATACTGGTGGGTGTCGGTAGCGAGCCTGGTGTTTTCCTGCATCGTTTACGCATAGTTCCGCTGATCGACCCGGATTGCCGCGGTCTCATGCCTGCAAGGCGCAGTGGCTTTGATCACAGCAGCCACGCTCGAACAATCCGAGTTTCCGCTTTCGTTACCGGCGAAATTCTATGTGGGCATACGCAGGCGGAAAGGCGACACGATATGACTCATGATCCGTCGACAGCGCCACAATTTCGCTGGTGCGATTCGAACGACGTCCCATGGATATTGTCAACGCTCGCAAAGGGCGTCGAAGTGAAAAACGTGGGCAAGGCGAACGGCCGCGCAATCCAGCTCGTGAGGTTCGCACCTGGCGCAGCGTTTCCCGATCACCTTCACACTGGCCCTGAGTTCATCTATGTCCTGGAGGGCGAAGTGACCTGGAACGGTCGAGTGCTAGGGCGTGGAAACGTCGGCGTGGCTGAAGCGGGGACGGTCGAGCGCGGTTTTCATAGCATAACGGGGTGCGTATTCCTGCTTGCGTACGACCTGGATCAGATTTTCGATTCGGTGAGACCGGAATCAGGTCAATAAAGGTCGCACGGCCAGGACCGTGTGAACACACCCGTCGTCGTGCGCGAGTTATCGCTTTGTCATCCTCGAACCTGGCCCATAAACCTCCTGAGGCGGAATCGCCAGATGCTCTGACAGCGCTGTTGCCGCCGCCTCCGCATCCCTGCCAAGCACTGTGCGCATGAGCGCCTCGTGCCGCACCATGAGTCCATTGATTTTTCAGCTCGACTGATGCGCTATATGCATAGGTCGCACACACCAACCTTCTTCAGCGGCAGCGCAAGCGCTTGAGCCCATCCGTATCGTGGGAGCCAACGGACGACGTGCGCATCCGCCAGCATCGCCCCACGCTTCGTCTTGCCTCAGCTCACCGACACAAAAAACATCGACACCACACACGCGACGCCGACAAACCACACCAGCGAACGCAACGACGCCAGGTTCGCCACATACAAAATGCCGTGCAACACGCGGGTGACAACAAAGGTGACCGCCAGCCAGTTGATCCACGGGCTCGAACCGCCCGCCTGCCCCGCGACGACGACCGCGGCGGTGAACATCGCCAGTGCTTCCCACGCGTTCTGATGCGCAGCGTAAGCACGCGCGCGCCAGCCTTCGAGACCCGACAGATAGGTACGCGGCGCGCCATTGTCATAGCGCTTGCTGACCTTCGCCAGCATGACCCACGGAAACGGCAGCACTACCACGATGAGCAGGCATAGATGCGGAATCGTCATTCGTTAGTCCCTTTGTATGCACGGCGTGAATGCCGCGAGCCGCTGTTATACCTGCAGGCATCCGCCGCCGCCAACCTGAATCCCGCGAGTGCCACCTCTACCCGACACGCGAAATCCGGGAGCCGGATTGACCGGATTATCGTTAGCAGACGCCCAATAAACATTACAAATAGCAAACAAACAGGCAAACATGATTAATACGATAATTACATTTACCAAACATTTTCCATGCAGCGGGATTCAGCATGAAATTCGCTCCAGGGATTAATACGGATAAACGCGGGTTCAATCATGCAAGCGTTTAACGCTCGGCGTACACTCGCTCGAAGCCCGCACCACGGGGCGCACGGGGCTGCAGAGCCGCCCGTCGTCAAACACGGGTTATTGGAGACTCAGGAGAACAATCAATGAGCTGGACACGGGAACAGAGAAACGTCACGATCGCCGCCTATCTGGGCTGGACTCTCGACGCATTCGATTTCTTTCTAATGGTGTTCGTATTGAAAGATATCGCGGCTGAATTCAATACAAAAATCCCGACGGTTGCCTTCGGCATCATGCTGACCCTGATAATGCGTCCAGTCGGCGCATTGATTTTCGGCTGGCTCGCCGACAAATACGGCCGCCGTCCGACGCTGATGGTCAACATCGCATGCTTCTCGCTGCTGGAATTGTTGTCCGGCTTTTCGCCTAACCTGACCACGCTGCTGGTGCTGCGCGCCCTGTTCGGTATCGCGATGGGCGGCGAATGGGGCGTGGGCGGCGCACTGACGATGGAAACCGTGCCGCCGAAATCGCGCGGCATCGTCTCGGGCCTCCTGCAGGCCGGCTATCCGAGCGGCTACCTGCTTGCCTCGGTCGTGTTCGGCCTCTTCTATCAATACATCGGCTGGCGCGGCATGTTCTTCGTCGGCGTGCTGCCGGCCCTGCTGGTGCTGTATGTGCGTGCGCACGTGCCGGAATCGCCCGCCTTCAAGACGCTCGAGAAGAAAGTGCGTCCGGGCCTCATCGCCACCTTGAAACAGAACGTCGGGCTGTCGCTCTACGCGATCGTGCTGATGACCGCGTTCAACTTCTTCTCGCACGGTTCGCAGGATCTGTATCCGACCTTCCTGCGCGTG
Organism: Paraburkholderia sp.; assembly: GCF_035656215.1. Lineage (GTDB taxonomy): Bacteria > Pseudomonadota > Gammaproteobacteria > Burkholderiales > Burkholderiaceae > Paraburkholderia. The sequence goes on from NZ_DASRSY010000477.1 coordinate 39,542, forward strand.
CAGCATCAATTCGACGCGCATACGGTGTCGTTGATCACGATCACGCTGAACATCGGCGCGATCTGCGGCGGTCTGTTCTTCGGGTACATCTCGGAGAAGATCGGCCGCAAGCGCGCGATCTTCATCGCCGCCTTGATCGCGTTGCCGGTGTTGCCGTTGTGGGCTTTCTCGTCCACGCCGGTGCTGCTCGCCGTTGGCGCATTCCTGATGCAGATCTCCGTGCAAGGCGCCTGGGGTGTGATTCCGGTGCACCTGAACGAAATCTCGCCCGATGAAATTCGCGCGACGTTCCCGGGCCTCGTGTATCAGCTCGGCAATCTGATCGCGTCGGTGAACGGCCCGCTGCAGGCGAGTGCCGCCGAAGCGCACGGCAACAACTACGCGCTGATCATGGCTGTCGTGATCGGTATCGTGGCGGTGGTGATCGCAGTGCTGATTCCGTTCAGCCGCGAACGCCGCGGCATCGACATGACGCAATCGGCGAAACAGGTCGCAGCACAGCTTTAAGCGTTCGAACTAAACAGCTATTTCACCGCCGCGTTATCGGGCACAATAGATACAAAGGCGGCTCGAACCGCCACAAAGCAAAAGCAAGCAGGCGCAAAGCAGAAGCAGCAATGCGCAAAAAGCTGGCGGCAGAAAGCAGACGCAAGGCCAAACAGGTAGCAAGCAATACGAGGCCGTTCCGATTTCGATCGGAACGGCCTTTTTTATTTCCGCGCGGTTTGACGCGCCCGCGCTCATTGGGAAAAACGGACCTTCGTCAGGTCTTCTAGAGGAGTTAGTCCACACAGAGCCCTTGATCGCAGTCCCGATCCTTCTTTATCCTGAAAAAAACGGCTGTTTCAAATGATCATTTGAATCGCTTGTTTGCGAGCCGGATGCCCGGCAAGTGGGAGACGCAAAATGGCAGTTCGCACAACAGGCCGGCACGCCGGCGACACGAAGTCCCGCATCCTCGACGCCGCCGAAACACTCTTCATCGAATGCGGCTATGAGGCCATGTCCCTGCGCCAGATTACTTCGCGTGCGGAGGTGAATCTCGCAGCGGTCAACTATCACTTCGGCAGCAAGGAATCGCTGATTCATTCGATGCTGGCGCGCCGACTCGACCGGCTCAACCAGGAGCGGCTCAAACTGCTGGACCGCTTCGACGAAATGCTCGGCGCACGTCTGACCTGCGAGCACGTGCTCGGCGCAATGTTTATTCCCGCGCTGCGTCTGTCGCGCGATCCGCGTGTCGGCGGCAAGGCGTTTTTGCGCCTGCTGGGCCGCGCTTACACCGATCCGTCGGCATTCATCCGGGACTTTCTGAATGCGCACTACGAGTCGGTGGCGATGCGCTTTTTCGATGCCTTCCAGCGTGCGTTGCCGCATCTGCCGCGTGAAGAGCTCGGCTGGCGTTTGCACTTCGCGATCGGCGCGCTGTCCGGCGTGCTGGCCGGCACCGATACCGACAGCCTGATTTCGGAATTCTCGCAGGGCAAGTCGATGAACGACCTGCAACTGATCGCGCGTCTCGCTTCGCTGATGGTGGCCGCGCTTAAAGCGCCGCTGCCCGACGGCTCGCAACTGGCCACGTTCGCCGCCGTGCTGGGCGACGCCACTGACGGCGGTCTGGAAGGCGAGGCGGAAGGCACAAACCCGGCTGCGGGTGCACAACCGGCGTCAGGCGGGTTTGAATCGTCGGGGCCGGCAGTCTCGGACGGTGAACGACGCGGTGGCAACATCGAGGCGAGTTCGTTTCAGCCCGCGCTGCACGGCACGGCTTGAACCGAACGGTGCGGACGGCGCTGCCACAGGCCGTCCGTTCGCAAACATCATGAATACCGCATACCCGAGCAGCACGTCTAAGTCCCGCACCTAAGCGACGTCACGCTGTCGAACTGCAGACATGACACGAAAAAGCGAAGCAGGCACGACTCGAAAGCCGCTGATGAGTGACTAAAAAGCGACTGAAAAGAAGCGGCTAAAGGCGACTTGAAAGCGCCCCGAGCGCGCAGCGTAGCAAGCAACACCGCCAGTTAGAAGATCAACAGAACGCGAGCCGTCCGCAACCCGTGGATGCGTTCGCACGCACTATCGAAACAGGAGGAAACGTCATGCCGTGGTTCATCCTAGTACTCGTCATTGCCGCTCTCGCACTCGTCTATGTTCAGGCGCGTGCCTCATGGTGGCTTGCCTTCATGATCGTCTGGGTGGCAGCCGCGCATGTCAGCGGAACAGCGGGTCCGGTGGCTACAACGGTACTCGCGATCGTCTTCGTCCTCCCTGCCCTCCTACTCACGATCAAACCGTTGCGCCGTACGTGGCTCACGAAGCCGGTGCTCGACATCTTCCGCAAGATCCTGCCGGAGATGTCGCCGACCGAGCGCGACGCAATCGAGGCCGGCACCGTCTGGTGGGATGCCGAACTGTTCTCCGGACGCCCGCATTGGGACACGCTGCTCGGCTACGGACCGGCCACGCTCTCGGCCGAAGAACAATCGTTTCTCGATGTCGAATGCGAGCATCTGTGCGATCTTGCGAACGATTGGGAAACCACCATGGTGTGGCAGGACCTGTCGCCGAAAACCTGGCAGTACATCAAGGAGCGCGGCTTTCTCGGCATGATCATTCCGAAGCAGTACGGCGGCAAACAGTTCTCCGCTTACGCGCATTCGCAGGTCATCATGAAGCTCTCCACGCGCTGCTCGGCCGCCGCCGTTTCGGTGATGGTGCCGAATTCGCTCGGCCCGGCTGAATTGCTGATGCACTACGGCACCGAAGAGCAGAAAAACCACTACCTGCCGCGCCTCGCGCGCGGCGACGAAATCCCCTGCTTCGCTTTGACGAGCCCCTACGCCGGCTCCGATGCGGCAGCGATTCCCGATGTCGGCATCGTCTGCAAGGGCATGTTTGATGGCCGCGAGACGCTGGGTTTTCGCGTCACCTGGGACAAGCGTTACATCACGCTCGGACCGATCGCGACTGTTCTCGGCCTCGCGTTCCGCGCGCTCGATCCGGACCACCTACTCGGCTCCGGGGAAGAGCCCGGCATCACCTGTGCGCTGATTCCAACCGACCATCCGGGCGTCAACATCGGCCGCCGTCACTGGCCGCTGAACGCGGTGTTTCAGAACGGTCCGAACTCGGGCACAGATGTTTTCATTCCGCTCGACTGGGTGATCGGCGGCCGCGCGCAAGTCGGCAACGGCTGGCGCATGCTGATGGAGTGTCTCGCGGCAGGCCGCGCGATTTCGCTGCCGTCGTCGAATGTGGGGATGGCGAAGATCGCCGTGCGCGGCACCGGCGCCTATGCTGCGATCCGCCGTCAGTTCCGCACCGCCATCGGCAAGTTCGAAGGCGTGCAGGAAGCGCTCGGCCGCATGGGCGGCAATCTCTACGTGATGGACGCGGCGCGCCGCCTGTCCGCGCATGCGGTGGATCTAGGCGAAAAGCCGTCGGTGATTTCGGCGATCGCGAAGTATCACATCACCGAACGCGCCCGCATGGTCATCAACGACGGCATGGACGTCGCCGCCGGCAAGGGCATCTGCATGGGCCCGTCGAACTTTCTTGCGCGCGCCTATCAGCAGGTGCCGATTGCGATCACCGTGGAAGGCGCGAACATTCTGACGCGTTGCCTGATCATCTTCGGCCAGGGTGCGATTCGCTGTCATCCGTATGTGCTGAAGGAAATGGCAGCCACGCGCGAAACAGATCACGCCAAGGCGCTGCGCGATTTCGATGCGGCCTTCTTCGGTCACGTCAGCTTCACGCTCTCCAACGTGGTGCGCAGTTTCGTTTATGGCATCACGGGCGGCGCCTTCATCGCCAGGCCGCGCACGGCGTACGCACCGCTGCTGTCGTACTACCGCGCGGCGACCCGTATTTCGACCGCTTTCGCGTTGCTCGCCGACGTCTCGATGTTCGTGCTCGGCGGCGATCTGAAACGGCGTGAACGCATTTCCGGGCGTCTGGGCGATGTGCTCTCGCAGCTCTACCTGATCTCGGCAACGCTCAAGCGCTTCGAAGACGAAGGCCGTCAGGAGGAAGATTTGCCGCTGGTGCGCTGGGGCGTCGAAGATTCGCTGTACAAGGCGCAATACGCGCTCGACGGTGTGCTTGCGAACTACCCGAACCGCCTCGCCGCGGGTCTTGTGCGCGTGCTGGCGTTCCCATTCGGCCTGCCGCACCGCGAG
>NZ_DASRSY010000478.1:0-1566 GCF_035656215.1 Paraburkholderia sp.
GTAGGCGCCCAGTTGCTCCGGCGTTTTGCACGCGCTGGCTGGCGGGGGATTCTTTGGATCGAAGCCCGGCATCAGCTTCTGCAGCGCCGTGGTCGCATTGTCCGCAGCCGTCTGTGCGGGCGCGATCGCACCCTTGTCGGAGTCGGCCTGCTGCGCATACGCGATCATGTAGCCGGCGTCCGTCGTCACCTCGAGCTCGCGCCCCGCTTTCGTGGTAGCCGTCTGGGCGTTGTTGTAGTCGGTCTGCGCGTTCTTGAGGTCCGCCGCGCTCGTCGTCGGGTCCGATTGCAGGTTCGTCAGCGTGTTCAGCCTGGTCTGCTGATTCGCGACGGCGTTGTCGTATTGGGTTTGCGAGTCCTGGATCGCCGATTGCGCGGCCTTCGTGGTCGGGTCGTCGACGGTGATATCGGGCGGCGGCGGCTGATACTGTCCCGCGAGCGTCTGGATCAGCGTGTTCGCGGCGCTAATGTCCTCGTTGGTCGGCTTCGAGGGGTCCGAGTTCGCGTCGACCTGCACCGTGATCTGCGGCGGCATGACCGGCGTTTGCGAACCGGTCTGCGCTTGTGTTTGCGGAGGTTGGGGCGTGGGTTTGTTGAGGAGCGTCTCGTCGAGAAAACGCATCCAGTTGACGCCCATGCCAACGCCGTCGATTTCCAGCATGCAAATCTCCCTGCCATCCAGCCTGTGCGCAGGCATTGGGCGTGCGTCGCCCAGCGCCGCACAGGGCACTGATCCGAGTGTACGAAGCCAGCGCACCGTCGACACGGCGGGATCTCGTAGGCCGGTGCACGGCTCGGCGGACTTGCGTGACGCGCGCTACGAAACGATGGGGTTCAGCCGACGGGCCGCGCGCCATGCGGGCGCTCGCAGGCATTCGTGCTGATCGTTGAACAGGCCCGCGATTCGTCGGCAGCGCTAGTGCGAATCCAGGCAGCGCACGCACAGCGAACGGATCTGCGCGGCGCTCAAGCCCCTGCATACGGTGACGAGCGGATGCGCGTGACACGACGGCGCGCTGCGTTTCACGTCGCTGACCGGCTTGAACTGCGGCTGTGCAAGAGAAGATTCAACCGACACCGCCGCGGATTGCGGTGCGCTCTGGCCGGGTCGATAGGACGCGTTAGCGCGCGCCGGTTCTTTCTCCTCACGCACCACCGGGATCGGCTCGATCCCCCCATGCAACGCATCGTGACGCGCATTCACCAGGACCTGGCGCACATAGCCGGTGGAAAAACCGGTAGTGAAATTGCCGCTGTAATAGCACGACAACGCAGCGCGCAACGCGGCCTGCTGATCGAGGGACGCACGGCTCGAACGGCTGAAGCATTCGCTCAGGATTTCCGCCCCCGCGCGCAGATTGCGGCACGGTTCGAAAAGCGTTGCCGCCGTTTCGCCGTACTTCGCGAAATTGCGGTTGTTCACCTGCGCGAGACCGACGCTATAGCTGTAGCCGAGCGTCTCAAGCTCGCGCACCGTGGCGAGCGCTTCAGCCAGTGACGCCGGCTGCCGTTCGAGATGCGCGCCCACCACGCCGATCGCGAACGGATTGAAGCCGGATTCGGTACG
>NZ_DASRSY010000479.1:0-8269 GCF_035656215.1 Paraburkholderia sp.
GTATAGATACGGTTGGATTCGATGCCCTTGCTGACCAAGTATGCCTTCACAGCTTGAGCACGGCGCAGCGACAGACGGTCGTTGTACTTGTCCGAACCGATACGGTCCGTGTAACCCGTTGCGACGACGACTTCCAAGTTCAGCGCGCCGATCTTCGATGCCAGATCGTCCAGCTTTTCCTTGCCAGCCGGCTTCAGGATAGCCTTGTCGAAGTCGAACAGAGCGTCAGCTTGATACGTAATCTTTTGGCTCGTGATAGCCGGTGCAGGTGCGACCGGAGCCGGCGGGGTCGGAGCCTGGGCAACCAGGGCGCCATCGCACTTAGCGTTGGCCGTTGCCGGCGTCCAGAATGCATCGCGCCAGCAAAGCTCGTTCGTGCCATTCATCCACACGTATTCGCCGGTACCATTCACCCAGTTGTCGTTCGTGGCTTGTCGCGACGCCGGCACCGATTGCGCCATGGCGGATGCAGCCATAACTGCGGTAGCTGCAATGAACGCGAGCTTTGAAAGTTTATTCATATTTCTCCTCTCGAAATTGAGATTACCGCAGGTTTACTGCGAGCCTGTTGACGAAGACAAGTCATACATTGCTCGAAGTATAACATCGGTGTAGAACAAAAAAACGTGCTGTGTAGACTTCGAGCAGTGTCTAACTCTTTGTGCGTTGGCATTTTGCCATATCGTTCCCTTCTAACGATAAAAAAATCTGCCCCCGATCAAATCGCCCTCCAATTGTGGTGCATGCGCAACACAAGCAATCCGCTGAAGGCACCGCCAGTCATGGCTGAGCGGCGGATTGGCCCACGCACAAATCGAGCCTGCTCCGGTTCGATGATGGGGCATTCAGACGCCTTTCCCGCTCTTTCCCGCTCGCCTGCTAATAGGTATACGTACCCCGGTCGGGGACGGATGCGCGGCATGTTAGAATCGCGTGATGCGTTGCGCCTGCAATGCTTACGCGAAGGCGCGGCGAAATGAGGTTCACGCCGTCGCCTTGGCACGTAAAAGATACGGATAAATGGATCAATTCGCCAAAGAGACTCTGCCAATCTCCCTAGAGGAGGAAATGCGCCGTTCGTATCTCGATTACGCGATGAGCGTGATCGTGGGGCGTGCGCTTCCCGATGTTCGCGATGGCCTGAAGCCGGTGCACCGGCGCGTGCTGTACGCGATGCACGAACTGAACAACGACTGGAACCGGGCTTACAAGAAGTCGGCGCGTATTGTCGGCGACGTCATCGGTAAATATCACCCGCACGGCGACACGGCTGTCTACGACACCATCGTCCGGATGGCGCAGAATTTTTCGCTGCGCTACATGCTGGTGGACGGTCAGGGCAACTTCGGTTCGGTCGACGGCGACAACGCCGCGGCGATGCGGTACACCGAAATCCGCATGGCAAAGATCGGCCACGAACTGCTGGCCGACATCGACAAGGAAACGGTCGACTTCACGCCGAACTACGACGGCAGCGAAAACGAGCCGGCCATCCTGCCGGCGCGTATTCCTAATCTGCTGATCAATGGCTCCTCCGGTATTGCGGTCGGCATGGCGACCAACATCCCGCCGCACAACCTCAATGAGGTTGTCGACGCATGTCAGCACCTGCTGAAAAACCCGGAAGCCACAATCGACGAACTGATCGAGATCATCCCGGCACCTGATTTCCCGACCGCCGGCATCATCTATGGCGTGGCCGGCGTGCGCGACGGCTATCGCACCGGCCGCGGCCGCGTGTTGATGCGCGCGCTTACGCACTTCGAGGAAATCGACCGCGGTCAGCGCATGTCGATCATCGTCGACGAACTGCCGTACCAGGTAAACAAGCGCTCACTTCTGGAGCGCATCGCCGAGCTGGTCAACGAGAAGAAGCTCGAAGGCATCTCCGACATCCGCGACGAATCCGACAAGAGCGGCATGCGCGTCGTGATCGAGCTGAAGCGCGGCGAAGTGCCGGAAGTGGTTCTCAACAATCTGTACAAGGCGACCCAGCTTCAGGACACCTTCGGCATGAACATGGTCGCGCTGGTCGACGGCCAGCCGAAGCTACTGAACCTGAAGGAAATGCTGTCGTGCTTCCTGTCGCATCGCAGGGAAGTACTGACGCGGCGCACTGTGTACGAACTGCGCAAGGCGCGCGAACGCGGTCACGTGCTCGAAGGCCTGGCTGTCGCGCTCGCCAACATTGACGAGTTCATCGCGATCATCAAGGCCGCACCTACGCCGCCGATCGCCAAGCAGGAATTGATGGCGCGTCCGTGGGATTCGTCCCTGGTGCGCGATATGTTGTCGCGTGCGGAGACGGAAAATGCGTCGGCCGGCGGCCGTGAGGCATATCGTCCTGAAGGTTTGAATCCGTCCTTCGGCATGCAGTCCGACGGTCTCTACCGCTTGTCCGACACTCAGGCTCAGGAAATCTTGCAGATGCGTCTGCAACGCCTGACGGGTCTGGAACAGGACAAGATCATCGGCGAGTACCGCGAAGTGATGGCGCAAATCGCCGACCTGCTGGACATTCTGGCTCGCCCGGAACGCATTACGGCGATCATCGTCGACGAACTGACGTCGATCAAAGCCGAATTCGGCGACGCGCGCCGCTCGAAGATCGAGCTGAACGCAACCGAGCTGAACACCGAAGACCTGATCACGCCGCAAGAGATGGTCGTGACCATGTCGCACGCCGGCTACGTGAAATCGCAGCCGTTGTCGGAATATAGTGCGCAGAAGCGGGGTGGTCGCGGCAAACAGGCCACGGCGATGAAAGAAGACGACTGGATCGACACGCTGTTCATCGCGAATACGCACGATCACATTCTGTGCTTCTCGAATCGTGGTCGTGTCTACAGCGTGAAGGTCTACGAAGTGCCGCAAGGTTCGCGGAACTCACGCGGCCGTCCGATCGTAAATATCTTCCCGCTTCAGGAGGGCGAGAAGATTACGGTTGTCTTGCCGGTAAAGGAATTCTCGGCTGACAAATTCGTCTTTATGAGCACCGCGTTAGGAACTGTAAAAAAGACGCCGTTGGAAGCCTTTGGTCGCGTGTTGCGCAAGGGTATTATTGCGGTCGGTCTGGACGACGGCGACTACCTGATCGGCGCTGCCATCACGGACGGCCAGCATGACGTGATGCTGTTCTCGGATTCCGGCAAGGCTGTTCGTTTCGACGAAAACGACGTCCGTCCGATGGGCCGTGAGGCGCGTGGCGTGCGCGGCATGCAACTCGAAGACGGTCAGAGTGTGATCGCGTTGCTGGTGGCTGGCGACGAACAGCAGTCGGTGCTGACCGCAACCGAAAACGGCTACGGCAAGCGCACGCCGATCACCGAGTACACGCGTCACGGGCGCGGTACGAAGGGAATGATCGCAATCCAGACGTCGGAGCGGAACGGCAAGGTCGTCGCCGCCACGCTGGTGGATCAGGAAGCGCAGATCATGCTGATCACCAATACGGGCGTGCTGATTCGTACGCGCGTATCGGAAATTCGAGAAATGGGACGCGCAACCCAAGGTGTTACACTCATCAGCCTTGACGAAGGGACCAAGCTTTCAGGTCTGCAACAGGTTGCTGAGGCGGAAGCGGATGGTGATGTGGAAGGCGACACCGAAGGTCCTGCCGAAGGCGACAACGGCGGTGAAGACGGTGGTGCGGCCTGATTCGCGTCGGCAGTTCAGTCTCAGTTATTGGTTGAAAGCTGCGCAGAGAACAATGGCGTGTCGGGCCGGTGTCGGACCGATAAGCATCTCGCGCAGCTTGCAGTTCAAGTTAATTTCTCTTAGGGAGTAATGATGCAAAAACGATTCAAACAACTGATGTTGCTGGCTGCTCTCGTGCCGACCTTCGCTATGGCTCAGGCGCTTCAGAGCCCGGCCCCGGCGGCTCCGGCTGCTGCCGCTGCACCGGTTGATCCGGCCAAGCAGGCTGCAATCAAGGACCTGCTGGACGCAATCGACGCACAGAAGCTCGTCGGCGCAATCGGCAACAGCGCCCAGATGCAAGCCAAGCAGCTGGTCCCGGCTATCCTGTCGGACGCCCTGAGCGAAAACAAGACGATGACGGACAAGCAGAAGCAGGCTTCCGTCCCGGCGCTGCAAAAGAACGCAGTGCCGAAGCTGGTTGACGGCGCAGGCCAGGTGTTCGCAACGGACTCCTTCCGTCAAGACGCCATGCAAGCTCAGTACGACGCTTACGCGAAGTACTACAGCACGTCGGAAATCAAGGATCTGACCGCGTTCTACAAGAGCCCGACCGGCCGCAAGTTCATCCAGGTCCAGGACCAGGTTGGCCGCGACGTTGTGAACGGCTTGATGCAAAAGTACATGCCGCAATCGATCAAGGCAACGCGTGACCAGGCTGACAAGGAAGTCGCTTCGGTCAAGCCGGCTAAGTAAGCCAGGTTAGCTAAGCCAAAAGGTCGAAAGGCTGCGCTGATATCGCGCTAGCCGCCGCCCGGCAAGCTATATGGCGTGCCGGGTTTGGCGGGTTGGCGGCGACAATGCGATAATGGCCGTTTGCGCACACGCGCAGACGGCCATTATCTTTTTGGGCGCGAAATTGTTGTCAAACACGCGTCGTTAAACTCGCGTTGTCGAGTGCGCGTCGCTAACTTTGCAGCGGCTGCCGTTGCAGCGGCTGCCAACTTCGCCGATTTTTGCGCGATCTGTTCGTTTTTCGCGCCAGCTTCCAGGATCTCATGATGCGCGTCTTTAATTTCTCTGCCGGCCCAGCGGCCATGCCCGAAGAAGTGCTGCGTCACGCAGCCGACGAGATGCTCGATTGGCAGGGCAGTGGCATGAGCGTGATGGAAATGAGCCATCGCGGCAAAGAATTCATGTCGATCCACGAGGAAGCGCTCGTCGATTTGCGCGAACTGCTCGAGGTGCCTGCCAGCCACCGCATTCTGTTTCTGCAAGGCGGCGGCTTGGGCGAAAACGCAATCGTGCCGATGAATCTGATGGGCGCGAAACCGCGCGCGGATTTCGTCGTGACCGGTTCGTGGTCGCAGAAGTCGCTCAAGGAAGCGCAAAAATACGGTGCCGTGCATCTGGCGGCGAGCGGACAGACGGCAGAGGGTTTCACCCGTGCGCCGACGCGCTCTGAATGGCAACTTTCGGACGATCCGGCATACGTGCATCTGTGCACCAACGAGACCATTCACGGCGTCGAGACATTCGAGATTCCCGACCTCGGCGACATTCCGCTGGTGGCGGACGCTTCGTCGCACATCCTGTCGCGTCCAATGGACATCGCCAAATACGGCGTGCTGTTCGGTGGCGCGCAGAAGAACATCGGCATGGCGGGCGTGACGGTTGTGATCGTGCGCGAAGACATGCTGGATCGCGCGCAGTTGATCTGCCCGTCGGCGTTCGAATGGAAAACCGTCGCCGAGAACAATTCGATGTACAACACCCCGCCCACGTATGCGATTTATGTCGCAGGGCTGGTGTTCAAGTGGTTGAAGAAGCAGGGCGGCCTTACCGCGATGGAAGCGCGTAACCTCGAAAAATCGAAGCTGTTGTACGACACGATCGATTCGAGCAGTTTCTATCTGAACAAGGTCGAGCGTGGCTCGCGCTCGCGGATGAACGTACCGTTTTTCCTCGCCGACGAGTCGCGCAACGAAGATTTCCTGGCCGGCGCGAAAGCGCGGGGAATGGTGCAGCTAAAGGGCCACAAGTCCGTTGGCGGCATGCGGGCGTCGATTTATAACGCCGTCCCGCTCGAAGGCGTCAAAGCGCTTGTCGAATACATGAAGGAATTCGAACAGCGCAGCGCCTGATCGTCTTAGACATTCAGGCACGCGTATCCTTTCCAGTAGTTACCCGGCAGGGCCGTTTTCACGCATGGACGACGAACTCAATACCCGACTCAAGCCCCTTCGCGAACGCATCGACGCGCTCGACGCGCAGTTGATCGCGCTCCTCAATCAGCGCGCCGCAGTGGCGCTCGAAGTCGGCGAGGTCAAGAAGCATTTCAACGCGCCGGTGTTCCGCCCGGAGCGCGAGCAGCAGGTGATCGCGCGCCTGCAGGATATGAGCAACGGCCCATTGGCCAGTGAGCATATCAGCGCGATCTGGCGCGAGATCATGGCTGCGAGCCGCGCGCTCGAAAAGACCATCAAAGCCGCGTACCTTGGCCCGGTCGGCACGTATAGCGAACAGGCGATGCACGAGTACTTCGGTCAGTCGATCGAAGGTCTGCCGTGCCCGTCGATCGACGAAGTATTTCGCTCGGTCGAAGCAGGCGCAGCCGAATTCGGCGTTGTGCCGGTCGAGAATTCGACCGAAGGCGCGGTGTCGCGCACGCTCGATCTGCTGCTGCAAACCCAGCTCACGATCGGCGGCGAACTGGCCTTGCCGATTCACCACAATCTCCTGACGCTGAACGGCGGCCTCACCGGCGTGAAGCGGGTGTGTGCGCACGCGCAGGCGCTTGCTCAGTGCCAGCGCTGGCTCGCGACGAATGCGCCGCATCTCGAGCGTCAGGCGGTGTCGAGCAATGCCGAAGCCGCGCGTATGGCGGCGGAAGATCCGACTGTCGCAGCCATCGCCGGCGATCGCGCTGCGACCCATTACAGTCTGCAAGTCGCCTACGCGCTGATTCAGGACGATCCGCACAACCGAACGCGCTTCGTGATGATCGGCAAGGAGCGCACCGGCGTTAGCGGGCACGACCAGACGTCGTTGATCGTTTCGGTGGCGAACGAGCCGGGCGCCGTGTTCAAACTGTTGGAGCCGCTGGCGCGCCACAGTGTATCCATGACCCGTTTCGAGTCGCGTCCGGCGCGCGTCGGCACGTGGGAGTATTACTTCTACATCGACGTCGAAGGCCATCGCGACGAGCCGGCGGTTGCCGCCGCGCTCACCGAACTCGGCCAGAAGGCCGCGTTCCTGAAGATACTTGGCTCGTATCCGCGCGCCCGTTGAAGTCGGCCGGGGCGCGCACACGTTGCACGGGCGCGCCTGCTGCATGTTCACCTACTACTAATTAGTCGTTCGGAGATTTTCATGACAACGTCCTTCGGTCCTTCTTATGTGCGCGCGATTGCGCCTTATATCGCCGGCAAGCCGATTTCGGAAGTGGCCCGCGAATTTGGCCTCGACGAAGCGACGATCGTGAAACTCGCGTCGAACGAAAATCCGCTCGGCATGCCGGAGTCGGCACAACGTGCCATGGCGCAAGCAGCCAGCGAACTCGGCCGCTATCCGGACGCGAATGCATTCGAACTGAAGACGGCGCTGAGCGAGCGTTACGGCGTACCCGCCGACTGGGTCACGCTCGGTAACGGCAGCAACGACATTCTCGAAATTGCCGCACATGCATTAGTCGAAAGGGACCAGTCGATCGTCTACGCGCAGTATTCATTCGCGGTCTACGCACTGGCCACGCAAGGCGTGGGTGCGCGTGCGATCGTTGTGCCCGCCATCAAGTACGGCCACGATCTCGACGCGATGCTCGCCGCGATCACGGACGACACCCGTCTGATCTTCGTCGCGAACCCGAACAACCCGACGGGTACCTTTATCGAAGGCGCGAAGATTGAGGCGTTTCTCGACAAGGTGCCGCGCAACGTGGTCGTCGTGCTCGACGAGGCGTACACGGAATATCTGCCGGAAGAAAAGCGCTACGACTCGATCGCGTGGGTACGCCGTTATCCGAATCTGCTGGTGTCGCGCACGTTCTCGAAGGCGTTTGGACTCGCCGGCTTGCGTGTCGGCTTCGCTATTGCCCAGCCTGAGTTGACCGATCTGCTGAACCGTCTGCGTCAGCCGTTCAACGTGAACACGCTGGCGCAAGCCGCAGCGATCGCGGCGCTGAACGACACGGCGTTTCTGGAAAAAAGCGCGGCCTTGAATGCGCAAGGCTATCGCCTTTTGACCGAAGCGTTCGACAAACTCGGGCTTGAGTATGTGCCGTCGGACGGCAACTTCGTGCTGGTGCGTGTCGGCAACGACGACGCTGCCGGCAATCGCGTCAACCTCGAATTGCTGAAGCAGGGCGTGATTGTTCGCCCGGTCGGCAACTACGGTTTGCCGCAATGGCTGCGTATCACGATTGGTCTGCCGAAAGAAAACGAAGCGTTCCTCGCAGCGCTCGAAAAGACGCTCGCCACCGCTTAAGCGGTTGACCTTGACCCGCGCGTCTCATTTCATGAATGACGCGCTTTTTCTGTGACCGACGTGGCTGCGTTCTCTTTTAATAAGCTGGTGATTTTCGGTGTCGGCCTGATCGGCGGATCGCTTGCGCGCGCGTTGCGCGAGCGGGGTG
>NZ_DASRSY010000480.1:0-13519 GCF_035656215.1 Paraburkholderia sp.
ATACCGTTCATCTGGACGTCTATTCAGCGCAATTGCCGCTACCGACACTGCCGTTGCACTCGATGAGGGATGCAGCCCGCAGCAACGGACACATTACAAAAACATCAGACGGTTTGGAGCTTCTCGATGAAACGAAACGTATCACGGCAGCGCAGCGGTCGACGAAAGACGCTTGCGGCATTGAGCGTGGCGGCTGGCTTCTGCGCCACGACCGCACACGCGCAATCGAGTGTCACGCTGTACGGTTTGATCGACGCCGGCGTTCAGTACCGCACGAATGCGGACGGGCAGCACAGCGCTGTCAACTTGCAGAACTACGGGGTGTTGCCGTCACAAATCGGGTTGACGGGCACGGAAGACCTGGGTGGCGGCTTGCAGGCGATCTTCCGCCTCGAGCAGGGCATCAACGTGAACGATGGTACGGCCACGGTGCCTGGTTACGCATTCTTTCGCGGCGCTTACGTCGGGTTGACCGGCAAATTCGGCACCGTCACGCTCGGGCGGCAGTTCAGCGTGCTGTTCGACCGCACGGTTTTCTACGACCCGCTGCTGTACGCGGCGTACAGCGGCCAGGGTGTGCTGGTGCCGCTGTCGGCCAACTTCATTGATAACTCGGTGAAGTTCAAAACCGCGGATTACGGCGGCTTCAGCGCCGAAGCGTTGGCGGCGACCGGTGGTGTGGCCGGCAATTCGCGCTCGGGCCGGGTGCTGGAAATCGGCGCGCAATACGGCGGCAACGGCTATGGCATCAGCGCGGCGCTGCATCGGGCGCAAGGCACGGCGTCGGGGGAGGTGGATACCTCGGGACTGCAGCAGACCATCGGCACGCTGGCCGCGCATTGGGACATTGCGACGCTTTCGCTGTACGGCGGCGCTGAGCGGCAAACCGGATCGCTCGCGCCGTCGAAAACCGTGGCGTGGGGCGGGGCGCGTTACCAGGTCAACAATTTCGTCGGCCTCGCGGGCGGCGTCTATCAGACCTGGTCGAACACGCCGAGTGTCGGTCATCCGACGCTGTTCATCGCGAGCGGCACTTATGCGCTGTCAAAGCGCACGGTGGCGTATGTGAATCTCGGCTACTCGCGTAACAGCAGTGAAAGCTCGCAGCCGGTCTATGAATACGACGCAACGCCGCTCGATGGCGCCTCGCAGTTCGGCGCGATGCTCGGCATGTATCACACGTTCTGATTGGCCGCCGCTGGCGTAGCGTCTCAGTGTCGACAACGCCGGCTTGTATTCGCCTCTCATAGGCCGCGTATCGGCCTTCGTTGCAACCGCAACCGTTACCTCTGAGCCCCATGAAAACTTCTTCGACATCTTCATTTGCCACGGCCGCCGCTGCTGCCGCGGCGCCTACGGCCGTGCCGCGCGAATTCGCGACGTCCACGCTGCTGTCGCTGGTGGTGTTTGCTGCGATCACACCGTTGTTGCTGCTGGTCGCGCCGGCAGTCGCTGCGCAACTCGGCGGACAGCTCGGTTTGAGCGCCTCGCAGATCGGCACGTATTTCTTCGTCGAACTCGGCGCGTTCAGTTGCGCGACCTTGCCATCGCTCTTGTGGCTGGGACGAGTCGACGCGCGCCGGGTCGCCGCAATCGCTACGGCGGTGTTTTGCGTCGGCAATTTCGCCACGGCGGTGCTGATGCCGGGCTTTGTCGTGTTGCTGGTGCTGCGTGCGTTGACTGCGCTCGGCGGCGGCACGCTGATGGTGCTGTGCATGACGAGCGCGGCGACGAGCGGCAATCGCGACCGCGTGTATGGCTTGTGGGTGGTGGGCCAGCTGGTGGCCGGTGCGCTCGGCCTGTTCGTGCTGCCGCATCTGTTCGACGCGTTCGGTTTGCGCGCGCTGTATGTGGTGCTGGCCGTGCTCGCGCTGATCGCATCGCCGCTGACGCGTGGCTTCGATCCGGCATTGGGCGGGGCGAGCGGCAAGCAGGTGCAACAGGCTGGGTCCAGCGTCAACCGTGCAGGCAGCACGTGGTTTCTCGCGACGCTGGTGATCGGCGGCGTGCTCGCTTTCTATGTGGCAATCGGCGGCGTCTGGACGTTCGCGAGCAAGGCGGCGTCGCTCGCCGGACTCGACGCCGGCCACACCGGCGAACTGCTGGCGACCGCGAGCGTGATGGGAATTGTCGGCGCGGCAAGCGCGTCGTTCATCGGCAACCGGATCGCGCGTGCCGCGATGCTGCTGACGGGTTACGCGATCCTCGTCGCAGCCCTGCTCGGTCTGTCGGCGCATCCCGGTTCGACGGGCTACGCCGCCGCGATTTTCGCCTTCAAATTCGCGTGGACCTTTGTGCTCCCGTTCATCCTCGCCGCAGCCGCAAAAACCGACACGTCGGGGCGTTTGATCGCCACGCTGAACTTCGTGATCGGCGCGGGGCTTGCGGTCGGTCCGCTGATCGCTGGGCTTCTCCTCGACGCGGGTGTGGGACTCAATACGTTGTTTCAGGGCGCGGCGGTGATCTGCGCGTTGTCTTTCGTTTGCCTGCTACGTGTCGAGCGTAGCGGGCTCGAAGTGCCGGGCGCGCGTCGGTGACCGTGCAGTCGAACCCGGTCGATTTAAATCCGCAGGTGAACTACAGGTAAGAGACATCATGAGCAAAACAGCATTTTTCACGGATGAACGCACCTTCTGGCATACGGGTGGCACGCATGCACTGTTCTTTCCGGTCGGCGGCTGGGTGCAGCCGCCATCGAGCAGCGGTTACGCGGAATCGCCCGATTCGAAACGCAGGCTGCTGGCGCTGATCCAGACCTCGGGGCTGGCGGCGTCGCTCGACATGCAGGGTGCGGAGCTTGCCACTGAAGAAGATTTGCTGCGCGTCCATCCGCGCGATTATCTGAACCGCTTCAAGGCGCTCAGCGACACGACCGGCGGCGATCTGGGTGACCTCGCACCGTTTGGCAAGGGCAGCTATGAGATCGCTGCGCTTTCGGCAGGGCTTGCCATCAGCGCGATTGACACCGTGCTCGACAAACGGGCAAGCAACGCATTCTCGTTGTCGCGCCCGCCTGGCCATCACTGTCTGCGCGACAAGCCGATGGGCTTCTGCCTACTCGCCAATATTCCCATTGCGATCGAAGCAGCCCGCGCGAAGCATGGCGTCGAACGCGTTGCGGTGATCGACTGGGATGTCCACCACGGCAATGGCACGCAGTCGATCTATTACGACGATCCCAACACGCTGACGATTTCGCTGCATCAGGACCGCTGCTTTCCGCCGGGTTACTCCGGCGCGGACGAGCGCGGCACGGGCGCGGGCGTGGGTGCCAACGTGAACATTCCGTTGTTGCCGGGCGGCGGCCACGACGCCTATCTGTATGCGTTCGAGCGCATCGTGCTGCCCGCGCTCGACGCGTTCAGGCCGGATCTGATCGTGGTGGCGAGCGGGCTCGACGCGAGTGCGGTCGATCCGCTCGCACGCATGCTGCTGCACAGCGAGAGCTATCGCACGATGACACAACTGATGCGCGATGCCGCTGAACGTTATTGTGGTGGGCGTCTGGTGATCGTGCACGAGGGTGGGTATTCGGAAGCGTACGTGCCGTTCTGCGGGCACGCCATTGTCGAAACGCTGGCGGACGTGCGTACGCAAGTGACCGATCCGATGCTCGATCTGGCGATCGCGCAGCAGCCTAACGAGCGTTTCAAGGCGTTTCAGCGTGGGCTAATCGATGAGATGGCCGGCGAGTTTGGGTTGCTGTAGGGCGTTTGACGGCTCTGACGAGTCTAGGACCTCCGAGGCGTCTAAAGCCTCCGAAGCGCCAAAAGCCTTCCGAGGCCTCCAAAGCCTCGGAAGGCTGCAGGACCATGGGCATGGGGTCTTTCAGGCGTTTTGGCCCGCCCAAAGCCACAGGTGTTGTCATCCTTATGGTCGATGCCGCCGCGCCCGCGGTCTCCGTACAGTAGTCACAGGCGCCGCGGCCTGGCGCTCGATGCGAATAGCGCCGCGGCAAATCATCAAACTACTGGAGCCATACAAACATGACATCTCAACCCGTTTTCATTCAGGTCGGCGCGCTGGCTGAAGGTTTCGCACCCGACAGCCATATCCTGCCGCCCGTCGACGATCTGACCGGCCGCACGTTGAAGCTCGAATTCGCCGATGGCCCGGCCGAGACGTTGACGTTCGTCTCCGCCGGTGTGCTGCGTACGGAAAACGGTCAATTCGAATGCCGGGTCACCTCGGTGCGCGACGGCATTTACTTCGTCGATTACATCGGCGGCGGCGATGGATCGAGGCCGGCGGCGACGAGCTACGTGCTCGATGTGAAACAGGGTTTGTGCACCACAATGGTCGGCACCTTGCCAAATGAAAGCGAAGCCCGCACTGATGCGTTCACGCGTGTCGAGCGAGGCATGGAGTTGACGGGCGTACAGGCGCAGTTCCGTTACGGCAGGATCGCGCAACAGGGCGCTAACGCAGGGACAGACGCGGCGTTGCATCATCCGACTCGCGAGCTGATCGGTATGCGCAACCTGTACACGTATAGCGCCACGGAGCAGTACGAACACGTCTATCTGAACGACAACTTCTATGCGTGGCAATGCCTCTCGGGCGTGGAAGCCGGTCTCGCCGATGTGGACCGTTGCCACTACATCGCCATCGCCAAAGATCTGTACCTGTTCGTCTGGCGCGAAAAAATCGTTCCGACACTCGGTGTCGTGATGATCGACCTTGAACGCAAAAAAACCGACGGCAAGATTTTCGGTTATCAGGGCAATCAGTTCGACTCGCTGTCGAATTTCCCGGTCGGCGCGCTTGCCCAAGTGCTCAACGTGACGCGGCATCCGCAATGAACGACGCCGCGCAGCCTACGACGAGCGTGCGTGATTTCGCCGGCAAGGGGGTGCTGGTGACCGGTGGTGCGCAAGGCATCGGACGTGGCATTGCCGAAGCGTTTGTCGCGCGCGGCGCCTGCGTGGCGATCGCGGATCTGCGCATCGACGCGGCCACGGAAGCGGCGCAACGTCTCGCGCAGCAGGGCGGCGTGGCCCGCGCGTACGCGGCGGATATGGCCGAGTACACGCAGATCGGGCGCCTCGTTGCCGATGTGGAAACGGACTTCGGCAAGCTCGATGTGGTCGTGCACAACGCGGCGTATTTCCCGCTCACCGCCTTCGATGCGATCACGCCCGCGATTCTGCAGCGCACCTTCGCCGTCAATCTCGCCGCGCTGTTCTGGCTCGCGCAGGCGGCGACGCCCGCATTCATCCGGCAAGGCGGCGGGCGGATGCTGGCGACCTCATCGGTGACGGGGCCCCGTGTGGCATATCCGGGGCTCGCGCACTACGCGGCGTCGAAGGCGGGCGTGAACGGCTTCATTCGAGCCGCAGCGTTGGAGCTGGCGAAGCACCGGATCACGGTCAACGGCGTCGAGCCCGGCATGATCCGCACGCCCGCGATGGGCAATCTCGGCGACGACGCGCACAACCGCCGTATCGAACAGGCGATTCCGCTCGGACGCCTGGGCGAACCGTCGGATATCGCGGCGGCCATGCTGTTTCTGGCGTCCGACGCGGCCTCGTACATCACCGGTCAAACCATCGTGGTCGACGGCGGTGCGACCTTGCCGGAGTCGACCGCCGCGATGAACTAAGACCCCGCTTACATATGGTCGAACGCAAGCGTCGGCACGTCGACGATCGAGGAACCGCCGTCGGCAACGAGGGTGGCGCCAGTGATGATCGACGCAACGGGCGATGCCAGAAACTCGCATACGCCCGCGATTTCTTCTGCGTGTGCGGGACGGCGCAACGGCACATCGGCGCAGACGCGCTGATAGGCCGCGTCGAGCGTTTCGTCGTAGCGCTGCATCAACGGCTGCATTTCCGCATCGGCCATCGGCGTGCGGACCCAGCCGGGGCATACCGCGTTGACGCGCACGCCATGCGGGCCGTAGTCGCGGGCGAGCGAGCGCGTCAGGCCGATCAGCGCGTGCTTCGACGTGGTGTAGCCGCACACAGCGGGCCCCGCCGCGAGCGAAGCGATCGAGGCGACCAGCACGATTGCGCCGCGCCGTTCGATCAGATCGGGCAGGCAGGCGCGGGCGGCGACGAAGGCCGTGTCGAGATTCGCGCGCATCGCGGCGGACCAGGCGTCGTCGTCGGTTTCGGTGGCTGTGCCCATGCCGAAACCGCCGGCGCAGGCGATCAGTGCATCGATAGCGCCGCCGCCGGCCTTGATCGCGGCGATGAAGCGCTGCCAGTCGGCGGCGCTGGCTGCGTCGCCATCGAGCGCCAGGCCGCCGGTTTCGCGTGCCACCCGTTCGAGTGGTTCGCGGCGCCGGCCGATCAGCGCCACGCGCGCGCTGCGCGAAGCAAACAGCCGGGCGCAGGCTTCACCGATACCGGTGCCTGCGCCTGTGATGACAACCGTGCGTTGTTGGGACATGGCGTTCCTTATGAACGTAATTGAGCGTGACTGGACGTGATCTGGCGTGCTGAAAGGAGTGAAGTGTGTCTCCAGAGTCTAGACACGGTGGGCGTACCGCGGAATCAGGCAAAAGGATGACAGCGCAACCGTCGTTTGAGTGCGCGAGGCGCGTCGATTTGCCAATTCGTGCTCACGCAACGGAATCGCACGTTCGTACGATGGTCTTGAGCTGGTGAACCGGGAGAGCGCCATGTTGAACACGATTCGCGACGAAGCTGCGTCCCAAAGCGCCTTCATGCCCGCACTGGGCGCCGCTGTGAACGCGCTCGCGCAACTGGTGCGACCCTCGGCGACGGTCTTCTACTGGGTCGGCGCGGACAACGAACCGTCGGGCTTCGAGCTGTTCGGCATGACCGAGACGATGCATCGCACGTATTTGCAGCGTTACTGCACGCTCGATCCGATGCATCCATCGCGTTTTTCCGCGCAGACAGGCAGCGTGATTACGCTCGCGGGTGCGCTGCCCGAGACTGTGCGTGGCGGCTCGGTGTACTGGCGGCGTTTCCTGAATCCACATCAGGTGGTCGATGTGATGGAGGTCCTGCTGCGTGACGACGCGCGAGGCACACGAGGCACGCGTTCGGTGGCCGCGTTTTCGCTGTTGCGCATGGCGCCCGCGGAAGCATTCTCCGAAGACGATCAGCGGCACGCGAGGGCGGTGCAACCGCTGCTGGAAGCCGCGCTGGTGCCCGCGCTGCGCGATCAGCGGCCAATGCGCACGCACCTGCGCCACGACGGCGACGCCCACACCGATATCCGTCCGAACCTGACGCATCGCGAACAACAGATTGCGCGCCTCGTGCGCAACGGTTTGTCGAACAAGGAGATTGCACGCGACCTCGCACTCGCGCAGCCCACCGTCAAAACCCATCTGTTGCGCATGTTCCGCAAGCTCGGCGTGTCGAGCCGCACGGAAATGATCGGCGCGCTGTTTCTATAAAGGGCCGGCGCCATGATCGACACCTGGCCGATGGGTGGCACACGCGTCGAACCGGTTGAGGCCGATGAGCCGATGCTCCTCTACGCCGTCGCGGCCGTAGCGGTGGAACGCGCCGACAGCATGCATGGCGCTCGCTGGTTCCAACGTCGTCAGGCCGCGCTGGCCGCCGTGATCTCTCGCGAAGAAGACGTGTCCGACATTCTGCTGCGTTTGCCGGATAGCTGGAACATCGTCGATGGCGCGCGGTGCGTCGGGTTGCATGACGACGTCGACATTCTGAGCGGTGATCCGCGCTTTAACCGTGGTTTCGTAGAAACGAATTGCGCAATTGTCGGCCATAGCGATGGTGTGCGTTTTGCGCTGTTCATGCAGATCAATGCGGCCGAAGCGGTGCTATTGCCCGAACGGCTGTTCGTGCAGCGCGAGGCATTCGAGTGTTGCCTTTACGCGTGATCCGGGGCGTACCCCGGGCACGTACACGCAAGTAATTAACCGCAGGAAAGTAACGCTAGCGTGTAACCCCACATGCAACCGCAAGCGAGCGCTAGATGTTTTCCCTTAAGCGCGGTGCGCCTGCCGATTAGCGCTAACGGTGGACAAACCGGCGTGCCACCATTCTTCAACACGATGGCCTCCGCGGCCATGAATCGGATAGCAACGAGACATCAACGAGAGGCCCAGGATATGAGTAACGATGCAACGGTTGTCGTCAGCGATGCGGTTCGCGCATTCGTGCAGCGCGATTTCGGCCTGTTTATCGGCGGCGCGCAGCAACACGCGCATTCGGAGCGTCGTCTGGACGTGTTCAATCCGGCGAGCGGCGAACGCCTTGCGACCGTAGTGGACGCGGACGCAACCGACGTCGATCACGCGGTGAGCAACGCGCGCGCCGCGTTCGATGCGCGCGTATGGAGCGGCCTGCGTCCCGCCGATCGCGAGCGCATTCTGCTGCGCTTTGCCGACCTGCTCGAAGCCAATGCCGAAGACCTCGCACAACTCGAAACCTTGAATCAGGGCAAGTCGATCAACATCGCCCGCACGGTGGAAGTGGGCGCGACGATCGAATATGCGCGCTATATGGCGGGTTGGGCGACCAAGATTACCGGCGAAACGCTGGACGTATCGATTCCGTTTCCGCCCGGTACGCGCTACACGGCGTTTACGCGCAAGGAGCCGATCGGTGTGGTCGCCGGCATTGTGCCGTGGAATTTCCCGCTGATGATTGCCGTATGGAAGCTGGTGCCGGCGCTTGCAGCAGGGTGCACCATCGTGATCAAGCCATCGCCGGAAACGCCTTTGACGGCATTGCGTCTCGCCGAACTGGCGCTCGAAGCCGGTGTGCCTGCGGGCGTGTTTAACGTCGTTACCGGTGGCCGCGAATGCGGGGCCGCGCTGGCGGCGCATCCGGGCATCAGCAAGATTTCGTTCACCGGCTCGACGCCGACGGGCAAGCTGGTCGGCACAGCCGCCGTGCAGAACATGACGCGCTTTTCGCTGGAACTCGGCGGCAAGAATCCGGCGGTGATGCTCGCCGATATCGACGTCGAGCAGGCGATTCAAGGCGCGCTGGCTGGGGGCTTCTTCAATCAGGGACAAGTGTGCGCGGCGGCTTCGCGCATTTACGTGCATCGCAGCAAGTACCGGCAAGTGGCGGAAGGTCTCGCCGATATCGCCAACGCCATGACGCTGGGACCTGGCCTCGATCCGGCTGCGCAGATCAATCCGTTGGTGTCCGCGCAGCACCGCGACCGTGTCATGCAGCACATCGCGCGTGCTCAGGCCGCCGGCCTGAAGTTTCTTGCGGGCGGTAAGCCGGTGGATCTGCCGGGCTACTACGTTCGCCCCACCGTCATCGCCGACGTGCCGCACGACGCGGCAATCGTGCGGGACGAAGTGTTCGGTCCCGTGCTCGCCATTGTCCCGTTCGACGATCCACTCGAAGCGCTGCGTCTCGCCAACGATTCACCGTACGGCCTCGCCGCGAGCCTGTGGAGCAACGACCTTAAGACCGTAATGAACCTCGTGCCGCAGATCGAGGCCGGCACCGTGTGGGTCAATTGCCACGTACCGCTCGATCCGGGCATGCCGTTCGGCGGCTTTAAACAATCGGGCATCGGCCGAGAATTCGGCAAGTACGCCATCGAAGGTTTTACGGAAACCAAGTCCGTGTGCATCGCGCATTGAGCCGAACGCAGTCACACGAACCTACCAACAAACTGGACTTTACGGAGTAAGCACTATGGGAACGAACGATTCCGCCTTCTGGCATCCGATGCAGCACCCCGCTGAAATGCAGCAGCGCGAGCCGATCCGTATCGTGCGCGGCGACGGCTGTTATGTGTTCGACGATCGCGGTAATAAGCTCGTCGACGGCGTGGCCGGTCTCTGGAACGTCAACGTCGGCCATAACCGGCGTGAAGTGAAGGACGCGATTGTGCGTCAACTGGACGAGCTCGAATACTTCCAGTTGTTCGACGGTATTTCGCATCCGCGCGCCGAGGAATTGTCGAGAGTGCTGATCGATATGCTCGAACCGGAAGGCATGCGCCGCGTGATCTACAGTTCGGGCGGCTCGGATGCGGTCGAATCCGCGTTGAAGCTCGCGCGTCAGTACTGGAAGTTGCAAGGCGAGGCGGACCGCACCAAGTTTATTTCGCTGAAGCAGGGCTATCACGGTACGCACTTCGGTGGCGCGTCAGTGAACGGCAACACTGCGTTCCGTCGCAATTACGAGCCGAATTTGCCGGGTTGTTTTCATGTGGAAACGCCGTGGCTTTATCGCAATCCGTTCACGCAGGATCCCGCCGAGCTCGGCCGGATTTGTGCCGAAATGCTGGAACGAGAGATCATTTTCCAGAGCCCCGACACGATCGCCGCGTTCATCGCTGAACCGGTGCAGGGCGCGGGCGGCGTGATCGTGCCGCCGGAAAACTACTGGCCGCTGATTCGTGAAGTGTGCGACAAGTACGGCATTCTGCTGATCGCCGACGAAATCGTCACGGGCTTTGGCCGGACCGGCAATATGTTCGGCAGTCGCGGATGGGGCGTCAAACCCGACATCATGTGCTTCGCGAAGGGTATTTCTTCAGGCTACATTCCGCTTGGTGCAACCGCGTTCAACGAGCGTATCGAGCAGGCTTTCATGAACAATGCGAATTTCACCGGCGCGTTGATGCACGGCTATACCTATGCGGGGCATCCGGTTGCGTGCGCGGCGGCGCTGGCCAACCTGAAGATCGTCAAGGACGAGAACCTGCCGGACAACGCCGCGCAGCAGGGCGCGCATCTGCTCGAAGCGCTGCGGCCATTCACCGAACGCTATGCGGCAGTGGGCGACGTGCGCGGCAAGGGCCTGATGGTCGCGCTCGATCTGGTGAAGTCGAAGGAAACCCGCGAGCCGATCGACCCGACCTCGGGCTATGCCAACGCGGTGGCCGAAGTGGCGCGCACGCACGGCGCACTGGTACGGCCGGTCGGCACGAAAATCATCCTGTCGCCGCCGCTGGTGATCGAACCGGCGCAACTCGACGCGCTCGTCGGCGCGTTGGCCGCGGGCTTCGATGAAGTGAAATTTGCATAATTGACTTGGTCAAGTGTTGAGGCGCGCTGCAGAATGCACCCGTGCATTCCGGGTTGGGGCAGCGCGCGGTGAAACTGAATCCGTGGACGTGTCGCCGTTTTTTAAAATCGCGCCACATCCGCCAGCCTGGAATAACATTGCTTCTTCATCTGCAGAGAGAGACCCCGCGAGGCGCGGCTTTCGTCTGCATCCAGGTTGGCGTCCGCTACGACAGGCCGGGCCGTCATCGCATGAATGTAGCCTGTTCAGAGTAGGCGGGAGGGGACATGGACTTCCGGATCAGTACGCTTGCCGACGTGCACGATCATTCGCTGGCGGTGAGCGGCTGGGAGCAGGTTTATCGTCAGATGACGCCGGGCCGCTTCCAGAGCACGCTCGTGCAGGCGAGTTCGAGCGACTTTCATTTCTTTCGCGAAACCACCAACCGCCGGGTGGCGCAGTATGGCGTGTCGCCGGCCGGTCTGGCTTCGATCGCGGTGCCACTTTATGCGCCGCTCGTCGGCACGTTTCAGGGGCGGCGCGTGGATGGATACGCGCTGCTGCTGCTCGGTGCGGGCGAGGAATTTCGCTTCTACACGCCGGAGTCGATGCACTACGCCGGCATCAGCGTCTCCGCCGAAATGATGGACGAACTGCTGAGCGTGACGGTGGGCGAACACGCCGGCCGTCAGGTAAAAGGCGGTGTGCTGGCACTTTCCGACGAGCACGGAGTGATGCTGCGTGAGCGGCTTGCACCGTTTCTCGACTCCGCCGAGCACAATACCGCCGCGTTCGCGCATCCCGCCGCGACCAAAGTATTCCGCGACGAGATGATCAGCGTTCTGCTCGGTCTGATCGAAAGCGCGTCGCAGACACCGCCGCGAGACCTCACGCACACCACGTATAGCGACGTCGTGCGGCGCTGCGAGCGTATTCTGCAGGACAACGCCGACCAACCGATCACCGTGCTCGATCTGTGCCGCGCGCTGCGGTGCAGTCGCCGGACCTTGCAAACCAGCTTTCAGCGCGTGGCCAACGTGACGCCCGTCGAATACCTGCGCTCGATCCGGCTCAATGCCGTGCATCGGCTGCTACGCATGACGAGCGCGGAGGAGCTCCTGATCGGCGATGCCGCGTGCCGCTGGGGTTTCACCCACCTTGGCTATTTCGCCCGCGAATATCGCGACCTGTTCGGCGAATTGCCGTCGCAGACGCCGCGCTTGAGCTAACGTCCAACGCGCGTTTTCAGGGGCGCGTGAGCGAGTGGCCCTCCTTGTCTGATTCTCACTCATGAACGAATCCCGTTTGCGGGCGTGCTTGCGCGCTTCCCGCCCGATCTTTCACGTCCAGATTCGATGCCCTGTTGGCTGCGTCAGCGACGCCTAGGCGTAAACCCAAGTTCGCGCTGCCTTGCCGATTTGTGCTCTCACTCGGCATTTTTGGCTTTCTACAGTGCATCAACACTTGCACTGCGTCCGACTTCGTCGTGATGCAGACGAAAGAAAATCCAGGAGCCGAAAACATGAGCGTCGTCGCTGAACCGTCACCGTCCACCGAGTTGCGCAAGGGGGCGTTGGGACTGGGCTTCATCATCTTCTTCGTGATCTCGGCGGCCGGCCCGCTGGTCGCAATCGCGGGCGGCTTTCCAATCGGCATCATGCTCGGCAACGGCGCGGGCACACCGGCCTTGCTGGTCGCCACAGTGGTGATCCTGCTGATGTTCTCCGCCGGATATACGGCAATGTCGCGGCACGTGACCAACGCTGGCGGCTTCTATGCGTTCACGGCTCGCGGTCTCGGCGGCACCGCGGGCGGCGCGGCGGCTTTGATCGCACTGCTCGGCTACAACACGATGCAGATCGGTCTGTACGGCATGTTTGGCGCGGTGGCCTCGGGTTTCCTGAACACGCACTTCAACCTCAATGCGCCGTGGTGGATCTGCTCCCTCGTGGCGATGGCCAGCATTGGCGTATTCGGCTACCGGCAGATCGATCTGTCCGCGAAGGTGCTTTCGCTGCTGGTGTTCGGCGAATACATCGTCGTGTTGATCCTCGATCTGGCCATTCTGAAAAGCGGCGGCGACAGCGGCATCAACGCAGCTTCGTTCACGCCGCATACCTTCATGAGCGGCACGCCGGCAATCGGCTTCCTGTTCTGCTTCGCGAGCTTTATTGGTTTCGAAGCGACCACGATCTATAGCGAAGAGGCGAAAGACCCGCAACGCACGGTGCCGTTGGCCACCTACATTTCGGTGCTGCTGATCGGCGTGTTCTACGCGTTTTCCGCCTGGTGCATGGTAATCGGCGCGGGCAGCGACAAGATCGTCAAGACGCTCACCGCATTGAGCGATCCGACCACGTTCCTCTACACGCTCTCCGATCACTACGCCAACAAGACACTGACCACGGCAATGAGCGTGCTGTTTATCACAAGCGTGTATGCGGGCTTGCTGGCTTTTCACAACTCAGCGTCGCGCTATTTCTTCGCAACGGGCCGTGAAGGTTTGCTCCCGCAGGCGCTCGGCCGCACGCATCGCGTTCATTGCAGTCCGCATATCGGCTCGCTTTTGCAAACGGCGGTGG
>NZ_DASRSY010000481.1:0-18424 GCF_035656215.1 Paraburkholderia sp.
TGTTTTACTTTTTCCGAGGTGGCTTCGAGCGACGTACCCACCGGCGTGTTCAAACCGATCTGAGTTTCGGAGAAGTCCGCATTCGGCACGAACTCGGTGCCGACGAACGGCACCAGAAACAGGCTGCCGAAGAACGTGGCCGCGGCCACGACCAAGGTGATCGCGCGATGTTTCAGCGACCAGCCGAGCAGGCGCTGATAGAACGCGGTGAGCCGTTCAATCTGTTTGTCGAACAGATGCAGGGAACGTTCGATCAAACGTCCATAGCGATAGCCTTTGCGGCCGGTATCCGCATCGTGCAGATCAGGGTCTGGCCAGATGGAGGACAGCATCGGATCGAGCGTGAACGACACGAACATCGAGATCAGCACGGCAGCGGCCACCGTAATGCCGAACTGATGGAAGAATCGGCCGATGATGCCGCCCATGAAACCCACCGGCAAAAATACGGCGACGATCGAAAATGTGGTCGCCAGCACGGCGAGCGCGATTTCCTTGGTGCCGTCGAGTGCGGCCGTGCGATGGTCCGCGCCGAGCTGCACGTGCCGCACGATGTTTTCGCGCACCACGATCGCGTCGTCGATCAGGAGGCCGACGCATAAGGACAGCGCCATCAGCGTGATCACGTTGATCGTGAAGCCGCACGCGTACATCACCGCGAAGGTGCCGATCAGCGCGATCGGCAGGGTGAGGCCGGTGATCACCGTGCTGCGCCACGAGCCGAGGAACAGGAACACGATCAGCACCGTCAGCAGCGCGCCTTCGAGCAGGGTGCGCTTCACTTCGTTGACGCTATCTTCGATATTGATCGACGAATCGTCGGTGATACTGAGCTGTACGCCCGGTGGCAGTTGAGGCTGCAAACGCGTGACTTCGTCACGCACGCCGTGCGCGACATCTACAGTGTTCTCGCCCTGCGCCTTGATGATCGACAGGAACAGCGCGCGCTGGCCGTTGAGCAAGGCCATGCTGTCCGGTTCCTGCTGACCATCCACCACGTCGGCGACCTGATCGAGCGTGACGGGCTGTGTCGCTGAGGAAGCTGTCGGAATCGCCGACTGTGCGCCACGCCGTGCGACGATGATGCGTTTGAAGTCGTCCGGTTTCTCGAAGCGGCCCTTGACTTGAACGGTCTGCTCGACATTGCTCGACGTGAGCGGACCGGCCGGAATCTCCTGATTTTCATTCTGCACCGCGCGGATCACCTGATCGACGCCGATCGAAAGCGCCTGCAGCTTCTCCGGATTCACGTCGATCTGCACCTGCCGCTTCACGCCGCCCACCAGCGACACCGAGCCGACGCCGCGCACGGTTTCAAGCCGCTTGCGCACGATCTGATCGGCGACCGTGGTCAGATCGCGCGTGGACAACGACGCGCCCGGCGCGTTCGAGATGGCCACCGTGATGATCGGCATATCCGACGGGTCATAACGCAGCACGCGCGGGTCTTTCACGCCGTCGCGCAGATCGGGGCGGATCAGCGCGATCTTGTCGCGAACATCTTGAGCCGCCTGCACCGCGTCCACGGACAGGTCGAATTGCACGATCACGACCGATTGCGCGTCGTAGGAACGCGAGGTGATTTCGTCGATGCCGCTGATCGTATTAACCGCTTCCTCGATCTTGCGCGTGACGTCGGATTCGACCGATTCCGGCGACGCCCCCGGATACGCGGTCTGCACGACCACGATCGGGAAGGTGATGTCGGGGAACTGATCGACCTTGAGCCGCTGATACGAAAACAGACCGATGACGAGGAACGCCATCATCATCATCGTGGCGAGCACCGGGTTGCCGATGCTGATACGGGTGAACCACATAGGTGCGGGCTCCGGTCAGCGTGCGCTGCTTGCGCCCGGCACGCTGGCCGCTTGCGGGGCAGCCTGCCCGGGTTGGGCGGGTTGCACCACATGCACGGTGCTGCCGATCCGCAATGAACCGAGATTGTTCTTCACGATCTGCTGGCCGAGCGCCAGCGGGCCGCCGATGATCTCGGTCCAGGTGTCGCCATCGGCTTCGCCGGTCGCGCCGGTCTGCACCGGCTGCTCAACCAGCTTGCCGCCGGTGAGCGCATAGACGCTGCGGCGTGTGCCGTCCGTGCGTATGGCGGTGGCGGGGACGACCAGCACGTTCTGCCGGCTGCCGACCGAGATCGTGCCGGTGCCGAACATGCCGACCCGCAGCGTGCCCGACGGATTGGCAACCTGCACATACACCATGATCGAGCGCGAGCCGGCTTGCGCGGCCGGGTTGATGCGTGTGATCGCGCCCTGGATGGGAGTGTCGATACCGTCGAAAGCGATCTGGATCGGCTGGCCGATCCGCACGCGGCCGATTTCGCCGACCGGCACGGGCGCCTCCAGTTCGAGTGTGCGCAGATCGACCACGTCGAACAGCTTCGTATCGACGGCGACTTTCTCGCCCGGTTCGACCGAGCGCGAGGCGATCTGTCCATCGAGCGGCGAGCGCACGACGGTATCATCCAGAGACAGATTCGACGACGCCAGCGCCGCCTTTGCCGCATCGAGATTCGCGCGGGCGATTTGATACTGGCTTTGCGCGGTGTCGAACGCGTTTTTCGAAATGAAGCCTTTTTCGACCAGCACGCGGTTGTTGTCGAGCGTCTGTTTGGCGATGTCGAGCTGGCCGGCCATGGCGGCCATCTGGCCGCGCGTCTGTTCGGCACGGGCGACATAGTCACGGGCGTCGATCTTCGCGAGGATTTGGCCGGCCTTGACCGGATCACCTTCGCGCACCATGACATCGAGCGCCGAGCCGGCCACTTTCGATTTGACCGCGGCTTGCGTGACCGCACGCAGCGAACCGGTCAGCGGCAGCGTTTCGGAGAGCGTGCGGCGGCTGACGGTGCTGAGGTCGTCAGGCGCGAATTCGACGACGGAAGAGATGGTGTCGGTGGCTGCAGCGGGGGTGCTGCGCTTCCTGATGGCCTGGGCAATCGCGATGGCGAGGATCACGATAACCACGACGGCGGCGATGATGATGCGTTTTCTGGTTTTTAGCATGCGCGGTCTGACGGACTTCACGAACTGGCGGGAGGCGGGGTGGCCTTGTAGTCTCAAGGCGCTCCGCGCTCGCACGGAATCGGCAAAATTAGCCAGAACTCGCGTTCACTGCAAGCTGGCCGTCAGCATGTTACACGCAGCTTGCATGGTGCGTGCCGCTCGAACGGTGTGCTCGCGCGGCAGGCATGCGTATTGACCTAAAAGTGACAAATTCAGACAGACTGACGGCGGCTGTGGGCAGTGGAATGCGCGTCGCTGAACCGGGACGGAACCCGCCGCGCATCACCCGCTCACTGACTCAAATAAACGAACTTGCCGTTCCTGATGATGCCCATCACGCTCGCGCGCTGATCCAGACCGACGTGGTCCTTCGGGCTCGTATTCACCACACCGTTCGGCACGACCAGTTCATGCGCGTGCTCCAGTTCGTCGCGCAACGCCACGCGGAAAGCCGGCGTGCCCGGCTGCGCCGTCTTCAACGCGCGCGCGACCGCATCCTGCAAGCGTGGATACACGCCTGCCGCGTCGCCCGCAAATTGCGTCACGCTGCCCGGACCGAACTTCGCTTCGTATTCGTTGGTGAACGCGAGCGCCGCTTTCTTTGCCGGATGATCGGCAGGCAGCGTGCGTGCTACCACGACCGGCTGGGTCGGGAACAGCGTGCCTTCCACGTCTTTGCCGCCCAGCTTGATGAACTCGGGCGTGGCGATGCCGTGCGTCTGATAGATCGGGCCTTTGAAGCCGCGTTCGATCAGCGTGCGCTGCGGCAGCACGGTCGGCGTGCCGGCCCCGGCGATCAGAATCGCGTCGGGTTTGGCGGCCATCAGCTTGAGGATCTGGCCGGTGACGCTGGCGTCGGTGCGGTTATAGCGCTCGGTGGCGACCAACTGGATGTGACGCAGCGCCGCGAATTTGCTGAACTCGTTGAGCCAGCTTTCGCCGTAACCATCCGCGAAACCGATGAAGCCCACCGTCTTCACGTTGTGGTTCGACATGTAGCGCGTCATCACGTCGGCCATCGCGCTATCGGTCTGCGCCATCTTGTAGGCCCAGACCTTCTTGCCTTCCTGCGGTTCGACCACGCTCGCCGAGCCGATCAGCGTGATCATCGGCGTCTGGCTTTCGGCGACCGGATCGAGCGCGGCCATTGCGGCCGGCGTGATATTCGGGCCGACGATCACGTCGACGTGGTCTTCATTGATCAGCTTGCGGATGTTGCGCACCGCGTTGCCCGGGTCCGAAGCGTCGTCGAGGAAGATGTAGTCGGCTTTCTGGCCGGCGATCGTGGCCGGCCACATCAGCATCGCGTTCTTGCTCGTGATGCCGATCACGGCCGCGGGGCCGGTGCTCGACAGGTCGATGCCGACCTTGATGTCGGCCTGTGCCGCGGTGGCGAGCAAGAGCGCGCCGAGAGCGGCCAGGCCGCTGATCTTTTTCTTATACGACGTCATCGAAGGGTCTCCGTAGCGGGAAGCGTGGTGATGTCAAAGTTCGTAGGTTTCGTGATCGCCTTTGAGCGCCTGTTCGATCAGCTTGCGGTTCATGCTCGGCGACAGCAGTTCGACGAGCGTATACACATAGCTGCGCAGATAGGCGCCCTGTTTCAGCGCGACCCGCGTCACGTTGCTGCCGAACAGATGGCCGACCGGCATCGCGCGCAAATGGCGGTCGCGCTCGGCGTTGAACGCGATATCCGCCATGATGCCGACGCCCAGACCCAGTTCCACATAGGTCTTGATCACGTCGGCGTCGATCGCCTCCAGCACGATGTCCGGATGCAACCCACGCAGGCGGAACGCCTCGTTGATCTTGGTGCGGCCGGCGAACGCGTTGTCGTACGTAATCAGCGGATATTGGGTCAGATCATCTAACGACAAAAGTTTGCGGTCGAGCAGCGGATGATCCGGCTGCATCACGGCGACGTGATGCCACTGGAAGCACGGCAGCGAAACCAGTTCCTTATAGTTAGCGATCGCTTCGGTGGCGATGCAGAGGTCGGCCTGGTCGTGGATCACCATCTCGGCGACCTGCGTCGGACTGCCTTGCAGAATTGAAAGGTGAACTTTGGGGAAGCGCTTCTTGAATTCGGCGATGGCGGCCGGAAGTGAGTAGCGCGCCTGCGTGTGGGTGGCGGCGATCACCAGATTGCCCTGATCCTGGGCCGCGTAATCTTTACCGACCCGTTTGAGGCTCTCGACTTCCTGCAGAATCTTCTCAACCGACTGAAGAATGATGCGTCCAGGCTCCGTCATTCCGCGCACGCGCTTGCCGTGTCGCGTGAAGATTTCGACGCCCAACTCGTCTTCCAGCTCGATGATCGCCTTGGAGACGCCCGGCTGGCTTGTAAACAGGGCTTTGGCCGCTTCGGTGAGGTTGAAATTCTGCCGCACAGCCTCGCGGACGAAGCGGAATTGATGCAGGTTCATATATAACCTCTCCGCATATCAAAAGAATTTTTTAGTCGTTTGAAATATAAGGCGAGTTTATTACGATCTGTCCATCTTTTTCAATATGGATATCTGTATTTGTCATAAGCAAATGAGAGATAGGTCTAAACCCTGACTCGCATGGGCTGACAAACAGAGATATCCAGGGCGCGGCGGAACCGGGTGGCCGGTCCCCGGACCGTCGTGTGTCACGCAAATTGTGGGGTCCCCGAATGTACCAATACGATCAGTACGACCAGACCATCGTCGATGAACGGGTTGCGCAATACGCCGATCAGGTTTGCCGCCGCTTGTCGGGCGAATTGAGCGAAGAGGAGTTTCGTCCGCTGCGCCTGCAGAACGGCCTGTACATGCAGCGCCACGCGTACATGCACCGCATCGCGATTCCGTACGGCAATCTGCGCAGCGACCAGATGCGCGTGCTGGCCGAGATCGCGCGCGTGCACGACCGGGGCTACGGTCACTTTTCGACGCGCTCGAACATCCAGTACAACTGGATCCAGCTCGAAGAAACGCCGGAAATCCTGCGCAAGCTCGCAGCCGTTCAGATGCACGGTATCCAGACTTCTGGCAACTGTATCCGTAACATCACGGCCGACCAGTTCGCGGGCGTGGCGCCGGACGAAGTGGTCGATCCGCGTCCCTGGGCAGAAATTCTGCGCCAATGGTCGACGTTCCACCCGGAATTCGCGTGGCTGCCGCGTAAGTTCAAGATCGCCGTGTCGGGTTCCAAGGAAGACCGCGCGGCCGTGCAGATTCACGATATGGGCGTGTATCTGAGGAAGAACGAGCAGGGCGAACTGGTGGCCGACATTCTGGCCGGCGGCGGCATGGGCCGTACGCCGATCATCGGCGCGATCATCCGCAAGGATTTGCCGTGGCAACACCTGCTGACGTACTGCGAAGCCGTGCTGCGCGTGTACAACCGCTACGGCCGCCGCGACAATATGTACAAGGCGCGTATCAAGATTCTCGTGAAGGCGTTGAGCCCGGAGAAATTCTCGGCGCAAGTCGAAGAAGAATGGCAACACCTGAAGGACGGTCCGGCGACGCTGACACAAGCCGAAGTGGATCGCGTGTCGCAATACTTCCAGCCGCCGGTGTATGAAAAGCTGGCCGACACGGATGCATCGTTCGAAAAGCATTTGCTGGAAAACCGTGCGTTCGCGCGCTGGGTCGAACGTAACGTGCGCCCGCACAAGGTGACGGGTTATTCGTCGGTCACGTTGTCGCTGAAGCCGACCACAATCGCCCCGGGCGACGCAACCGACGCGCAAATGGAAGCGGTCGCCGATTGGGCCGACGAATACTCGCTCGGCGAAATCCGCGTGTCGCACGAACAGAATCTGATTCTCGCGAACGTGAAGAAGCACGATTTGTTCACGCTGTGGGAAAAGGCCAAGGCGCAAGGCTTCGCAACGCCGAATATCGGCTTGCTGACCGATATCATCGCGTGCCCGGGCGGCGACTTCTGCTCGCTCGCGAATGCGAAGTCGATTCCGATCGCACTGGCGATTCAGGAACGTTTCAACGATCTCGACTACGTGTACGACCTCGGCGACGTGTCGCTGAACATCTCGGGTTGTATCAATGCTTGCGGTCACCATCACGTCGGCAACATCGGCATTCTGGGCGTCGATAAGGACGGTTCGGAGTGGTATCAGGTGACGCTCGGTGGCGAGCAGGGTACGGGCGCAACCGGCGCGCACCTGGGCCGTGTGATCGGCCCGTCGTTCTCGGCGGAGGAAATGCCGGACGTGATGAGCAAAGTGATCGACACGTTCGTGGAGAATCGCCATGAAGGTGAGCGCTTCGTCGAAACGTACAACCGCATCGGCATGGCCCCGTTCAAGGAACGGGTGTACGCCTCGCGTCAACCGGCTCACGCGTAACCGCGAAAAGGATACTGAACAGATGGCTTCTATTATCAAGAACCGCGCGATCGTCAACGATGACTGGACGGTAGTTCGCGCCGCTGAAGACGGCACGCTGCCCGCAGTCGACGCATTGCCGGCCGGCAAAGTGCTGGTGCCGCTCGCGCTGTGGCAGGCTGAGCGTGATGCGCTGCTCGCCTCGCGCAGCACCGCTGAAATCGGCGTGTGGCTCGCGCCGGATAGTGAACCGGCGGATATCGTCGGCGATTTCGACACGATTGCGCTGATCGGCGTGGACTTTCCGGTGTTCCGCGACGGCCGTGGCTATAGCATCGGCCGCCTGTTGCGCGAGCGTTATGGCTACAAGGGCGAACTGCGCGCGATCGGCGACGTGCTGCGCGATCAGTTGACGTTCATGTTCCGCTGCGGCTTCGATGCGTATGCGCTGCGTGAAGACAAAGACTTCGACGACGCGCTCAAGGCGTTCGACGAATTCAGCTTCAACTATCAGGGCGCGGTGAACTCATCGCCTCTGTTCCGCCGCCGCGAAGCAGGCGAACTGGCAAAGGCCTCGGCATGAGCGACGTCCAATCGCTCACGCCGGAACTCGTTGCGAAGGTCGAGCGCCTCGATGCGCTGCTCGACTCGATCGCCGCGCGTCACGCGAACGTGAAGCTCGCCAGCAGCCTCGCAGCGGAAGACATGCTGCTCACGCATGCGATTCTCTCGCGTGGCGTGAAGATCGGCATTTTCTCGCTGAACACGGGCCGCCTGCATGCGGAAACCCTCGGCATGCTCGATCGTGTGAAAGAGCGCTACGGGTACGATATCGAACAGTTTCATCCGCAAGCTGCCGCGGTGGAAGAGTATGTCGGTTCGCATGGTCTGAACGCGTTTTACGAAAGCGTCGATCTGCGCAAGCGTTGCTGCGAAATCCGTAAGGTCGAGCCGCTGAATCGCGCGCTGTCGGATGTCAGCGCCTGGGTGACCGGTCAACGCCGCGAACAGTCGGTGACGCGTGCCGAACTGCACGCGGAAGAGCACGACGCCGCGCGCAACATCGCCAAGTTCAATCCGCTGACGGACTGGACCGAAGCCGAAGTGTGGGACTATCTGAAAGCGTTCGATGTGCCGGTCAATCCGCTGCATGCGCGCGGTTACCCGAGCATCGGCTGCGAGCCTTGTACCCGCGCGATCCGTCCCGGTGAGGACAGCCGGGCAGGGCGTTGGTGGTGGGAGTCGCGCGATACGAAGGAATGCGGGCTGCATATCACGACGATTACGCCGATCCCCGCCAGCCGCAGCGAAAACGCTTCGGCATGAAACATTCAGGCGGTTCAGGCCTTGGCTTTTAGCCTGAACGCCGCACATAACGATTTGAATACTTCTGCGACGCAAGCAACCGCTTGCGACGCGAATCAACGAAGGACCCAAACATGAGCACCACGCTCGATTCCACTGTGAATGCACCGCTTACCAACACGGCGAACCGGATGGATCACCTCGACTGGCTCGAAGCCGAGTCGATTCATATCCTGCGCGAACTGGTTGCCGAATGCAGCAAGCCCGCGCTGCTGTTTTCGGGCGGCAAGGATTCGGTCGTGGTGCTGCACCTCGCGCTGAAGGCCTTCGGCATTGGCGCGAATCGCAAGACCGTGCTGCCGTTCCCGCTCGTGCATATCGACACCGGCCACAACTATGCCGAAGTGATCGACTTCCGCGATCGTCGCGCGAAAGAGATCGGCGCCGAACTGGTGGTGGGTCACGTCGAAGATTCGATCAAGCGCGGCACGGTGCGTCTGCGCCGCGAACTGGATTCGCGGAATGCCGCGCAGGCCGTCACGCTGCTCGAAACGATCGCCGAACATGAGTACACCGCGCTGATCGGCGGCGCGCGCCGCGACGAAGAAAAGGCCCGTGCAAAAGAACGGATTTTCTCGTTCCGCGACGAATTCGGCCAATGGGATCCGAAGGCGCAGCGCCCGGAATTGTGGAGCCTGTACAACGCGCGTCTGCATAACGGCGAACACCTGCGTGTGTTCCCGATTTCGAACTGGACCGAACTCGACGTGTGGCAATACATCGCCCGCGAACAGCTCGAGCTGCCGTCGATCTACTACGCGCATCAACGCGAGATCGTGCGCCGCAACGGCTTGCTCGTACCGGTCACGCCGCTCACGCCGATGCGTGAAGGCGAGACCAGCGAGACCGCGCTGGTGCGTTTCCGTACCGTGGGCGATATCAGCTGCACGTGCCCGGTGGAAAGCGATGCCGATGATCTCGAGAAGATCATCGCCGAAACGGCCGTGACCGAAATTACGGAACGCGGCGCGACGCGGATGGACGATCAGGTCTCCGAAGCCGCGATGGAACAGCGTAAGAAGCAAGGTTATTTCTAATATGGGACTGGAGTTAGTGCTTCGCCCTAACTCCGATCGACCGCAACAAGTTGCATGGGATCGGAGTAAGCGCTTTAGCGCTAACTCCGATCGACAGAGGGCAAGACAATCATGAGCGGTATTCACCAACCAGAAGACCTCGGCGTCCTGCGATTCATTACTGCGGGTAGCGTCGACGACGGCAAAAGCACGCTGATCGGCCGCCTGTTGTACGACAGCAAGGCGGTATTGAGCGATCAGCTTTCGGCACTGTCGCGAGCGAAGAATAAGCGTACCGTTGGCGACGAAATCGATTTGTCGTTGCTGACCGACGGCCTTGAAGCCGAACGCGAGCAGGGCATCACGATCGACGTCGCGTACCGCTACTTCGCGACGGCCAAGCGCAAGTTCATCATCGCCGACACGCCGGGCCACGAGCAGTACACGCGCAACATGGTGACGGGCGCATCGACCGCGCACGCAGCGATCATTCTGGTCGACGCGACCCGTGTGACGTTCGTCGACGGCGTGGCGCAACTGCTGCCGCAAACGAAGCGTCATAGCGCGATCGTGAAGCTGCTCGGCTTGCAGCATGCGATCGTCGCGATCAACAAGATGGACCTCGTCGACTACAGCGAACAGCGCTTCAACGAGATCCGCGACGCGTATGTCGAACTCGCGCGTCAACTGGGCCTGAATGACGTGCGTTTCGTGCCGGTGTCGGCGCTCAAGGGCGACAACATTGTGACGGCTAGCGAGAGCATGCCGTGGTATGCAGGCGAGCCGCTGCTCGATTTGCTTGAAGCGTTGCCGGTCGATATTCCGACGGGCCAGGCGCTGCGTTTCCCGGTGCAGTGGGTGGCGCGTCAGGACGGCAGCCAGGCTGACGATTTCCGCGGCTACATGGGCCGTGTCGAAGCGGGCGAAGTGAAGGTCGGCGACACGATCGTGGTGCTGCCGGCGAACCGTGAAGCGACGGTTGCCGAGATCATCGCGCCGGTGACGGGTGGTACGGCAGCGGTGGACCGCGCGTTTGCCGGTCAAACCGTGACCATCCGTCTGGCGGAAGACGTCGACGTCTCGCGTGGCGACACCTTCGTGTTGCGCGAAGAAGCGCCGGAACCGGCGAAGAAGCTGGAAGCCGATCTGTGCTGGTTCGACGACACGCCGCTGTCGACGCAGCGCAAGTACTTGCTGAAGCAGACCACCAACACGGTGTTCGCGCGAATCGGCGCGATCAAGGAAGTGCTCGACGTGCATACGCTGTCGCAGGCGACCGATCGCAAGGACCTGACGATGAACGACATCGGCCGCGTATCGCTGACGTTGCAAAAGCCCCTGGTGTGCGACGTGTACGACTCGCATCAGGGCACGGGCGCATTCGTGCTGATCGACGAAGCGACGCATCACACGGTTGCGGCTGGGATGATTCGGGCGTTTTCGGCGTAAGCGGTTGAGGCTGGGCCGCGCACCGCAGGTGCCTTTACGAACAGGTTGATGCAAATGGGTAAGGTTTATCTGATCGGCGCAGGCCCGGGTGCTGCGGACCTCATTACGGTACGCGGCGCGCGATTGTTGGGCACGGCTGATGTTGTGTTACATGACGCGCTTGTCGAGCCGGCAATGCTCGACTACGCGCCTGCTCACGCGTGGCGAATTGCGGTGGGTAAGCGCTGCGGGCAACTTTCGACGGCGCAACAGTTCATCAACAAGCAGATCGTCGACGCAGCGCTTGAGCATGACGTGGTCGTTCGTTTGAAGGGCGGCGATCCCATGTTGTTCGGGCGTGCCGATGAGGAGATGCGCGCGCTTGAAGCCGCAGGCATCGAGTACGAGGTTGTACCAGGGATTACCGCTGCACTGGCCAGCGCAGCGTCGTTGAAGCGGTCTTTGACCCTGCGGGGTGTGTCGCGCAGTGTTGCGCTAGCTACTTTTAGCCGGGCACCGGGGTCCGACGAGATTCGCGAGCAGGTGAATGCGGATTCGCTCGTGTTCTATATGGGTCGCGATAGCGGGGTGGAAATTGCCCAGCAGTTGATTGACGCGGGGCGCGCTGTTTCGACGCCTGTGGCGATTGTCGAGGCTTGCAGTACGGAGCGCGAGCGGATGCTCACCCTCACGCTTGAGGAGCTCGCTGCTGGCGAGGCGCAGAGATGGGTTGATGCTTCGCAACCGAGTCTCTTGATGATAGGGGAGGCGTTTGCTGCCCGGCAGCAGGTTGTCCGCTCCGCGGAGGGGCTTTTAGTCGCGGCTTAAGGTTTTTTGGTTTTTGCTGTGCGGCTGCGGTGGTGGCGGCGAACGCCGCAGGTGCACAGTAAGAAAACAAGAAAAGGTGAACACCAAAATCAACCC
Organism: Paraburkholderia sp.; assembly: GCF_035656215.1. Classification (GTDB taxonomy): domain Bacteria; phylum Pseudomonadota; class Gammaproteobacteria; order Burkholderiales; family Burkholderiaceae; genus Paraburkholderia. The sequence continues at coordinate 12,075 of NZ_DASRSY010000481.1, forward strand.
TGCCGAAGGCAATACTCCGCAACTGCATCCAGCACAGCCTCATCCTCACCAACTGCCTTAGCGCACGTGATCTTCACATCCGGATATAACCCACGACACCGCTCGATCACATCCGGCAGATCCTTCCGAACATGCCCGCCTTGCCCAAAAAAAACAGGCACAACAGTCACAACAGAACACCCGTCGGAGACAAGCGCACCCACAGCGGTCGGTAGATCCGGCTCCATCAACTCAAGAAAAGCCAGCAAAACCGGCCCAGCGTCAGCATTAGAACCGCGGGCAACCCGCAACTTATCGGCGAGCCTCTCAAACGGCTCGCGCCAGCGCACGTCTCTCGCGCCATGCCCAAACAACACCATCCCGTGCGCGGCCATGACAAAGGCTCCTAATGCCGATCGACCCACTTCAACCCGACTAACCCGAGCACGAGATAAACGAGCCCAGGCGTAGCCGCGGTCAACGGCGCGGGCCACGTATTCAACGTACCAATATGCGAGAACAGCGTGTTGAATAGCTGGAAACTCATCCCCAGCATAATCCCGCCGAAAACCTTCACACCCACCACACCAGCGCGCGTATGCAGGTACGCAAACGGCAACGACAATACCAGCATCACGAACACCGCGAACGGATACAGCAGCTTGCGCCACAGCGCGATTTCATACCGCTGCGTGTCCTGATGATTCTCGGTCAAATGCTGGATGTAGCGGAACAGGTTGAACATCGACATCCGATCCGGCGACACCAGCAGCACCGACAGGATCTGCGGCGTCAATTCCGAGCGCAGCGAATACTCAGGCAATGCCACCTGCGTCGCGCGGTACACGGGATTCAAGGCATCGGTCGGCGTGCCCGGAGGAGGGGGAACGTCGATCAATTGCGTATCGGTTACGTCCGTCAGTTGCCAATGCCCCGGCGGCTGATACTTGCCGCTCTTCGCACTCCGCACATTTGAGAGGCGAAACTTCGAATCGAATTCGTAAATCCGCACGTTGCTGATCGTCGCGTCCGGCTTCAATTCGCCGACGTTCACGAAACGCGTCACCTGCTCGCCGTCCGCGCGCGCGGTGAGCGTGTCCTTCACCCACACGCCCGACTCGAAGTTGGTCGATACCGACGACCCCAGTGCTTCGAGCCGCACGCGTTCCGACAACTGATCCGTGTACGGACCGACCACTTCGCCGATGATGTAAGTCAGGAACACCAGCGGAATGCCGATCTTCATGAGCGAGCGCAGCGCCTGATTGGTGGCGAGGCCGGACACGCGGAAAATCGTGTACTCGGAGTTCGCCGCCATCTGCGCGAACACGTAGATCGCGCTGATCAATGCGGCGACCGGAATGATTTCGTAAAAACGTGACGGCGTTTGCAAGGCGACCCGCAGCACCGCGTACTGGAACTTGTAATTGCCGTGGCCGACGGAGTTCAGTTCGTTGATCAGGTCGAAGAAGAAGAACAGACCTGAAAACGCGAACAGAATAAAGATGAACGTGAGGTAGATCTGACGCGCGAAGTACCTTTCATAGATCCGCATCGGTCAGGCCCCCTTCGAACGGCCGAACATCGCCCGCGTGAATAGCGGCCGGTTGCGCACGCGCAGCCAGAAGATGAATGCGACGATCGCCGCCACGATAATGTGCAGGCCCACCAGGCCAACTCCGAACGACATCTTGCCTTGCTCGATCCACGACTGCACCACGTTCAGCAAATTCGAATACGTCAGATAGATCAGGACGGCCATCACCAGATTGATCGTGCGGCTGCGCCGCGGGTTCTGGTGCGCGAGCGGAATCGCCAGCAGCATCAGGTTGATCGCGATCAGCGGCAGCCCCGCGCGCCACGCGAATTCGGCGAGGTTGTCGTTGGTCGGGTTGCGCAGCAGCGTGAGCGTAGGCAAGCCAGTGGTAGTCGGCGTATTGACGACTGGCTGGCTCTGGATCTTCACACCATAGCGTTCGAATTCCATGATGCGGAAATCGGGGTGCCCCGGTTCGCCGTCGTAGCGACGGCCATTTTCCAGCACGACGAAGCGGTCACCGTTCTTATGTGTTTCGGTGTGGCCGGTTTTCGACACGACCACGTTGACCTTGCCGTTTTCCGTGCTGGTCACGAATACGTTCTCAACGCGAGCCTGGTCGGGCGACATCTTCTCGATGAAGAACACGCGGTGGCTGGTAGCCGACTCGCGGAATTGACCCGGCGCGAGCAGCGAGACTTCGTCGCGCTGCTGGAAGCGCGCGCGGATCAGCTTGCTCTGCTGGTTCGACCACGGCCAGCCGATGAACACGAAGAACATGATGAGAATGATGATCGGCGTGGCGAAAATACCGATCGGCTTGATGAAGCGGGTCAAACTGACGCCCGAGGCGAGCCAGACGACCATCTCGGAGTCTTTGTACCAGCGGGTCAGGACGAACAGGATCGACACGAACAGGGTCGCGACGAGCATGATGGCGATGTAGCCGATCACGGTCAGGCCGATCAGGACCAGCACGTCGCGCGGGTCGATCTCGCCCGAAGCCGCGAAGCCGACGATGCGGATCATCATCGTCGTCAGCACGAGCGTGAGGAGAACCATGAACACGGCACCAGCCGTATACGCGAGTTCGCGCTGGAGGGAGCGTTCGAAGATCATTATTGGTGATGAGAGGGGGCGCTCTCAGTGGCACGCGGAATGTTTCCCGTCATGCCTCCGGTGCAGCCGCCGCAGGAAAAATAGCGGATAATTGCGGCTTTCATCCTAAGCCCAGATTTTATCCGAGGACAAGCGCGATGGACTTTAGCATAAAAGCCTGTGATTGGACCAAAGGCTCGTCAAACGGTTTCCTGACCGGGAAATCCGATTGCATCGTAATCGGCGTGTTCGAGTCGCAAACGCTCTCGGGCGCTGCGCTGGAGATCGACGCGGCCACCAAGGGCCTGCTGACCCGCATCATCAAGGCTGGCGACATGGACGGCAAGGCCGGCGCCACGCTGTTCCTGCACGAAGTCTCAGGCATCGGCGCGTCACGCGTGCTGCTGGTCGGCCTCGGCAAACAGGATGCTTTCAGCCAGAAAGCCTACGGCGAAGCCGTGCGGGCCGCCTGGCGCGCATTGCTCCCCACCAGGATCGTTCAGGTCACCTTCACGCTCGCTCAACTGCCGATCCTCGAGCGTTCGGCCGATTGGGGCGTACGCGCCGCGATCATCGCGCTGCGCGAGCTGACCTACAAGTTCACGCAGATGAAGAGCAAGCCGGACAACTCGGCGCGTGCGTTGAAGCGTATCGTCTTCAGCGTCAATACCGGCGACGAGAAGGCCGCCAAGCTCGCCGCGAAGCAGGGCGCCGCACTTGCCAACGGCATGGACCTGACGCGCGACCTCGGCAACCTGCCGAGCAACGTCTGCACGCCGACCTACCTCGCCAGCACGGCCAGGAAGCTCGGCAAAGACTGGAAGCTGAAAGTCGAAGTACTCGGCGAAAAGCAGTGCGAAGCGCTGAAGATGGGCTCGTTCCTGTCGGTCACGGCCGGCTCGGTCGAATCGGCTCAGTTCATCGTGCTGCAGTACCAGGGCGGGGCCGCGAAAGCCGCGCCGGTGGTGTTGGTCGGCAAGGGCGTCACGTTCGACACCGGCGGCATTTCGCTGAAACCGGGCGAAGGCATGGACGAGATGAAGTACGACATGTGCGGCGCCGGTTCGGTGCTGGGCACGTTGCGCGCCGTCGCCGAAATGGGCTTGAAAATCAACGTGGTCGGTATCATCCCGGCGGTGGAGAACATGCCGTCGGCCACGGCCACCAAGCCGGGCGACATCGTCACCAGCATGAAGGGCCTGACGATTGAAGTGCTGAACACGGACGCCGAAGGTCGGCTGATCCTGTGCGACGCGCTCACTTACGCCGAGCGCTTCAAGCCGGCAGCGGTGATCGACATCGCCACGCTGACGGGCGCCTGCATCATCGCGCTGGGTCATCACAACAGCGGCCTGTTCTCGAAAGACGACGCGCTGGCGGGTGAACTGCTCGATGCATCGCGTGAAGCTTCCGACCCAGCCTGGCGCTTGCCGCTCGACGACGAGTATCAGGATCAGCTCAAGTCGAACTTCGCGGACCTGGCGAACATCGGCGGACGTCCGGCGGGCAGCGTGACGGCGGCGTGCTTCCTATCGCGCTTCACCGAAGCGTACCCATGGGCGCATCTGGACATCGCCGGCACCGCGTGGAAGAGCGGCGCGGCGAAGGGCGCTACCGGCCGTCCGGTGCCGTTGCTCGCGCAGTTCCTGATCGACCGGGCCGCTGACGGTCGCGCTGCACAATGACGCGTTGCAGTAATAAGGTTGCAGGCGTAGTTGTAGACGCAGAGCGGAGCCGCCGATGACGAGAATCGACTTTCACTCGAACGTCGGCGATTCGCTGCTGTATGCGTGCCGCCTGATCCGCAAGGCGTATCAGGCGGGCCAGCCGACCATCGTGCTGGCCGAGCCCGAGCGTCTGCGGGCTTTCGACGAACAGTTGTGGACGTTCTCGCCACTCGACTTCGTGCCGCACTGCATGGCGGGCACGAAGCTCGCCTCGCAAACGCCGATCGTGCTGGCCTCGAGCCTCGATGATGTGCCGCACCATCAGGTGCTGCTGAATCTCGGCGCAACGGTGCCGGCGCAATTCGCGCGCTTCGAAAGATTGCTGGAAGTGGTCGGTAACGCACACGCCGAACTCGCGGCGGGCCGCGAACGCTATCGTTTCTATCGCGATCGCGGCTATGCTTTGAACAACTACAAGCAAGGCAGCTAGGTTTCATTCCGCCCGCGTCGCGTGGTGTTTTGTCGTATGGATTCGACGCGTAGGCGGCCTGCTTCAGCTTGGACTTAAACACGGAGAGTGCACGTGTCCGATCCTAACGACAGTTCGATCCCGGTTCTGCACGAGATTCTCGTACCGGGCAATCCTGCCCAGGCGCGTCATGCGCCGGGCGACGCGGTAGCGCCGGCTACGCAGCCGGTGTCGGATTCCGAGACAGCGCAAGAACCGGTCTTCGCGCCGGAACCTGGGCATGCGCCTGAGCCGGTGCTTGCGCCAGATCCCGCGCGCATACGCGAGGAGCCGACGCTCGCGCCGGAGCCTGTGCATGCGCCGGAGCAGGCGCATCCGGAAGAATCTGCGCATCCGAAAAAACGCCCGAGGGCGCACCACGCTGCCGATCACCGGCACGGGCACGGGCATGAGCCTGACTTTGCGTCGTCGGCGGGTGTCTTCGATCGGGCCGAACCGCATGCGCCGATCGAGGCGGGCGCGATCGTGCCGCCGGATATCGCTCATGAAGCGCTCGCACAGCCGCAGCCTAATCTCGACGCGGATGTCATCGCCGAACGTCTGCGTGGACGATTCGCGGGCTTTCTGACGGGCGAGGGGCGCGGCATTATCGAAGCGCGCTGCCGCGATGCGTTGCAGGATCACACTTCATGGCTCGTCAACCAGATCACGCGCGAAGTGGCGCTGGCGCTGGAGACGGAATTGACCGGCTGGGTGAGGGACGCGGTCGATCAGGAGATCGCGCGGCGCTCGGGCAGCGCTTGATCCTGGCAGAGGGCGCGCTTTTATCCGGGCGCTCTCACCACTTTCATTAAGCCGCGTTCATCTGAGTCTTCATTTAAGCGCCATCATTTGAGCGTCATCACCCAGTTCGCCAGCGTAGCCGCCTGATCGGGCGTGAGCTGCGTATTCGCGGGCATCGGCACTGTGCCCCACACGCCCGTGCTGCCATCCAGAATCTTGTGCTTCAGATAGGTGACGGCATCTTCGTGGCCGGCGTATTTCTCGGCGACGTCATGCAGCGCCGGTCCCATGAATGGACGCGTCACCGAGTGGCAGCTCATGCAGTTCTGCTGCTGGGCAAGCGCAAGGCCGACGGGGGCCTCCGCGTGCGCCGCCGGACTGCCGACGCTTAATGTAGCGCTCAGCACACCAGCTGCTGCAAGCGCTGCATACGACATTGATTTCATTCTGGTCTCCGTCGGTGCAGGTGCCCGACTCGTGGTGCTCGCATTATAAAAGGAAAGGGGCGCACGGTTTCCCGTGCGCCCCTTTGCGCTTTTACGTAGCTTATTTAGCTTCGAGCGGGGCTCCTGATCCGTCCCGGAGAACCGGGGCGAATCAGAGCCACCCGCTCAATGCGGGTTTAGCCCGTCACCGCGCCCTTGTTGGCCGGTAGTGCCAACGCGGAGTACTTCGCCAGCACGCCGTGGGTGTAACGCGGCTTCGGTTGCTGCCATGCGGCGCGGCGGCGCTGCAGTTCGGCGTCGTCGATGTTCAGTTGCAGGAGCAGTTTGTGCGCGTCGATCGTGATCGAGTCGCCTTCCTGCACGACCGCGAT
>NZ_DASRSY010000482.1:0-12257 GCF_035656215.1 Paraburkholderia sp.
GCCATTGCGGGTTGAACAAGTCGCGGCCGGTGCTTTTCGGTGGTTGCTGCGAGAAAAAGGGTTCATCGAGCAGTGCGTTCAACAACGTGCGATCGACCTGTCCGCCCGCGGCGAAATGGCCGTTCTCGTCGAAAGGCTTGCCTAGATGGCGCTGCGCCCATTCGTCGAGCAGTGCGTTTGCCGGCCCGCAATCGAAACCGCGCACGCCGCCGGTCGCGTTCAGGATCGTGATATTGCTGATGCCGCCGAGATTGCAGACCACCCGCGTTTCGTCTTTCGCGCCGAATACGGTGGCGTGAAACGCCGGTACGAGTGGCGCGCCCTGGCCGCCGGCCGCGACGTCGCGGCTGCGGAAGTCGGCAACCACATCGATGTGCATCATTTCCGCGAGCAGCGCAGGGTTGTTGATCTGCCGCGTGTATCCCTTTTCCGGCCGATGCCGCACCGTCTGGCCATGCACGCCGATCGCACGAACTTCCGAGGCTGGCACCCGGCTGCCTTGCAGCAATTCGTGGCAGCACACGGTGTAGCGCGTGGCGAGCGCGTTGGCCGCCAGCGCTTCGCGTTCGATCTCGTTGTCCCCCGGCTGTTGAAGCGCGAATAACGCCTCGCGCAAGCCTGCCGCGAAGCCGACAAACGCCTCGGCCAGCACCACTGGCGGCTTCCCTTGGGCAAATTTGACGGCGATACCGTCCACGCCGTCCATGCTCGTGCCGGACATCAATCCAAAGTAGACGCCGTCTGCGGGGTCTTGCGCCACGTTGCTGCTCCTCTCGATGATTCGTTGCCGTCTGTTTTAGCAGATTATCGACGCAATATCGACTCAAGCGCGGCCGAATATAAAGCGCCACGATGTCGATGGCGCGGCCCGGCAGCCCAAAATCGTGTGCCAGCGGGGCGCTTGGGGCTGAGTCAGTGGGCGCGGCGGCGCGCATCTATGGGACAATCTCCCTTTTTCGCGACTTCAAGTTTCCAGCATGAGCACCGAGTCCACCAAGCCCAGCCCCGCCTTCCCGATCACCGACGAAGTCCGTCACGCACTCGCCGTCACTAAACGCGGCGTCGACGAACTCCTGATCGAAGACGAATTCGCGCAAAAGCTCGCGAAGAGCGCGGCGACGGCCAAGCCGCTGCGCATCAAGCTCGGTCTCGATCCGACCGCGCCTGACATCCACATCGGCCACACGGTCGTGTTGAACAAGATGCGCCAGTTGCAGGATCTCGGTCACACGGTGATTTTCCTGATCGGTGACTTCACCTCGCTGATTGGCGATCCGTCGGGCCGCAACGCCACGCGCCCGCCGCTCACGCGCGAGCAGATCGAATCGAACGCGAAGACGTACTTCGAACAAGCCGCGCTCGTGCTCGACCGCGACAAGACCGAAATCCGCTACAACAGCGAATGGTCGATGCCGCTCGGCGCCGACGGCATGATCAAGCTCGCGTCGCGCTACACGGTGGCGCGTATTCTCGAACGCGAAGACTTCACCAAGCGTTTCCAGGGTGGCGTGCCGATTTCGATCCACGAACTCCTGTACCCGCTGATGCAAGGCTATGACTCGGTCGCACTGAATGCCGACCTCGAGCTCGGCGGCACGGACCAGAAGTTCAACCTGCTGGTGGGTCGTGAACTGCAGAAGCAATACGGTCAGGAACAGCAGTGCATCTTGACCATGCCGTTGCTCGAAGGCCTGGACGGCGTCGAGAAGATGTCGAAGTCGAAGAACAACTACATCGGCATCAGCGAAAAGCCGACGGACATGTTCGGCAAGCTGATGAGCATTTCCGACGTGCTGATGTGGCGTTATTTCGAGCTGCTGTCGTTCCGTCCGATGGATGAGATCGCGGCTTTTAAGAAAGAGATCGAAGCGGGCCGCAATCCGCGCGATTTCAAGGTGATGCTCGGCCAGGAAATCGTCGCGCGCTTCCACTCGCAAGCCGACGCCGAGCGCGCGCTCGAAGACTTCAATCATCGCGCGAAGGGCGGCGTGCCGGACGATATTCCGGCCGTGACGCTCGCAGGGGCACCGCTCGCAATCGGCCAGTTGCTCAAGCAGGCGAACCTCGTGCCGTCGACGAGCGAGGCCTCGCGCAACATCGAGCAAGGTGGCGTGAAGATCGATGGCACGACCGTGTCCGACAAGGGCCTGAAGGTCGAGGCCGGCGAGTACGTCGTGCAGGTCGGCAAGCGCCGTTTTGCGCGCGTCACGCTGACGGCTTGATGGCTTCGCAATAACGCGATGATGACGCGAGCGTTGCATTTGGAGTCGAGCCGATGATCGCGCTGATCCAGCGCGTGCGGCGCGCGGAAGTGCGCGTGGGCGACCGTGTGACCGGCGCGATCGAGGCTGGCCTGCTCGCACTCGTGTGCGCCGAACGTGGTGACACGGAGGCCGCAGCCGATCGGCTGCTCGCCAAGGTGCTCGGCTACCGCGTCTTCAGCGACGCGGCCGGCAAGATGAATCTCTCCGTGCAGAATCTCGACGGCGCCGGGCGAGCGGGCGGCTTGCTGCTCGTTTCGCAGTTCACGCTGGCCGCCGACACCAACAGCGGCCTGCGTCCCAGTTTCACGCCCGCCGCACCACCCGATGAGGGCAAGCGGCTTTTCGATTACTTCGTCTCGGCAGCCCGCGCAAAGCATCCGATCGTCGAGACAGGCGAGTTCGGCGCCGATATGCAGGTGTCGCTCGTCAATGACGGGCCGGTCACGTTCTGGCTGCAGACGAACGCTTGAGCGACAACTGCCGCTGCATGGTGTCTGCGGTGGCACTCGAAACTCCTCCACCGCTTTTTGCGACAATAGCGGCTCGGCATAACCCGCTACTGGCGCTCACGCTCATTCCATGACCACGCAGATTCTGTTCATTCGCCATGGCGAGACCGACTGGAACCGCATCAAGCGCATTCAAGGTCACATCGACATTCCCCTCGCGACGACTGGCGTTGCACAGGCGCAACGCCTTGCACGCCGCATCGCAAGTGAGGTGAAAGAGGGCGCGCGGCTCGACGCCATTTACTCGAGCGATCTGCTACGCGCACAGCAAACCGCGCAGCCAATCGCCGATGCGCTCGGCCTGCCGTTGCAACTGCGTGAAGGTTTGCGCGAGCGCTCGTACGGCGCGTTCCAGGGGCATGACAGTGACGAGATCGCCATCCGTTTCCCCGATGAGTACGCGCACTGGCAAACCCGCGACGCGGGCTTTGCGCCCCCTGAAGGTGAATCGCAGCGCACGCTTTACCATCGCGTGCTGCATGCGATCGAGCCGATCGTCGCCGCGCATCCGGGTGGGCGGGTTGCTGTCGTCGCCCATGGTGGTGTGCTGGATTGCGTACGGCGGTTCGCGTGCGGCTTGTCGCTCGATGCGCCGCGTGACTACGCGTTGCTGAACACGAGCGTCAACGTAGTTGATTATGCCGACGACGCCAGCAAGGCGACGATCGTGTCGTGGGCGGACGTGTCGCATCTCGACGCGCCAAGCGATGACGATAGCTTCAAGAGAGTGCCGGAACCGGGGCGCTGAGCGATGTGGCTTATTTCGACCCGCGCGTAGCGGCAACGCGGCGGCGCGCCTGCTTCGATACGCCGTTCACCAGCGCCTGGCAGATACCTGGCGCGACCGATCGACCGCATGCCGGGTTCGGTTGCCAGTGAGTCACCGCGAGGCGAGAGATCGCCGCGTGAGGTGCGCGGCCTGATTTGATCAGACATCCCTGAATCGCTCTCACGCGGTTTGTATCCAACTCAGGTCGCAGCCGAATCCCATATGCCGGCTATCGGGCTCGAAGCGTCCGGCGCGGCGAGACCGAAGTGCCGGTACGTGAGCAGCGTGGCAACGCGGCCGCGCGGCGTGCGCTGCAGGAAGCCTTGCTGGATCAGATACGGTTCGAGCACGTCTTCGATCGTGTCGCGTTCTTCGCCGATTGCCGCTGCCAGATTGTCGACGCCGACGGGGCCGCCGTCGAACTTATGCAGGATCGCTTCGAGCAGTTTGCGGTCCATCAGGTCGAAGCCGACCGCGTCCACGTCGAGCATTTTGAGCGCGGCGTCGGCCACTTCCGCGGTGATGTTGCCGTCTGCTTTCACCTCGGCGAAATCGCGCACACGGCGTAACAGCCGGTTCGCAATCCGTGGCGTGCCACGCGCGCGCTTGGCGATTTCGAAGGCGCCATCCGGATGGATTTGCGCATGCAGCAACGACGCCGAACGCGTGACGATGCGCGCCAGTTCCTCTGCGTTATAAAACTCGAGCCGCGCGACGATCCCGAAGCGATCGCGCAGCGGATTGGTCAGCATGCCCGCGCGCGTGGTCGCGCCGACCAGCGTGAACGGCTGCAGATCCAGCTTCACGCTGCGCGCGGCCGGTCCTTCGCCGATCATGATGTCGATCTGATAGTCCTCCAACGCCGGATACAGAATTTCTTCGACGACCGGCGAGAGCCGGTGGATTTCGTCGATGAACAGGACGTCGTTGGCTTCGAGATTGGTGAGCAACGCGGCGAGGTCGCCGGCGCGTTCGAGCACCGGACCGGAGGTTTGCCGCAGATTGACCCCCATTTCCCGCGCGATGATGTGCGCGAGCGTGGTCTTGCCGAGACCCGGCGGCCCGAACAGCAAGACGTGGTCGAGCGATTCGGAACGGCGCCTGGCGGCTTCGATGAAGATTTCCAGCTGACCGCGGATTTTTTCTTGCCCGACATATTCTTCGAGCTGGCGCGGGCGCAACGCGCGCTCGAACGCTTCTTCGTTCGGCGAGACGGGCGTGGCCGCAATGATGCGCTCGGCGGCGAGTTTGTCGGTTTCGATCATGCGTTCATTGTACCGCGCGCCCCCGTTTTAACTTCAGCCCTTGGAGAGCGCCTTCAGCGCGAGCTTGATACCCTCGGAAACGCCGGTGCCCGCCGGCACGTTCTTGACGGCCGCCAACGCTTCTTTTTCGGAGTAACCCAATGCGATCAGCGCGTTCAGGATATCCGAGGCGTGGTCGGATGCCGACGCCGCACCGGCCATCGCGCCCAGGTCGGCGCCGATCTTGCCCTTCAGTTCGAGGAGCAGCCGCTCAGCTGTCTTCTTGCCGATGCCAGGCACGCGAGTCAGGCGCGCTGCGTCCTGCATGGTGACGGTCTGCGCCAGTTCATGCACGCTCATGCCGGAGAGTACGGCGAGCGCCATGCGCGCGCCGATGCCGGTGATCTTCAGCAGTTCACGGAAGGTCGAGCGTTCCTCGGCGGAGCCGAAGCCGTAAAGCAGATGTGCATCTTCGCGCACGATCATTTGCGTGAGCAGCACGACACGTTCGCCGGTCGACGGCAGGTTGTAGAACGTGCTCATCGGCACATCGACTTCGTAACCGACGCCGTTGCAGTCGACGAGCAGATGTGGCGGGTTTTTTTCCAGCAGAACGCCGGCAATGCGACCGATCATGGCGGATTCAATCTTGAGAGAAAGGGCGAGTGTAGCGCAGCGTGTGGGGGGTGGTGAGATGCAAACGAGCGCTGTGGAGCGTTGACCCGGAGGAGCGGGGGCGGTCGGCGTGGCGCCGGCCGTCGCGGGTGCCGCAGTATCTGCTGGGGACGGTGTTCGCCGGGCTAGCTTGCCGGTTGGCACTGGCGAGCCGGAACTGAGTGTCTATCCGACCAACCGTCCGCGCCTGACGCGTAACCCCTTCTTCGCCAGCGAAGGCGCAATGCCGCCCAGCGTACTCAGCGTCGAGCCGCCATGCGCGTGGCAGATCGCCATGCCCAGGGCGTCAGCGGCGTCGGTGCCGGGCACGCCGGAGAGGTTGAGGAGCCGCACCACCATCTGCTGCATCTGCTCCTTGGTCGCGCGGCCGTAGCCGACGACGGCCTGCTTCAACTGCAGCGCCGTGTATTCGGCGACCGGCACGCCGCCCGCCACCAGTCCACAGATCGCCGCGCCGCGCGCCTGGCCTAGCAGCAGGGTGGATTGCGGGTTGACGTTGACGAACACCTTTTCGATCGCCGACTGGTCCGGCGAATGCTGGCGGATCAACGTCGAAATACCTTCGAAAATGGTGCCAAGACGCGACGGCAGATCGGCGTCGGCGGTTTTGATCACGCCGCTTGCGACGTAGCTGAGCGTGTGTCCGGTTTGATCGATTACGCCAAAGCCGGTCACGCGCAAGCCGGGGTCGATGCCGAGAATTCTCATGAGGTGCCGCATGTGCGGTGAAAACTAAGTGCTTGCGATACTACAACGAACGCGTGGTGCGGCGGTCGGCGTTCCAAAACAAAACGGCCCGGCGGAAAACTCCGCCGGGCCGTTTCACTCAAGCCAGGTTAGCGACTACCGCATCACAAAGAGTCAAGCGGTGTCCGCGAAGCCAAAATCAATGCCGGAAGTGACGCACGCCAGTCAACACCATCGCGATGTTGTGCTCGTCCGCTGCGCCGACTACTTCGTCGTCGCGCATCGAGCCGCCCGGTTGAATCACGCAGGTCGCGCCTGCCGCGACCACCACATCCAGGCCGTCACGGAACGGAAAGAACGCATCCGACGCCACAGCCGAACCGGTCAGCGCCAAACCGGCGTTTTGCGCCTTGATGCTCGCAATACGCGCCGAGTCCACGCGGCTCATCTGACCCGCGCCGACGCCGAGCGTCATGCCGTTGCCGCAGAACACGATCGCGTTCGACTTCACGTACTTCGCGACGCGCCACGCGAACAGCAGGTCGTCCATTTCCTTCGGCGTCGGGTGACGCTTCGTGACCACGCGCAATTCGTGCGGTTGCACGTTCTTCGAATCGAGCGATTGCACCAGCAGACCGCCGCCGACGCGCTTCAGATCGAACGCGTTATGGCCTTCACCCAAAGCAATTTCCAGCAGACGCACGTTCTGCTTGGCCGCGAACACCTGGCGAGCCGCTGCGCTGAACGACGGTGCGATCAGCACTTCGACAAACTGCTTGGCCACCGCTTGCGCCGCCGTTTCATCGACTTCACGGTTGAAAGCGATGATTCCGCCGAACGCCGAGGTCGGATCGGTCTGGAACGCCTTCGCGTACGCTTCGTTCGCGTCCGCGCCGATTGCCACGCCGCACGGATTCGCGTGCTTGACGATCACGCAGGCCGGCACGTCGAACGTCTTCACGCATTCCCACGCTGCATCGGAATCGGCGATGTTGTTGTACGACAGTTCCTTGCCTTGCAACTGGCTGTAGTTCGCCAGCGCGCCCGGCTGCACCGCCAGGTCGCGGTAAAACGCAGCGCTTTGATGCGGGTTTTCGCCGTAGCGCAGGTCCTGCACCTTGTTGAACGCCAGGTTGAACGTAGCCGGGTAAGCATTGCGCGACGAATGTTGCAGTTCGTCGGTCAGGCTCGTCAGATAGTTCGTGATCGCGCCGTCGTACTGCGCGGTGTGCGCGAACACCTTGGTGGCCAGACGGAAGTTTGTCTTGTAGGCGACCGTGTTGTTGTTCGCGCGCATTTCGTCGAGCACGACTGCGTAATCCGCCGGATCGACTACCACCGTCACATCGCGATGATTCTTCGCGGCGGAGCGCAGCATGGTCGGGCCGCCAATGTCGATGTTCTCGATCGCGTCTTCCAGCAAGCATTCTTCTTTCGACACAGTCTGCACGAACGGATACAGATTCACGACCAGCAGGTCGATCGTCGGAATGTCGTGCTTTTCAAGCGCTGCCATGTGTTCCGGCAGGTCGCGGCGCGCGAGAATGCCGCCGTGCACCTTCGGATGCAGCGTTTTCACGCGCCCGTCCAGCATTTCCGGGAAGCCCGTGTAGTCGGCGACTTCGGTGACGGACAGACCCGCGTCCGCGAGGAGTTTTGCGGTGCCGCCGGTCGACAGGATCTTGACGCCGAGGTCCGACAGCGACTTGGCGAAGTCGACGATGCCGGACTTGTCGGAAACGGAGATGAGCGCTTGCTTGATCATGATGAAGACGAAAAGCCGAAGGGAAACGTGGCAGGGCGCAAAAGAAACTAAAACGAACTACAACGAGCTACAGGAGGCCGTGCTGTTGCAGTTTCTTGCGCAGCGTATTGCGGTTGATGCCGAGATACTCGGCGGCCAGCGACTGGTTGCCGCCGGCCTGCTCGAGCACCACTTCGAGCAAGGGTTTTTCCACGCATGAAATGACCATGTCGTAGACGTCATGCGGATTGGAGCCGTCGAGATCCTGGAAATACATTCCCAGGCTGTCGCGGACAGATTGTTCGATATTGTTCTTGCTCATGCTGCTAGTCGGTCGGTATGGTCCGGCTCGCCGTCGTTCTTGGTGAGCGTCTCGTCGACGTAGACGAGGCGGTCGGAGATCGCCTTTTGGGCGTCGAAGAACTCGTTGACGGCGAGGAGTTGTTCGCGCGTGGTGTCCAGCGTATTCATGCGGTGCCGGAACACGTTGGCGCCAGAAAGGCCGCGAGTGTACCAGCCGATATGCTTACGCGCTGTGCGCACACCCGTAAATTCGCCGTAGAACGCGTAGTGATCTTCGAGATGCTCGTTCATCACTTGCTGGATTTCGTCGATGCGCGGCGGCGGCAGCAACTCGCCCGTTTGCAGGAAATGCTCGATCTCGCGGAACAGCCACGGACGCCCCTGTGCGGCGCGGCCGATCATGATGGCGTCGGCGCCGGTGGCGGCGAGCACTTCACGGGCTTTTTGCGGCGACGTAATGTCGCCATTGGCGACCACCGGAATGCGCACCGCCGCTTTGACGGCAGCGATGGTCTCGTATTCGGCGTCGCCGTGATACAGGTCGGCGCGCGTGCGGCCATGCACGGTCAGCATGGAAATGCCGGCGGCTTCGGCCAGATGCGCGACGGAGAGCGCGTTTTTGTTGTCGCGATCCCAGCCGGTGCGGATCTTCAGCGTGACGGGTACGGCATCAGGTCCGATGCCCACCGCGCTTACCACCGCCTCGACGATGCGCTGTACCAGCGGTTCGTTCTGCAGCAAGGCAGAACCCGCGGCGACGTTGCATACCTTCTTGGCCGGGCAGCCCATGTTGATGTCGATGATCTGCGCGCCGTTTGCCACGTTGTAGCGTGCCGCTTCGGCCATCATGGCTGGATCGGCGCCTGCGATCTGCACGGCGATCGGCTCGACCTCGCCCGTGTGGTTGGCACGGCGCATGGTCTTTTCGCTTTTCCACAACTGCGCGTTCGAGGCGACCATTTCCGACACCGCATAGCCCGCGCCGAGCCGTTTGCACAACTGCCGGAACGGCCGGTCGGTTACGCCGGCCATGGGGGCGACGAACAGGTTATTACGCAGATTGTGAGAGCCGAGAATAGGCATGACTAGGACGCGCCTGCGACCGATTGTTCAAATTCTGTCAATCGGAGCATTCGCGAAATGCGAGGGAAAACAGCTATTTTAGCGTTAACAGATAGCCGAGACCCGACTTGCGTCTGTCGTAACTCATTAAATCTTCTATGAAAGTGGTCCGGTTCATAGAGTCGGCACCCCTCGCGCGGCTTCGCTTATGAGCCTGATTTCGGTGCCTAAAAAGCTTGCAGAGGCTGTGGGGCGCGACGGGGCGGCGCGCTCAGCGGCGTTGACCGAACATCATTTGCCGTGCCAGCGCGGTTTTCACCGGCGGCACGAATTCGAGCGCGGTGAGGGCGAGGCCGCGCAAGGTGGCGAGCGGCGGGAAGTCGACCGTGAAAAGACGTGCGAGTGCGTCGGTCGCGCCGATCGTCAGGCGCCGGTCGAGCGCGCGGCGTTGCGCGAACGTCGCCAGTGCGAGCGGGGTGGGGCCTTCCACCGACAAGGCATCGGCAAGTGCATGCGCGTCGCGCAGACCGAGATTCAGACCTTGGCCCGCCACCGGATGCAGCGTTTGCGCCGCATTACCGATTGCGACGACGTGGCCCTTCACGAGCGTATCGACCGCGTTGAGTCCCAGCGGGAACGATGCGCGTCCTTTTATATGTGTAAAACTGCCCATGCGGTTGCCGAATGCGGCGCCGAGTTCGTGCAGGAACTCGTCGTCCGGGAGCTGTGCGCGTCGCGCCGCTTCGTCGGGTGCGCAGCACCAGACCAGCGCGTAATTGGCGCCGCGCACACCGCCCATCGGCAGTAGCGCGATCGGTCCTTGCGACGTAAAGCGCTCCCACGCCACATGCGGTTGCGGCGCCGATACGCTGACCGTGCCGACCAGCGCGGTTTGCCCGTAATCGCGCGTACCGCCGGCATCGCTGTGACCAGCGCCCCTTGCGGTTTTCTGGTCGCCGAACAGACCGCCTTCGGCATTCACCAGAATTCGCGTGCGCAGATTGCGTGTGACACCCGCGGTTTCGATCGGCAGCGTGACGCCGTCGAGGTCCTGAGTCGGCGCTGCGGCGGACGTGGAGCGGAACCAGTGTACGGACGTCGCATGAACCGCCTCGGCAAGACCATGCACGATCGAGCCATAACGCAGTACGTAGCCGAGCGCCGGCAAGCCGTGCTCGCTGTGGTCGATCAGTGTGCGGCCGAAATGGCCGCGCTGGGACACGTGGATGCGCTGGATTGCGGTGGCGTCCGCGGGCCAACTCAGCGGTTCGAGAATCATCCGGCTGCCGTGCGACACGGCGATCGCGCGCGGATCGGCAATCGAATCTTCCGGCTCGCGCGCGTCGATCAGCGCGATCTTCAGCGCCTGCGTCGCGCTGCGTCGAGCCAGCCAGCCGGCAAGCGCCAGCCCGACTGGCCCGGCGCCAACGATCGTCGCGTCGAAATCGAAGGGATGGTCGGACGCGGCGGGTTTCAGAATCACCGTCGACTGGGAAACGTCGTTCATTGCGGGCTACTTCCTTGGGTTACTGCCGGGGTTGCTTCTGGGTCATTTTCCAGCTTCCTGGGCCGCGCGGGCTTCCTGCATCAGCGTCTCGATCGCGTCGGCCGCCACCGGGACGTCGCGTGTGATCAGTTCGCAACCGGCCGGCGTGACGATCGCGTCGTCTTCGATGCGGATACCGATGTTCCAGTAACGCTCGGGCACGCCTTCGGCCGGACGGATATACAGACCGGGCTCGATGGTCAGCGTCATCCCCACTTGCAGCGTGCGCCACGGCAGCGCGCCTGCTTCGTCGCGCGGTGCGCCGCGTTCGCGGTAGTCGCCGACATCGTGCACGTCCATGCCGATCCAGTGGCCGGTACGGTGCATGTAGAACGGCGCATAGGCGCGCTCGGCGATCACGTCGTCGACCGAGGCGAACTTCGTGCGGTCGATGATGCCGGTGTCGAGCAGCCCTTGCGACAGCACGCGCAGGGCGGCCTGGTGCGGATCGTCGAAGGTGGCGCCGGCGCGGGTGGCGTTGACGGCAGCCTGCTGCGCGGCCAGCACGATGTCGTACAGCTCGCGCTGTGCCGGCGTGAAGCGGCCGCTTGCCGGGAAGGTGCGAGTGATGTCGGATGCGTACCCGTCGAGTTCGCAGGCGGCGTCGATCAGGATCAGGTCGCTGTCCTGGGCAATCGCATTGCCGGCTGAGTAATGCAGCACGCAGGCGTTGGCGCCCGCGGCGACGATCGACGTGTAAGCCGGCGCTTGCGCGCCGAATTTGCGGAACGTGTAGAGCAACTCGGCTTCGAGTTCGTACTCGCGCACGCCGGGGTGGCAGGCGGCCATGGCGCGGCGATGCGCTTGCGCGGAAATCTGTCCGGCGCGGCGCATGATGGCGAGTTCGTGGGCATCTTTGACGAGCCGCATGTCGTCGAGCAACGGAATCAGGTCATGCGCGACGGTGGGGGCGGCGACGCCGCCGCGGCCTTGTGCGCGCACAGTGTCGAGCCAGCCGCGCACCTGTTCGTCCAGTTCCGCCGACGTGCCCAGCGCGTAATGCAGCGACGGCTTGTCAGCGAGAATGCGCGGCAGTTGCGTATCAACTTCGCTTACAGCGAAGGCGGCGTCGAAGCCGAACGCCTCGCGCGCGCCGTCCGGCCCGAAACGGAAACCTTCCCACGTCTCGCGCTCGACATTCTTCTCGCGGCAGAACAGGATCGAAGCCGGCTCGCCAGGCGCTGCGCTTGCGTCGAGCACCAGCAACGCCTCGGGCTCGGTGAAGCCCGTCAGATAGTAGAAGTAGCTATCGTGCCGGTAGGGGTAGTCGGTGTCCCGGTTGCGCAGTTTTTCCGGCGCGGTGGGGACGATGGAGACGCCCCCGCCCGCTGCGCGCAGCGCGGCGAGTACGCGCTCACGGCGCGCGCGATAGACGTCGATGGCGATGGTGGGTTCGGTCGGCTGATTCATCTTGCGATTGTAGCGCCCAATGCGGAGACTTATTTTGCGCGGAT
>NZ_DASRSY010000483.1:0-8606 GCF_035656215.1 Paraburkholderia sp.
GTTCCTGATGCAGCCGGTTCGTATGCATCAGGCGATACAGCGTTGCCCGCGAAACGCCGAGTTCGGCCGCGGCCTCGGACAATTTGTAGCCGTGCCGCTGCAACGCGTGCTCGATGGCGTCCTTCTCAGCCTTGCTGCGGATTTCCGCCAGTGTGACGGCCGGCCCGTTGTCGGTTTCCGGTAAACCGAGGTCGCTCGCCGTGATAAAACGACCTTCGCTCATCACCACGGCACGGCGCACGCAATTGATCAGCTCGCGCACGTTGCCCGGCCACGGATAGTTCGACATGGCGACGATCGCGTCGCTCGACAGCCCGCGCAATTTGCGCGCGCCGTCCTGCCGGTACATGCTGAGCGCGTAGTTGGCGAGCAGCTTGATGTCGCCGCCGCGCTCGCGCAACGGCGGCTCGACGAGCCGCAGCACACACAGGCGGTGATACAGGTCGGAGCGGAAACGGCCGTCTTCGACGGCTTTGTCCAGATCGACGTGGGTCGCCGAAATCACCCGTGCGTCGACCTTGATCGACCCATTACCACCGAGCCGTTCGATGGTGCCTTCCTGCAGAAAGCGCAACAGGACTGCCTGGCATTCATGCGGCATGTCGCCGATTTCATCCAGAAACAGGGTGCCCTCATTAGCGCTTTCGATCCGGCCGATCTTGCGCTGCAACGCGCCGGTAAAGGCGCCGCGCTCGTGGCCGAACAATTCGGCTTGCAGCAGGCTGGGTGGAATGGCCGCGCAATTGATCGCGACAAACGCCCGGCCGGCGCGCGGCGAGCGCTCGTGAATCGCACGGGCGGTCAGTTCTTTCCCCGTGCCCGATGCGCCGGCGACGAACACCGGTGCATCGGTCACGCTGCATTTGTCGATGCGACGGTACAACTGCTGCATTGCTTCGCATTGCCCGACCATGCCGTGCCGGCCGAGCGACGGCGCCGGTGCGACCGGCGCGTGCCGCAGGCTCGACAGTCCGTGCGCGTGGCCGAGCGCGAACACGAGCCGCTCGTTCAGCCACGGCCGGGTAACGAAATCGAAGCAATAGTCGAGGATAAAACGGCTGACCAGTTCATTTTCCGCCTGGCCCGGCGCGATCTGCGCGACCCAGTTGGTTTCGACGCGCCGCATGCAGGAGGCCAGAACGGACAAATGCTGGGACGTGCAGTCACCGGGCAATTCGACGAGCCCGACCTTGATGTTGTCCCGCTCGATCATGCGTTCGGCACTTGCCGTGCTTCTGGCGTGCACCGCTTGCCAGCCCGATGCTGCCAGGAAGCTGGCGAGATCCTGATCGGGCGAGTTCGATACGTACAGAACCGTACGTTCGGTGTCGACAGGCGTGCAAGTCGTATTCATGTAACCCCCGGATCGTTGCTGCTCTCAGAACTGCTTTTCGAACTGGACAAACCGGTAAGGACAAACTCACGGTTGCGGCAATGGCGGGGGCATGGAGTGGCGGCGTGAGCCGCGAGGTGTTACACATCGGACCGGTGGCAGAACAGCGCTCAACGCTGAAACCGCCGGACCTTTTCATCCCCGCATCATAAAAACCGTTCTTTGTCTCTGTGGCTTGAAACAGGCGCTCTACGTGGCGCATGGCTTAACCATAAGCGAAAGTGCTTTCGAGCGCCATACAAACAAATATGGATTCAGAAACGCTTTTCACGTCGCGAGGTGTTCGCTTGCGGTTCAAAAATAGCCGGTCAAGCCCGGCTGTGCGTGGTCTGCCACACAACGCTGCAAACTGCATTGCTGTAGGTGTGCGACGGATATCACGCCGTCTGGTCGCCGTGTCTCAAGCTTGCGACATGTTTGGCACCCTGCCGCCAGTGCTGTTTCGTGGCCCGAAGCATCGGCACATTTGACCGGACCCTGGCGCAAAGCACGGCCGGCCGTGGCCCGGTGAAGGGTGCAGCCAGTCATCCCGACAGGTAGAACCTTCCGCAATGCGTTGGAACGCGAACCAACCGTGTGTCGAATTCGAATCAACGTGTGCAGTCAGGCAGGGAGCGGCGAGGTACGTTGCAGCAAAAATCACGCTGCAGCAAAGGATTGAAGGCGCATGGCACAGCCATTGCAATAGGAGGATCACAAGCGAATGCATTGCCGCCAGGTTCCTGAAAGCCGGGGAAACAGCAGCCGGAGCCCGGTGGCAAACATAGTCTTCGTAAGCGCGGCCGGGGAAGCCGATGTGTCTTACGAGGGTGCGGCGGGGCCACTGAAAAACGGATGTCAAAAAAACGGGGTGAATGATCGATACGGCGTATCGGTCATTCGTCACCGGACAACGTGAAGCGCTGACCACGCCACTTTTTCCGTCAAGCTGGACGGACTCGAAGTCGACGGCCGACATTGACGGCCCATAGCGACAGGCACCGCACTCGAGCAATTCGCGAGCGCGCGACGCACAGAACAGGGAAGGGCAGCGTACGGTCAGGACCGGCCGGCGCGAAGAAGCGGGGAGGAACGGCCTTAGTCTCCATAGAGAGGCACACGCTACGAGGTGAGCCGGGCGCCATGCCCGCGTATTAGCGCGGGCATGGCTTACCTGGATACGGCCTTGAAATGACCGATCATTCGGGGGTTGTCATGAAAACGATCAGCAAGCTGGCCGCAGCGCGGCTGGACCACCACACCACAGCGCACGGCGCCGGTCTCTGCTATCGGCGTCACTTTGCGCGGCAGCGTACATTGTTCGCCGCGCCGTCGGCCGATCTGCTCACGCTAGTGATCGCCGAGGCGATCAAACGTAAAGCCCAACCCGAGATTCAGCGCGACGTGTTGCGCGACGCGATGTATGAAATCCCGGTTTCGCCTGAACCAGGCCACGATCGCGGTATGGACATTTACTCATCCGATCCGGACGACTACACCTGAACGTCGACCGCTAAAAGGAGCGCGGCCGCCTGTTCGCAGCGCGGCCGATTGCTCGTAAACGTCGGGATTCAGCATGTGATTGTTTGCGGATGCCAGCTTGCGTTGCAGGTTGGACGCACTGTGCGGGAGGCGCAACGCCTGTCCGACGACGAGCAGTATCGGACCTGGCGAGGTAAGGTGCGGTTTCGGGTGATGCCGGGCATGTTTTGCCGGTGTATGGTGTAGTTTTGCCTGCGGCGTAAGCGGCAAGACCGTGCCCACCCGATTACCCTTAAGAGAGCCGCGCGAGCCCCGCATCATCCATGCAAAACGATACAAACCCGTTCAACGACATGGCGTCGATCCTGTCCAATCCGATCCTCAACACGGATTCGTATAAGGCGTCGCACTACCTGCAATATCCGCCCGAAGCGTCGGCGATGTTTTCATACATCGAGTCGCGTGGTGGGCGCTATGACCGCACGCTGTTCTTCGGCCTTCAGATGCTGCTCAAGGAGTATCTGTGCCGCCCTGTCACCGCGGAGATGATCGGGCAGGCGAAGGCGTTCTTCATGGCGCATGGCGAACCGTTCAACGAAGCCGGCTGGCGCTACATCGTCGAGCACCATAACGGCTATCTGCCCGTGCGGATTCGCGCCGTGCCGGAAGGCTCGGTGGTGCCCACGCACAACGTTCTGGTCACGGTCGAATGCGACGATCCCCAGGTGTTCTGGCTGGCCTCGTATCTGGAAACGATGCTGCTACGCGTGTGGTATCCGATTACGGTCGCGACGCAAAGCTGGCATCTACGCAAGACCATTCGTGCTTATCTGGAGAAAAGCAGCGACGATCTCACGCAGCTGCCGTTCAAGCTGCACGATTTCGGCGCGCGCGGCGTGTCGAGTGCTGAGTCGGCGGCGATTGGCGGCTCGGCGCATCTCGTCAGTTTCATGGGCTCGGATACGGTGCTAGGTGTCATTGCGGCGAATCATTTCTACAACGAACCGATGGCCGCGTTTTCGGTGCCGGCAGCAGAGCACAGCACGATCACGTCATGGGGGCGTGAGCGTGAAACGGATGCATTCCGCAACATGATCGCGAAGTTCGGCAAGCCGGGGGCGATCGTTTCGGTGGTGTCCGATTCCTACGACCTGTTCGCCGCGCTCCAGGTATGGGGCACGGAGTTGAAGCAGGCGGTGCTCGATTCTGGCGGCACGCTGGTGATCCGCCCTGATTCCGGCGATCCGCTAACGATTGTCTTGCAGACCATGCGGGCGCTCGAGGCGTCGTTCGGTTCGACGGTGAACGGCAAGGGGCGGCGCGTGCTCAATAACATCCGCGTGATTCAGGGCGACGGCGTGAATCCGGATTCGATCGAAGCGATCCTTGCGGGCATGGATAAGGCCGGCTTTGCAGCGGACAACATCGTGTTCGGCATGGGCGGTGCGTTGCTGCAGCAGATCAACCGCGATACGCAGCGGTTCGCCATGAAGTGTTCGGCCATCCGGCTTGGGAACGAATGGCACGACGTACACAAGGATCCGGTCACGGATACCGGCAAGCGGTCGATGAAAGGTCGGCTGACATTGCTGGTGAATCGTCACACAGGCGAGTATCGGACGGTGACGTGGGACGACCGTACCGTTGAAGGGGATTGGGACGAAGCGCTCGTCACTGTTTTCGATTCCGGCAAATTGCTGGTCGATGTTGCGTTTTCTGAAGTCCGGAAGAGAGCCCACGCGGATGAGGGTTAGTTGGGTATTCGGCGCTAG
Organism: Paraburkholderia sp.; assembly: GCF_035656215.1. Taxonomy (GTDB): domain Bacteria; phylum Pseudomonadota; class Gammaproteobacteria; order Burkholderiales; family Burkholderiaceae; genus Paraburkholderia. The sequence goes on from NZ_DASRSY010000483.1 coordinate 4,627, forward strand.
CGGCCGCGGCATGGCGGTTGCGCCACCGCCGCTGCTGCTAGCGCCAAAAACAAACGTGTTAGCTCACGTTCCAGACCGAAACGCCGAGGGCATCGATATCAATCCGGCAAGCATTTCCTTCCCGTAGCTGGGCATCTTCGTTCGCGATATCGAACCGCACGCCCGCGATATTCAGGCGGACATACCGCTCACCGCGCCGTAACTCGACCGCATCGACCACGCCGGCATGAGCGCCATCGGGTGAAATAACCACGGCGTGGGACGAGATGCGCCACATCACCTTTCGCCCGGCAGGAATGGCCGAACCGCTATCGCCCGTTGCGATCGCCAACCCATTGCCAATCTCAACGTGCCCAGGCGCGGTCATCCAACCTTCACCGACGTTGTGCAAGCCGAGCAGCTCGGCAACCCGCATCGAAGCCGGCCGTTCGAACACCGCATCGATGGAACCGGCCTGCAGCACGCGCCCCTGTTCGACAACCAGCACCTCGTCGGCAAGCAGCGCCGCTTCGTCGGGATCGTGCGTGACGATAATTGTCACGGCCGCAATCTCGCGCTGCAACGCCCGCAGCGACTGCTGCAAACGACGCCGCCGCGGCGTATCGAGCGCCGCGAACGGCTCGTCGAATAACAACAATTCGCTATGACGCGTGAGCGCTCGCGCCAGCGCCACGCGTTGCCGCTGACCGAACGACAATTGATGCGGCAAGCGCGCAATCAGTTGCGCGAGGCCAAGATGATCGAGCCAGTAACGCGCGCTGGCTGCGTCGGCGTCGACGGGAAACGCGAGTTGCTGCGCGACCGTCATGTGTGGAAACAGACCGTAGTCTTGCGGCATATAGCCGATCTGGCGGCGCTCGGGCGGTAGTGTGCTCAAGTCGGTGGCGCCAAGCCGAACGGAACAGGACGCGTTGGATTCGAGCCCAGCAATCAGACGCAATGCCAGCGATTTGCCGGAGCCCGACGGCCCGATGATCGCAAGCCGCCGCGTCGCGGGCGTCCACGCTATATCGAGTTCGAACGCGCCCAGGCGGCGCTGCAAATGAAAGGCGAGACGAAGATCGGCAGTCCTGCCCCGGCTCGCCGTCAGATCCGTGCCGGGTTCCAGCGCATCGTCGCCATTTTCGATTTGTTCGAGCGAGGTTTTCTGCCGAAGGCTATAAATCGACAGCGCCGCACAGACAATCGCAATCGCGAGTGTGGGCAGAAGCAGCGGCATCATCGCCGGCAGGCCCTGACCACCGAATACGACATACGTGTACACCGGCAGCGAATACGGGTGATAGGCCACCATCACGGTCGCGCCGAATTCGCCGAAGGCGCGCAACCACGCGAGCGCGAGTCCCGCGCGAATCGCCGGCCATGCAACCGGCAACATGACGCGGAAAAAGCGGCTGCCCGCATGATGGCCGAGCGTCGCGGCCACGTCGTCGAGCACGGGGTCAACGGCGGCGAACGCCGATTTCGCGGCGATGATCAGGAAGGGCGCGGCGACGAAGATTTCCGCGAGCACGATGCCGGCAAACGAATCCGTCAGCGCCCCGCCGGTGAACCGGCCGACCCAGCTATACGGGCCGAGCAGAAACAGCAGCAGCACGCCGCTGGTGAGCGGCGGCAAGGCGAGCGGCAACTGCACGACGAAGCCGAGCAGCGCCATCTTGCGCGAGTTCGAGCGGGCCAGAAAATAGCCGAGTGGCACACCGCCCAGCAGAATCACGAGCGAGGCTATGCTGGCGCTTGCCGCCGATACGCCGACCGCCGACCACGTCGCGCGCCAATCGACATTCGGCCAATCCGCCGCGCCGAGTTGCGGCACGCTCGCGATAAACGGGGCGCACAGATAGACGGCAAGCAGCGCCGCCAGCCACAGCAGCGGTCGCGCAGTGGACCGGTTCACCGCCTGTTTCACCACCTTACTGCGCGGCGTCGATCACGGCTTGTACTGAAGGCGGCATCGCCTGCACGTTGCCGGTAACGGTGGGTTTGATCACATCCACGCCGTGTTGCTTAAGGAGCGCGCGCCCTTGTGCGCTCAGCAGGAAGTCGACGAAGCTGCTCGCGCCCGCACGGTTCGGTGCGTCGTTGAGAATGGTCAGCGTGTAGCTCGCTTTGGCCTGCAATTCAGGCGCCGGACGGATCGCCGGAATCTTCAGGTCGGACGTTTCGGTCGAATAGAAAAAGCCGCCGTCGAGCTGACCGGATTGCAAGCGGCCCACCAGCGTTTCTTCGGGCAAAACCTGCGCGGGATTTTCCGCGTCGCCCAGGGTCTTCTCGACGAGGTCCGGCTGATGGTAGAGCGACGCGGCCTTCGTCACCATCTCGACGGTGAACGCACCCTTCGGATCGAGCTTCGGATCGGTACGGCCGATACGGATGCCCGGCTCCTGCAACACCTGATCCCAGCGCTTGCTCTTGAAGTCCGCCGCGAACCTGCTTTGCGGGTTGTAGCCGATCATCAACGGCGATTCGGCGAAGCTCACATACCACGTGACATGGTCGCCGTTTGCCTCACCCATCAGGCTGGTGTTCACCTTCGGACTCGCACTGATGAACACGTCGCCGCGGCGCAGCTTGCCCTTGATCTCGTTAGCGATCTTGTTCGAGCCCGCCGCATAGCCGCGGAATTGCTGGCCGGTGGCCTTTTCAAAAGCCGGCCCCACGCTGCGTTCCATCAGATTGACGAGCGAACCGGCGTACAGCACGTTGACCGTGTTGTCCTGCGAGAAGGCGGGCGCGGTCGTCACCACGCCGGCGACGACCACGAAAGAGGCAAGGAGCTTGCGAATCATGCGATTAACCCCGATACGTTATTAAGAGCGCTATATTACGACGTCATCGCATTGCGTTGTGCGTCGCTGCGCGCGCCATGCGGTCAATTGAGCGGGAAAATCCGCACGTAACTGGTGCCGCTCGTGCTGCTTGCGCGGTCGATGGCGTACAACTGGTGCCGCCGCGCGTCCACGGCCACGCCGCGAGCGTCCTGAAAGTCGTTTGCAAGCACACCGATCGTGCCGTCCGGCGCGATCCGGCAGAGGCCGGTGGTGTTGCACTTGGTGTAGAGGGTGCCGCTTGCGTCGACGGCCATGAGGTCGGGGCTGTTGATCTGCACGAGCGTTGCGCTCGGCGCCACCGCCTGCGATCCGCCGAGCAGCGCGCTTAGACTCGATTTGACGATAGTGTTGTTCGCCTGATCGGAGACGTACACGGTGTCGCCCGACACGGCCACGCCGACCGGTTTGCCGAGGCCCGACAACAGATCGCGTTCCACAGCCGTATGAGCGTTCGGATCGTAGGTGATGAGGCTCAGGCCGCCTTGTGGCGGCGCGCTGCCGTTTTTGATAAACCACGTGGACAGTAAGCGATTCGAGCCGATCGAGATGAGGCCGAGGCGGCGTCGTGCCGGATCGGGGCCGCTCAGCGGTGTAATCGCGTCGACACCCGTGATGCCGAACACCGCGCTCGCGGTGCCGAAACCGAAGCGTTCGATCATCAGCGTGCCGGCATCGGCGAAGCTCAACTGGCTCAGGCTGTTCGCCTGGCCGGCCACGACCGGCACGGTGGCGTAATGCGAGAAGGTGTGACCGTCGGATGAGGAAAGCACGCCGTTGGTTTGATCGTCGGTGATGAAGACGGCGCCGTCCGCCGCACGCACCGCGATGCCGTTCGGCGAAGCGCTGACGGCGATACGTTGTGGCACAGCCGTGACATCATCGCCACCGCAGCCCGCCAGGAAGGCAATCAAACCACAACTGACGAGGGCGAGGCGGGTAGTGCGTAGCAGAGCGGGCGAGAGAGCGGGTGAAAAGCGCATGTGATCTCCTGAGTGCCCGCGTTGAAGGCCGGCCGCGAAGCCGGCCTGTCGACGCGAGCCGTGAATTTTTTATAGGTGTGGATGACCCCGGCTGAGTGGTCGATATGCCTGGCGATATAGTGCGTATCGATGCATTTTCGCGCTGCGGCGGCCATCGCAGCGTAATATA
>NZ_DASRSY010000484.1:0-6855 GCF_035656215.1 Paraburkholderia sp.
CGCAACAGCGATGACGTACACGCTGAAGTGGCTCGAATCGCCGATTCCGTTGCGCACCGGTCAAGTCACGTCGACGCGCGCGGGCACACAAATCACGGGTGCGGTGATCCACCCGCCGACCGGCGCACTTCCGACCGCCGAACAGACGCGCTGCGCTTTCATTCTCGGCGCAGGCACCGGTACGGGGGTTGGCGATGGCCAGCCTTATACGACACCCGACTTCGCCAACAACCCGAATCCGCCGATGATCCTCGTCGGCCTGGGCGTGGCCGGTGGCGGCATTCCCGGTGCGACGGTCGAGTACGACGGGCTGACTATTCTGCCGGTGCCGCGTCTCGAGAACATCGGCGCAGTGCCGAACCGGCACTTCGACTTCTATCCGTTCATCGGGTTCGCCAGCACGACAACCGACATCACCAAGCTGCCGGGTACCTATAACGGCCTGCTTTATCACCTCGTGCCGTCGGGTTCTTATGCGGCAACAGCGACCAATACGGTTGAAACCTTCGACGCGAGCGGCAATTGCACTGGCTCCAATTCAGCCAACGCGGCGTTTCATCCAAGTGCAAGTGGCTGCCTGACGACCGGCACCGCCTGGACGCTCAACAGCAGCGGCTACTTCGACAGTAAAAACACGCCGCAGATCGGCACTCAACTGACGCTACCCACCGGCAAAAGCGGTCCCGTGGCGCCGGCGCACATGATCATTGGCCAGATCAACGGCGCAACCGTGCCGCTCGTTATCCGCACTGGCCTCGTGAATCTTGGCACTCCACCGCTGCATCTCGACGCCCAGGTCGACGACGAGTCCGGCATCGCCATGCTCGCCGCGGCCACACCACTCGCATCGGGCGGCTTCGACGGCGGCTATGTCGGCGCGGATTCGAACTTCAAGTCCACCGCGACGTTGATCCAGGGAGGCGTGGGCACCTTCATCAACCCGTCGACTTCTGCTGCGGAAGACGGCTTCGGCCTGGGCTATGGACTGCCAAGCCCCGGACTGGTCGGCGTCCAGCAAGCGAATGGCCAGACCGGTTTCGCGATTGCCTCAGGTGGCCTGTACGCGATCGAAATTCAAGGCACCGTCAACGGTGGCGTCACGCCGACGTCAGCCATTTCAACCACGCCTAACGCTCCCTACTTCGGCATCGGCGCTCAGATCAGCAAGTAACGAACGAAGAGAATGAGGGACCGGCAGTTCGCAGTACGAGACATAAATAGCAAAAGGTGGCTGGACTGGGAGCCGGTCACACACAACGAGAAAATTCTGGAGGCGGTATGAAATGGAGAATCCTTTCGGTGCTCGCTCTTGCAGCACCGTTGCTGGGGGCGTGCGGTGGTGGGGGCGGCAACGGTGATGGACCGGTGACGGAAGTTCGCCTGTGTCCCGCGTCGCTCGACTACGGCACGGTGTTCACGGGCGGCGGCGGTGACGGCGAACTGGTCAAGTTGCAGATGGACACGACCAGGATGACCTGGCAAATCAGTTACATCGAATCGCCGATTCCGGCGCGCGTCGGCACCGTCGCGCCGACGCGCGCCGGTCAGAGCGCAAACGGCACGCTGACCCAGGAAACACTGCTGCCGACCAACAAGCTCAACCAGTGTGCCTACCGCCTGAACGGCGCGAGCCTTGACCCGAATCGTCCGGCGCGGATTTTTGTCGGCGAAGGCGTTGCGGGCGGCACGATTCCGGGGGCGGAAATCTCCTTCGCCGGGATTCTCGGCGTGGGTGCGGTGCCCGATACCAAGTTCCCGTACTACCCGTTCATCGGCTTCTCGTCGATTGAAACGAATCTCGCGAACGTGGCCGGCACCTACAACCAGCTCGGCTATCACCAGATTCCGTCGCAGAACTTCGCACCGGTCGCGGTCGATTCGAAGATCACGATCAATGCGGACGGCACGTGGAGCGAGTGCGACAGCTCCGGTGTCAACGCGGGCAAGTGCGAACAGCCGGGTACGAACTTCGTGTCGTCGGCTGACGGCAGCGGCGCGTTCAAAACCGACAAGTTCCTGGGTCAGGCCAAACCGACGCTCGCCACGACGCCCAAGGCCCGCGGCTACATGATCGTCGGCAAGCTGCGCAACCAGTTGGTGCCGATCCTGGTGCGAACCGGCGCGGCGAACTCGTCGGTGACGACGCCGGTAAATGGCGAACTCGGACCGTATGCGGACGATGAATCGGGCATCTCGATTCTGTCGCCGCAAACCTCGATCGCGGTGAACTCGCAAAACGGTGAGTACATCGGCGTAGATAGCCAGTTCGACTATCGCACCACCGCACTCGAAGGCACGCAGGCCACGTTGCTGGATCCGTTCAATGCATCGCAGGCATCGCTCACGACGGCGCTGAATCTGGACTTCACGCAAACCGTGCCGGGTGTGGTGACGACGACGCAAGTGGGCGCATCGACGGGTACCACGCCGACCGGAAAGATGATCTTCACGGGTGGCGTGTTCGGCTACCTCGATCTGACCAACGCGGCCTCGCCGTACTTCACGATCGGCGCCTTCGTCCAGTAATGGACGCAGCACGCGCCGCCGACACGCAACGAGGCGTTCGCGCCCCGGCTGCTGCGCACAGTCATAGCGCAGCAGCCGGGGGCCACCGGGTATCCAGCGCACCGGTCGGGCAGCCAACCCGCCGTCGCGCGCCGCGCGCGATCAACGCAACGCGCGCCTCAGGAGGAACAACATGAAAAAAATCTATTTCGCGATACTGGCCGCCGGCCTGTCAGCCAGTGCGCACGCACAACACGCGGGCGACAACGTCGCCGCGCTCGGCTGGTTCCACATCATGCCCCAGGATTCGAGCTCGCCGCTGACGACCAATGTCGCGCCGACCCCGATCAATACGCCGCTGCGTCTGCCGAGTTCGTTCACCTCATCCGGTACGGGGCTGTCGACCAATAGCGCCAATACCGTTGGTCTCACAATCAGCCATTACCTCACCGATCACATCGCGGTGACGACGGTCGCGGGCGTGCCACCGGTGTTCAAGATCTACGGGCACGGCATTATCAAGCCGCCCGGACCGGCAGGGGCGCTCGGTCAGCAGGATCTGGGCGATCCGCAGGCCAACTCGATCGTGAAGAGCGTGCGCCAATGGAGCCCGGCACTGCTATTTCAGTACTACTTCAATGCGCCCACGGCGAAGTTCAGGCCGTTCGTCGGCATAGGCGTGTCGTACAACTGGTTCTCCGACGTCCAGTTGAGCCAGAACTTCGTGCAGTCGACGCAGAACAATCTCGGTGCGGTGCTGGCAGCGGGCGCCGGCAAGCCCGGGCAGACGCAGGTGTCGGCGAAGGCGTCGTCGTCCTGGCAGCCGGTGTTCAATGCGGGGCTCACGTACGCCATCACCGACCACTGGGGTCTCGTCGCATCGGTCACGTACATTCCGCTGAAGACCACCTCGTCGGTCATCATCAAGGCGGCGGACGGCACGGAGCTGGGTGTCTCGAAGGCGGAGCTGAAAGCCGACCCGATCATTTCGTTCCTGGCCGTCTCGTATAAGTTCTGAGTTCAGCGCAGACGCGAAAAAAGCCGGTGGCCCCGCACACGGGGGCCAGCCGGCTTTATCTTTTCTGGAGAAGGCGGAAATTCTGGGCAAAAAAAAGCCCGCCTAATTGGGCGGGCTGAATCCATATCAGAGGAGACATGGAGGAGACAAGACGAACTATAGCAAATGGTTTGGTGCGTCGCAACATTCAAATTAGGGTTGACCCTCGGCGTTGTACAAACGCAACGATCCTTACGCTTGATGAACCGTACTGGCCAACGGCCACGCGCGAGCTCGCCGTTCGTCTAATGGCGCACCAGCGCCATCATCGCGCCGAAGCCGACGAATACGCCACCGGTCAGACGATTGAACATCCTGGCGACGCTGCGGCTCTTCAACCGTGCGCCAATCCGCGTGCCGAAACCCGCATAAACCAGGTACCAGCTCACCTCGATAACCGCGAAAGTCGCGACGAGCACACCGAACTGCGGCAGCTTGGGCTGCGCGGCATCGATGAATTGCGGCAGCAGCGCTGCGGCGAACAGGATGGCTTTCGGGTTGCTGCCCGCCACCAGGAAGCCGTTGCGAAACAGCGCGAAGCGCGAGCGTGCGGGCTTTGCGGAGAGTTCGTCGACTGCGCCCGCAGCGCCTTCGTCGGCCGGCGCCCGCCACGCCTTGATGCCCAGATAAACGAGGTAAGCCGCGCCGATCATTCGCAGTGCGTTGAACATCGCCGGCCACGTTTCGAGAAAGACGCCGAGGCCCGCCGCCGACACTGCCAGCATCAGCACCAACGCCGACAGGCAACCGGCCATGGTCGCGCTGGAACGGCGCAGCCCATGCTGGGCGCCGTGCGTCATCACCAGCAGCATGTTCGGACCGGGAATCGCGGAAACGACGAAAACAGTGGCGACGAACAGCCACCAGGTATGCAGACTCATTGAGATCGACGCAGAAAAGGATCGGGCGGCTATTATGCCCGCCCGCACCTTAAAGCGCGCCCCGCACAAGCACCGCTTCTGCTCAGCGCCCTGCCCGCCGTGCCGCCACCTGCCCCAGCACCGCGAAATCCTTCTCGCCGTCGCCATGCGCCACGGCTTCGATCAGGCTGTCACGCACAACACTTGCAACCGGCAGCGGCGTGTTGACCGCATCAGCGGCCGCCAGCGCCAGACGCAAGTCCTTCAGTCCGAGACGTGCCTTGAACAGCGCCGGCTCGTAGCGTTGCTCCGCGATCATCTTGCCGTAGCCGGAATAGACCGGCCCCGGGAACAGGCCACTCGTGATGACGTCGAGGAAATCCTGCATCGCGAGACCGTGGCCAGTCACGAGCGTGGCGGCCTCCCCGAGCGTCTCGACAGCCGCGCCCAGCATGAAGTTAGCCGCAAGCTTCATCACGTTCGCCTGCTGCGGCAGCGAACCGATGCGCCAGGTTTTCTGGCCGATGGCGTCGAAAATCGGCTGCACGCGGTCGATCGACTCGGCCGGGCCGCCCGCCACGATCGTCAGCTTGCCCGCCGCCGCGACGTCCGGCCGCCCCAACACCGGTGCGGCAACGTAATGGACGCCCCGCGAAGCGTGCGCTGTCGCCAGTTCCTCGGCCAGCGCCACCGAGATCGTCGCCATGTTCACGTGGATCACGCCACGCGGGGCATGTTCCAGCAACGACGCGGTGATGACTTCGCGCAGCGCGGCATCGTCGGCGAGCATCGAGAACACGGCGTCGCCCGCAAACGCTTCAGCCGGCGTCGCGACGATCCGCGCACCTGCGTCGGCGAGCGGTTGCGCGCGTTCCGGCGAGCGGTTCCACACGCGCACCTGATGCCCGGCTTTCAAAATGTTTGCAACCATCGCGGCGCCCATCTCGCCGAGACCGATAAAACCGATGTCCATCTGTCGCTCCGTCTTCTAAAGAACTGGAAGTAAAGCACACCCATGCGACAAGTGCAGGACAGCGCGCAATTAAACCCGGTGCGATACTGCTGCAATGGTCACCGCGACATTCCGCTTCTATGAGGAGCTGAACGATTTTCTCGCCCGGCCCCTGCGTCGGCGTGCGTTCAGTTACGCCTGCGCGCGCGGCGCCACCGCGAAACATATGATCGAAGTGCTCGGCGTGCCGCATACCGAGGTCGAGCTGATTCTGGTGAACGGTGAGTCGGTCGGTTTCAATCACCTGCTGTCCGACGGCGATCGCATCGCCGTTTATCCCAAGTTTGAAGCGCTCGACATCCAGCCGCTATTGCGCGTGCGCGAACATCCGCTGCGCGTGGTGCGTTTCATTGCCGACGCGCACCTGGGCGGGCTCGCCCCGCTGCTGCGGCTGGCCGGCTTCGACACGCTCTACGACAACCACTATCCCGACGCCGATATCGAAGCCCTCGCCGCCGCGCAACAACGCATCGTATTGACACGCGACCGTGAGCTATTGAAACGCAGCGCCATCACACATGGCTGCTACGTGCGCACGCTGCGCCCGCGCGAGCAATTGCGCGAAGTGTTTGAACGGCTCGACCTCGCCGGCAGCGCGCAGCCATTCCGCTTGTGTCTGATGTGCAATGCGCCGCTGCGGCGTATCGCCAAAGATGAAGTTGGCGATCGGGCGCCCGATGGCGTGCTGGAACGGCATAACCAGTTCGTCACCTGCGACGTATGCCGGCGCGTGTTCTGGGAAGGCACGCACTGGCAACGAATGCGTGCGCTGATGGACAGCGTGGCGGGGGCGCCGGAACGGCCCGTTTGAGCACCGCTCGATGGCTCAGACTCCGCGCCGCCTGAGCACCGCGCCAACGCCGCTCAGGTGCGGAATCGCCGCTGCTCGCTCGACGCGCGGCGCGATGCGTACAATGCGGGATTACTTATCTGGCAGAGGCCTTCCGTATGGCGATGAAAAAAACCGACATTGAAAAGAACAAGGCACTCAAGCTGAACAACGCAATGAAACTGTCGACCGCCGACCGCTTTGGCAAAGCCGCCGCCGCCGACCCGAAGCTCGATCGCCGCGAACAGCGCAAGCTCGACCAGGCGCAAGGCCTTGTGGCGTTCGCCTGCAAGCTGAATGGCGACCTGGTTACTGAACTGAAAGAGCGAGCAGCCACGCATCCGGAAGGCATGAGCGGGTTGCTGAACGAGGTCATCAAGCGCGGCCTCGCAGGCTAAACGCCGCTCAAACCCGCCGTGCAAATACAAAAAGGCCAGAGCAGAAGCTCTGGCCTCAGACTGCTGACCAACCCCACGTTTTTCGGAGCGTGGGGTTTTATTTTTCAGGCCAGGCAGATCGTGCGATGGGCCTCCCCAGATCGGGCGAAGCGGGCCAGAAACGCGCTGGCGAGCCTGTGCAGGACGCCAGGACG
>NZ_DASRSY010000485.1:0-3992 GCF_035656215.1 Paraburkholderia sp.
GTTCCATCAGCAGCATATGAGGCGCGATGCGGTCGCGAATACCCGGGTCCAGACGCAGCGCCCGCGGCCATACCGCTTCGAGCTTGGCGCTCGTGACTGAGTCGCCGCTCGCGAACAGCGTCACGTCATGGCCGAGATCGACCAGCGCCTCGGTGATGTAGGACACGACGCGCTCCGTACCGCCGTAAAGCTTCGGCGGCACCGATTCGGTCAAAGGGGCGATCTGCGCAATCTTCATATTTTGTCTCCGTGAGCTGACGGCTTGCGCCAATGGCGGTGCACGTCAGGGGGCGCTGAGCATGACAGCGCCGGTCCTTCTCTATCAATGCAGTGAACGCCAGGCGTCCGCCTGCACCATCCGCATCAAAGCATTATTCATCAGGTTGCAACAAAAAGCCCCTCGCCTTGCAAATCCTACGTGTTGTTACATTCAGCTTACATCCGGTGGTGCTCATTATCCGGCCGTCGTTATCGCGCCGGCCATTTCCAGGCCGGCAGGTCGCGATCGTCCGCATCGGCGATGCGCGTCGCGCCGAAATGCTTCTCCAGCACGATCGACTGGCTGTCATCCTCCCGTTCGAGCGCCGCAATCAGTCGCGCCGCGTGCGAGACCACCAGCACCTGGGAATGCGCGGAAGCCCTTGCGATGAGGCGAGCCAGCGCCGGCAGCAGGTCCGGATGCAGGCTCGTTTCCGGTTCGTTCAGCACCAGCAGCGCGGGCGGACGCGGCGTCAGCAGCGCAGCTACCAGCAGCAGATAGCGCAAGGTGCCGTCGGACAGTTCCGCGCCCTTCAATGGCCGCAGCAGGCCGTGTTGCTGCATCGATACTTCGAAGCGGCCGTCTTGTGTGGCGATGTCGAGGCGCGAGCCGGGAAAGGCGTCGTCGATGGCGGCATCGAGCGCAATGGGGTCGCCGATCTCGCGGATGGTTTGCAAGGCCGCGGCGAGGTCCGCGCCGTCGTTTGAGAGCACCGGGGTGTGCGTGCCGATCTGCGGCAGACGCACGGCCGCCTCAGCATCCGTGCGGAAGTGGTCGTAGAAGCGCCACGAGCGAATCTGCTCGCGCACCGTGATCATCTCGGGGGCGGTCCGTGGGTCGGAAAACTCCGTCATCATGCTGTCAAAGCTGGCGACGGGTTGAGGGATGGTTTGCCAGTCGCCGTGCTCGTCACGTGTGCGCAGCGCAGCGCCGTGCCGGTCGACCAGCAATGCGGACGGACGTAGCACCGGGCCACTCCAGATGCATTCGCGTTTGATCATTGGATCAAGCAGGAACTTGCTCGGTATGGGAGGCGGCGGCTTTTCGGGTGCTGGCAACCCCAAATCTATCGAATAACCGAATTCATCGCCGGAAAAGCCGAGCCGCAGACTCACCGGCTCGTTTCGGCGCGTGCCCTGGACCGGCAACTCGCCGGCCAGCACCGCGCGCGAAAAGCGTTCAGGTCCGGCCCACAGCGTGGATTGCAAACCACCTTCACGCGCGAGCGACGTAATCACACCGCCGCGCGCGGTCTCGGCCAGCAAACGCAGCGAGCGATACACGCTCGATTTCCCGCTGCCATTCGCACCCGTGATGACATTCAACTGCCCGAGCGGCACGATCAACTCGCGCAGCGACCGGTAGCCCGCGATGGCCAAAGTTCTTAGCATGCAGCCATCCGCCGATCAAACGCGCACGGCCGGGCGCTCAGTAAAACCACTCCGTTCTTCAAACGCATCATCACTTATGCCCACCGCCCTTGCCCGGTTTCTGCATCGGCACGCTGCGCAAATCATCCAGAAAGGTATCGCGCCACACGCCGAGATCGTTCTTGCGCAACGCCTCCATATTGATCTCGTGACGCCGCTGGCGTGCATCGAGCGGCATTTGCAGCGCGCGCTGCAAGGCTTCGCACATGCCAATTGCATCGTGCGGATTGACTAGTAGTGCGCCACTCAACTCCGCCGCCGCGCCGGCGAAAATCGACAGCACCAGCACGCCTGGATCGTCAGGATTTTGCGCGGCGACATACTCCTTCGCGACCAGGTTCATACCGTCATGCAAGGGCGTAACAAAGCCGATCTGCGACTCGCGAAACAGCGACATCAGCTTCCAGCGGTCGTACTGCTGATTCAGGTAGCGGATCGGCGTGTAGTCGAGGCCCGAATACCGGCCGTTGATGCGCCCCGCTTCGTATTCGAGATCCTGGCGGATCTTCTGATAAGTGGCGACGTCCGACCGGGTGGGCGGTGCGATTTGCACCAGCGTGACGTTGCCGCGCCATTCGGGCGAGCGTTCCAGCAACTGCTCGAAGGCGCGAAAACGTTCGACGAGCCCTTTCGAATAATCGAGCCGGTCGACGCTCATGATCAGCTTGCGGCCTTCCAGGCTCTGCTTCAGGTCGAGCACGTGCTGGCGGCTTTCATAACGCTGCGCCTGCTCGGCGATTTCGTCGGGGAACACGCCGATCCGGTAGACGCCCGTGCGCAGTTTGCGGCCGAAGGCTTCGACGTGATTGCCCCCGCTCACGGTGCCGCGCGCATGGCGCGTTACGTAGTCGTGGAAAGCGAGTTCATCGGTTGCGGTCTGAAAGCCCAGCAGGTCATAGCACGACAGTGATTTCACCAACTCTTCGTGCGGCGGAATATTGAGCAGAATCTGCGGCGCCGGAAACGGAATGTGCAGGAAAAAACCGATGCGGTTCGTGATGCCTTCGGAGCGCAGCGCTTCAGCGAACGGGATCAGATGGTAGTCGTGAATCCAGATCACGTCGTCGGGTTCGAGCAGCTTGATCAGCTTGTGCGCAAGCCATGCGTTGACGCGCCGGTAGCCGGCATACTCGTCGCGCTCGTAGCGCGCCAGGTCGTTGCGGTAGTGGAACACGGGCCACAGCGTCGCGTTCGAAAAGCCGCGGTAGTACTGGTCGTAATCCTTGCGCGTGAGACCGACGGTCGCGAAGGTCACCGCGCCGTCCTGCTCCAGCGTCGGACCGGCGTTGGCGACGGTCTCGCTCACCACGTCGCCGCTCCAGCCGAACCACACGCCCCCTGCATCCTTCAGTGCGCCGAACACGCCGACCGCGAGGCCGCCCGCCGATCCTTTGGTTTCCGTCGGCGTTGCGACACGATTCGACACGACGATCAGTCGGCCCATGTTGGTAGTCCTCCTTGGTTCGCACGGCGCGGCGTTTGCGTTTCAGGCGCTTGTGATGTCTTGAGCGCTGCAACATGTCGATGACGTAAAGCGGCCGAAACACGCGATGCCGCGCCAGGTTCGTGAGTCAGATGGACGGTTCGACCACTTTGGTGCACGATCAGTTGCACTCATCTTCGGCCCGTATGCCGCCTTCGCCAGCCAGGCTTTTTTCTTTGACCTTCAGCGACGGATCGCACGCGTGCGGATGACCGGCGCGGCTTGCTACCGGACCGGCCTCGGTATGCGCGGTGGTAATGCGGGTGAGCCGGCGAGCGTCTGCGCGCGGCGCAGGCGTCCGCCGCGATTCACATCAAATTCAACTACGAGATCAACTGCCGCTCTTGCAAGGAAATGCCTTGCCGAGCCCGAGCGAGATCGCCGTGCTGGCGTTATAGCCCGCGACGATCGGATTTTCCGCGATGTATTTGCGTACCGCGTCGGTGAGTTGCGCCGAGCGCGCGTCCGGCGGCAGGCAGAAGTACTGGCCGACGCGCGGCCCGGTGGTACCGCCAATCGCGTCGATCGTGTTGAAGATGCCGTCGGCGGCGCCTTCAATGTACGCGGCACACGCACTACGCGATGCCACATCGGTCTTCGTGCACAGCTTGTTGAGGTCGCCCCCCGTAAACGCAGTTGCCGATAGCGGTACGGCAAACGCGCTGGCGAAAATCAAAGCCCGCAGCATGGTGTTCCTTTCCAGGGTCGTTTATCAGGCGGTCTTGCGCCGCATCGAACCGGCGCGCCTCGTAGCGCGCCAAGTCGTCATTCTGCACTGTTTTGTGGAGTGGCAGGCATGCCAACAGCCGCTATATTCAGG
>NZ_DASRSY010000486.1:0-11000 GCF_035656215.1 Paraburkholderia sp.
TGCTGGCCGAGCGTCCGCATGCTTTGCCGCTGAATGCGACCGCGATGGTCGCGGCTTTCAAGAAGTGGGACAGCGACGTCGGCGCGCAGAAAACCAAGTAGCCGCTGAATGAATGCGTGGACTCGTTCGTTCGGTCCACCGGGATTCGCGTGTCGTGCACGCCGGAAACCGCCATGAAGCACGGCGCGCATCCGTCCTATTGGACTTTCGCGATTCATGTGTCACGCGTATCAGGAAACCGTCATGAAGCATCACTTTGAACAGCTGCGGCTCGATTCGGTGAGCCGCAGTTTCACGAATGCGGAAGGCCACGCGGTTGCGGCGCTGCAAGGGCTCGATCTGAATATCCAGCGTGGTGAGTTCATTGCGTTGCTCGGACCTTCGGGTTGTGGCAAATCGACGGCGCTTAATTGCATCGCCGGCTTGCAGCCTTTGAGCGGTGGCGGCATCTGGCTCGACGATAAACGCATCGACGTACTGCCGCCGGAAAAGCGCGGCTTCGGCATGGTGTTCCAGAACTACGCGCTGTTTCCGCATATGAGTGTGCTCGATAACGTCGGCTTCGGCTTGAAGATGCGTGGCGTCGGTAAGAGCGAGGCCATGCGCCGGGCGCGTGAGGCCTTGCAGCTCGTGCAACTGGTCGGTCATGAGCGCAAGCTGCCCGGACAGCTTTCCGGCGGTCAGCAGCAACGTGTCGCGATAGCACGGGCGATCGTGATCGAACCGCCGCTGATTCTGATGGACGAACCGCTGTCGAATCTCGATACGAAATTGCGCATCGAAATGCGCGCCGAAATTCGCCGCATCCATAGCCAGCTCGAACGCGCGACGCTCTACGTGACGCACGATCAGGACGAGGCGCTTTCCATGGCCGATCGCATCGTCGTGATGAAAGAAGGTGTGGTGCAGCAGGTCGGCACGCCGAAAGAGGTCTACACGCGGCCGCAGAATTTGCATGTCGCGCGGTTCATGGGCTATCGAAACGTAGCCGAATTCACGCTCGAAGGCACGCAGGGCGATGGGGTCGCGGTGAACGCGAACGGTGTGCGTCTGATCGGCACACCGATGGCCGGTTTCAACAGCAAACGCGTGAGCGTCGCGCTGCGCCCCGAGGATATGGAGCGCGCGGCACCTGGCACGGAAAACGCGTTCGACGCGCTAGTGACGACAGTCGAATACGGCGGCCACGATTCACTGCTCCGTGTGAAGACCGCGTTCGGTGACTTGTGGGCACGCATCGGGGGCGAATTCGAAGAGGGCGAGCGCATCAGCCTGCGCGTGCCGCCGTCACGCACGCTCGTCTATGACGCAGAGGCGGCATGAATACGCCCATGCTGTCGCCGCCACCCGTACCATTTGCGCCGCGTGACACCAAAGCGTGGCTGGTCGCGCCGGCGTTGATCTTCATTGTCGCGTTGTTCATCTATCCGTTTGCGTATGGTTTAGTGCTGTCGTTTCAGCCGATGAACGGCGGCGGCCTGTGGGCCAACTATCTGACGTTCTTCACCGACACGTCGATGTGGCCGACCATTCTCGTCACGCTCAAGCTCGCCGTGCCGGCGACGCTGATCAATGTGGGCGTGTCGGTTCCAGTGGCGTTCGCGCTGCGCCGCAATTCGCCCTATCAGAAACTCATCACGACGCTGCTGGTGATTCCCGTCACGCTCGGCACCGTGCTGATCGCCGACGGCATGCTCACGTACTTCGGACCAAACGGCTGGTTTCCACAGGCATTGCACGGCCTGCATCTTTACACCGGTGAAGTGCGTCTGACGCATAACTTCTGGGGCGTGTTGATCTCGTTGATCGTGTCGGGTTTTCCGTTTGCGTTTCTGCTGACGCTGTCCTATGTGACCGGCATCGATCCGACGCTTGCGAGCGCTGCCGCCACGCTCGGCGCGAGCCCGTGGCAGCAGTTTCGTCGCATCTATTTGCCGCTGTTGGTGCCAGGTCTGACGATGGCCGCGTGTTTATCTTTCGTGCAGGCGTTCTCGGTGTTTCCATCCGCGGTGCTGCTCGGTGCGCCCGCAGGCCCGACGCGCGTGATGTCGATCGCAGCGGCCGAAGCTGCGTTCGAAAGCTATGACTATTCGCTTGCTTCGGCGATCGCGATGGTGATGGGCTTCGTGCAACTGCTGGTGGTTGCCGCCATGTTGGGCGCGCGCCGCTTCTTCTACAGCGGTCCGGTGACAGGAGGCAAAGGCTGATGGCTAGCGATCGCCACGCCGCGCATCCTTCGTGGTCCGCGTCCGCATCGAACGAAAACAACGACGGCGCGCAGCAACCCAGCAAGCGCGTGAAGCAGCGCGCCAGCGTGCCGGGCCGGATCTGGCATGTGCTGGTGTGGGGTGCGATGGTGTTCTTCCTCGTCAACGTGGTGTTGCTGATTGCGACCGTCGCGGTGAATTCGGTGGCGACGCGCTGGTTCGGCACCTTATTGCCGCAAGGCTTTACGCTGCATTGGTATGCGCAGGCGTGGAGCGATTTCCAGTTGGCCAGTGTGTTGTGGGTCACCATCGAAGTGGTCGGCACGGTGGTGGTGTTGTCGGTCGTGCTCGGCGTGCCCGCGGCGTATGCGCTCGCCCGCGTGCAGTTTCGCGGCAAACGCATGGCGATGCTGATTTTCCTGTTGCCCTTGATGGTGCCACCCGTGACGTACGGCATTCCGATGGCGACCGTGATGTACAAGGTCGGCCTTGCCGGCACGCTCGGCGGCGTGATTCTTGCGAATCTCGTGCCGGCGCTGCCGTTCGTGATCCTGGTGATGACGCCGTTCATCGAGCAGATCGATCCCAATCTCGAAGCGGCGGCGCGCATTTTCGGCGCGAACACGTTTCGCTATTTCCGTTACGTGCTGCTGCCTTTGCTGGTGCCCGGCATGCTGGCGGCCGGACTGCTGGTGCTGGTGCGCACCATCGGCATGTTCGAGCTGACCTTCTTTACAGCGGGGCCCGCGACGCAAACGCTCGTGGTCGCCCTGTACTACGCTGTATTTTCGACCGGCGTGCGCGCACCGCAATCGATCGACGCGATGGCGATGATCTACATGGCGATCACGCTGATCTGGGTGCTGATCGCCTTGCAATTCGTGAGCCCGACGCAGATCGTGTCGCGCGTGAAGGAGCAGAAGCGCTGAGTTAATACCCCACGCGATACACACGGCCCGTTTGCGCGCCTTCCACGCTGCGCAGGTAGGCTTGCGCAGCACGTTCTGCGCTCACCGGCTCGAAGCCGCGGAAGTAGGGCCCAAAAGCCTCGAGCGCTTCGGTCAATACAGTCGGGCTCACCACGTTGATGCGAATGCCGCGCGGCAATTCGATCGCGGCGCCGCGCACGAAACCCTCCAGGGCCAGATTGACGGTGGTTGCATTCGCGCCTTCGCGAATCGGTTCGTCGCCAACAATGCCGCTCGTCAGCGTGAACGAGCCGCCGTCGTTCACGTATTGCTGGGCGCCCAGCACCACGTTGATCTGACCCATCAGTTTGTCGCGCAGACCGACCCAGAACTGCTCGACGCTCATCTCCTGCAGTGGGCCGAAATGCAGCTTGCCCGTGGTGGTGACGATGCCGTCGACCTTGCCGGTTTCGCTAAAAAGGCGCTCGATGCTGGCCGGGTCGGTGCTGTCGACACGATACTGGCCGCGCGTCGCGCCCACCTCGATGACTTCATGGCGTGCTTTCAAGGCCTTGCTCACGCCCTGGCCGACCGTTCCGGTTGCGCCTATCACGACGATCTTTTTCATCTGCTGCTCCGTTTGGTATTGGATGCGGTCGATTGTGCCGGCGTTCGGCGAGCGGAAAAAGCCTGTTCGGCTTGCAGGTCCTGCAACCCGGAGTTTCTAATCCGTGACGAAACGCGCGCCGTCATTCAAACGGCGCGAAATTTGAAATGGACTGATTATTCGGCTCGGCCGGCGTAATTCAAACGAATGCGCGAAGCGCGAATATTTATTTCGCCCGGTGTAATTCGATCACACGCGTGGGTCGCAAATGATTAAGGGCGTAGTGAATGCGGCCGCGTTCGCGGCGGCTGCGGATCGAGCGCGGGTCGTCGAACGGATCGTCTGCTGAATCGACGCCCTGTGGCGCGACCATGCCTTTGTCGATGACCGTGTAGCCCGGTTCGAGCGCCAGCAGCAGATGATTGCCGCCAACCCGGCTGTCGAAGCCGGCCATCCCGTCGAGTGCCTCCGGCACGCTGTTGCCGAGGCTCGCGTTGCTCGTCGTGATCTCGTCGGGCGAGATCGGGCTGTGACCGGCGATGCGGGCGGCCTCGAGATTTTTGCCGTCGGTGTCGACCGTGCTGTCGTGGGTGCGGTCGTTATGCAGTTCGGTCGTAATCGGGCCGGTGGTGCCCGGCTGCTTGCCAGCGTCTGCTGGCTTGTTGATATCGCTGTTCATCATGCATTCTCCGTTGAAGAGGACATGGTTGAAGTGCAGCAAAACCCGTTCCGGCTGGCACAACGTCTTCACGCGTGTGAGTTGTACCGCGCTTGCGTCGCAGTTGCCCTCGCAGTTATGCACAGTCACGTATGTGGGCATTTCATCTGGCGATCGCGTCCGGAATTTTTTCGTTTTTTTTAATGGACGCCCATTTTCTACAGAGTATGATCTTACTCCGACGAGCGAAGCGCGGTTAAATTGACGACATGCGTCCGGCTGTTTTTACATGGCCGACAACGAACAGACGCGCACTACTCAAAACATCTTACGGGCCGTCAGGGCGGGTGACACATGCACTTCGATGCTGCATTCACACATCGCGGCTACTTGCTGAATTGCGCGCCGGCGCGCGCGTGCGATGGCACTTGGCAACCTTATGTGGTTATCTCCCGCTCGAGCGACGGCGAACTGGTCGCCAACCGTTTTTTTCCCACTGACTTGCGTTTTCCTGACGAAGCCACGGCCATCGCGCACGCACGCGACTGGGCGGTGCGCTGGATCGATGCGAGCAGCGTGACCATCTGACGCGCATCCGCCATGCGCGGGCCGGCATACCGGGCCGCTGCGCGAGCCGCGGCAAAACGCGGTAATCTCTTGGAATAATCACTCTGAACCGTGCCTATCGCATGGCGTTGTCCTTTTATGCCTAACGTGCCTTCCCACAACTGGGGTCTCGAACAGATCGTCGCGGACTTGCGCGCGTCGCGTGAAGAGTTGCATCGTACGCGGCATCCGCTTGGCATTCGGGAGTTGCCGTCGCGCGAAGCGGTAATTAACATTGTCACCGGCTTACGCGCGGCGCTGTTTCCCACGCACTACGGCGCCCCCGATTTAACCGACGAAACGGTCGACTACTACGTTGGTCATACGCTTGAAAGCACGTTGCGACTGCTCGCCGAACAGATTCGCCGCGCCTTGCGATTTTTGCCCGAGTTCGGCGAAACGCCCGATGCGGATCTGAAGGAGCGTGCGTTCAACATCGCGCGCGAATTCGGCACGCAGTTGCCCGCGATTCGCGCGCTGCTGGTCAGCGATATCCAGGCCGCTTTCACAGGCGATCCGGCCGCGCAGCACATCACTGAAATTCTGCTGTGTTATCCGGGCGTGTGGGCGATGACGCACCATCGTCTTGCGCACGCGCTGCATCGCCTCGGCGTGCCCTTGCTCGCGCGCTTCATCAACGAGATCGCGCACTCGGCGACCGGCATCGACATTCACCCGGGCGCGACCATTGGCCCAAGCTTCTTTATCGACCATGGCACGGGCGTCGTGATTGGCGAGACCGCGATCATCGGCGAGCGCGTGCGCGTCTATCAGGCCGTGACGCTCGGCGCGAAGAGCTTCGCTGCGGACCTTGACGGCACGCTGGTCAAGGGTAACGCGCGCCATCCGATCGTTGAAGACGACGTCGTGATTTATGCCGGCGCGACGATTCTCGGCCGCGTGACCATCGGGCGCGGCTCGGTGATCGGCGGCAATGTGTGGCTTACGCATAGCGTGCCGCCGGGCAGCAGTGTCTCGCAAGGCAAGATCCGCGAGGGTGAGCGCACGGACGAGGGGCGTGGTTGATGAGCGGGCTGGCACGCGCGTCATCCAACGCTTTGCCGCGTAGATTGGCGCGTGGGGCGCTCTCGCGTTCTGCATACGCTTCGCTGCGCAATTCGGCGTGCAGACCGCGCCGCAGTTCTGCGCAGGGATCGCCGCGCAATTCGTGGAGCATTTCACCGTGCACCTCTCTTTCCGTTTTGCCACGCATACCGCCATGCAATTTGCTGCGCACGTTCGCTCGTGTTGTGCCGGGCACGTCGCCGCGTGTTGCGCCGTGCGGAACGCTCTTTAACTTCTGAGAGGCGAACCCATGTCGCGCGGCCGCGTCCACATGCCTCGTTGCGCGATTGCTGGCGTCGAAGCGACGGTGGCTGAAACAGCGCATTCGTTTCCGCGCCATTCGCATGATCGCTTCGGTGTGGGCGTGATCGTTGCAGGCGGGCATCGCTCGTCGAGTGGGCGTGGCGTGGTTGAAGCGCGGGCGAGCGACACGATCATGGTGAACCCAGGGGAAGTACACGACGGCAGCCCGCTCGACGAGCGCGGGCGTGCGTGGCGCATGTTGTATTTCGAGCCGTCGATGCTGACCGACGTCGCCATCGAGTTGAATGGTGTGACCGCACCTGAGATCGAACTGACGCGACCGGTGGTACATGATCCGTTGCTGAAGATGCTATTCGAGCGCCTGTTCGCAATATCGGTGGAAGCGCAAACCGTGCCGGACGATCTGGTGCGGGAGGAGACGATGCTCGAGTTGCTGGGGTATCTGATTCGAACTCACGCGACCACGCTCGCCTGTTCGCGGATGGATCGGTCATTGGGTCCAGTTGCGCGAGCGAGGGCCCGCATCGATGACGATCCTTCGTCACCGCTCACGCTAACCGATCTTGCGGCTGATACGGGCATGAGCCGGTTTCAGCTCCTGCGAGGCTTCGCACACGAGATGGGTTTACCGCCGCACGCATACAGGATGCAGCGCCGAGTGGCACTTGCGAGGCAGTTTATCGCGCATGGCGCGACGCTGGCAGACGCGGCTGCCGCAGCGGGGTTTGCCGACCAGAGCCATATGACCCGGGCATTCGTACGATTGCTGGGGATTACACCGGCCAACTACGCGTTTGCGACCCGACCATAACCCCGCAACACGAGTAAGAAGTCCCCGTCGGCGCGCGCAGCGCGACCGGAAGCATGACGACCTTATCGACCAGAAGTCGATGGCTGACACGAGTCCGGAGCAAAGTCACTAATCTTCCCGACGACCGTTCCGGCGAGCACGTAGTGCGAGTCGGGAAGTATGACTGCCTTGTCGCATACGCTGAATGTGCGAGAGCACGGATTCCAGATGCACCACTATGGGGTGGTGCTTAGATTGGCACTATGAATGTCAGACGGAAAAGCTGAAAAAAACGCGAAAAAACAAGCGGCTAGCGCCGCGCGCCGCCGCTTATCCACAGCTAGCGTTTTAGCGATTTGCAGTGCGGACTGGGCAGATTTCGCGCAATTTTTGACATAGCCTTTAAAAAAAACGGTCACTTTGCGAAACCCGAACGCGAATATTGGCGCGCTGCGCCGCGCGACGAAGAAGGGATCGTTCGCCGCCTCGCACGCTCTGATGTGCACGACCGGAACACCGTCCACCTTCCGCACTGCGCAGGACGCGCTGTCAGGTTGTTTTCTAACAAGAATCTCTTCAATCAATGCCGCCAAACGGCCCTCTACCACCTGCATTTTTTACTACCCCGTGGCTTTCGTTATAGGACCGTTTAGCTTACGAAGTCATTCGAAAAACGCAACCTTCGATTACAGGTAGTTTTGGCCTCGAAATCAGGCAACCGCCTTGAGCAGCTTGTCCATCTTGGCTTGGTCGAGACTGCCGTCCGTCTGGAAGTATCTAAATAGCAACGAAATCAGCGCCGCTTTCTTTTCGGCGTCTGGATGAGCGTTGTTTCGCTCCAGCCAGTTCTCCACACCTAGAACGACTTCCCGGATCAGCTCAGCATCATTCATTTGGCCCTGTGCTCGGGCTTCGGCGACATAGCTAGCTGCTGCTTTAAGCATCTCGCCAGACCCTGCTGTCGGATCATAGACATGATTCTTCAGTTGGACGACGGCTTCTGCGCCGTCTGCCATGCGGATGTACACATCTGGTACCTGATACAGGTTGCGCGGGCCACCTAGGCCCGTGCCTGGCTTAACAGGCCATTTCTCGCGTTCTGCACGGGTTGCAATAGCCACCTTGCTTGACGGCAATCCGGGCAACTTCAGCTTAGCGATCTCGCTTGCGGTTAGCCACTTTTCCACTTTCCAGTTCCTTCCGCTTAAGTGAGAAGTTTGGTTTCCACTTCTCGTCTCTCTTTCCATTCGCCGTAAGCCCCACCTGTAAAGGCTCTTGGCTTCCCCGGGTACTGACATCGGTCCGGGCTAAGTGGAAAGTTAACTTTTCGCTTTGACTTTCCACTTCTTTGCACTTAAGATCCCGTTAAACGTGACCTACGGGATTAACGCCCGAACAAAAAACCGGTTTGACCCGGTTAGTGAGGAACAGCATGCAGGCGTCTGACAAAGCCAATGGCTGGCACAAAGAAGACATCAAGGCGGAGATCCGGAAGCGAGGATCGACCATGAATGCCTTGGCTCGCGAGCGGGGCTTGCCGCCGTCAACGATCAGAAATGCGCTTGCCAGGCCTGTTGCCTCGGGCGAGATAGCGATCGCCGACTTTCTAGGCGTCCCTGCCCACCTTTTGTGGCCCGACCGGTGGACCTCAGAAGGCCGTCGAATCCGACCACGGTATGCAGCGAAGTATAGCGGCTCTGCTGCTGGCTAAGCAGTTAATCGGCAAGCGTAGTTTTCGCTTTCCACTTAAACATTCGGAAAACACCATGACAAAGAGAAAACCCGATCAAACGGTCCTGCCGGGGCAATTGCCCTTGGCATTCGACGTGTTCGCGATTGACACGCCGCATGGTCTCGTCGCAGCTGCAGGCGAAAACGAACTCGACGCCGGAATCCGCCAAGCCGTCAACGGGTTATTGGAGCGATGTGTAGCAAAGGGATTGAGTCGCGAGCGTGTGGCCGATCGACTCACCGAGAGCCTGGCGCGACCGGTAAGCAAGGCACATCTGGACCAATGGGTTGCACCAAGCCAAGCAGACCGGCGCATTCCGGTCGACGTCTGGATTGCGTTGATGAAAATCAGCGAAGACTTTGTACCACTTGAATGGATGGCAATGCACATGGGCCGTCGAGTTTTAACTGTCGACGAAGCCCTTTGTGCGGAGCTTGGCGCGATGGCCGTCATCGATCGGCATCTAAAAGCTCGCTCGCGCGCCATTGAAGGTCAGATGGACGAAAAGCTGCTCAGTCAGCTGATGAACCGGATCAAGCGAAACACCAAGTGAGCGGCCCTGTGAAAACGCACTTTAGCGCATCGGACCTTGAGACTATGCAGTTGCCAGAATTGCCCACGTCGCGCGTCGCCATTCGGGCACGGGCCGAGCGAGAAGCGTGGCCATTCATTGAAATCAAAGGTATCGGCGGAACCAAGCGCGTCTACGACGTGCCGGGGACTATTCGCGACGCAATCGTCGCGAAGGTCGCGGGTGAAGCGCTGAAGGACGTGTCGACGGAAGTGGTGTCGAATCCCACGGCTCGCATCGAAACACTCAACGATCGGCAACGGGTCGCCGTTGCGGCCCGAAAAGGCGTACTCGCAGCGCTCGATCGCTTGATGCGAGTCGGCAGTGTCTCTCGCGAAGCCGCCATGACAACTTTATTGACACAGGCCAAGCTGAGTCAGCTCGACGCACAGCTCGAAACAATGCTGCGGTCAGCTCGGGACGAACGTGGCCGTAAGGGGGACGGGTTCCCTAGCGTTCGTACGCTCAAGCGTTGGCTTGCTCAAGAAAAATTGGGTGACCTCGCGCCGAAGATCGTTCACGCGGACTATGACGTGCCCGCATGGGCAAAGGCGTTTCTCGGTTTCTATCAGTTGCCGCAAAAACCGTCGGTCGAGCTGGCGTTTCGTGAATTTGAGAAGGCCTATCGCATGCGTGATCACGCGTGGCCGTTTCCCACGATTCACCAGGTGCGCCGTTTCCTCGGCAAGCTCGGCAAGGTGTCGCGCGAAGTCGGCCGCATGGGGCCACGCGAGCTGAAGAACATCCGCCCGTTCGTTCGTCGCACGTTCGACCAATTGTTGCCCAACGACGTATGGAGCGCTGACGGTCACACGTTCGATGCTGAAGTGCAGCATCCGATGCACGGTCGTCCGTTCCGCCCTGAGATCACCACGATCATCGATATTGCGACACGCATGGCGGTCGGTTTCTCGGTCGGTCTTGCCGAGTCGAGCCTTGCAGTGCTGGAGGCCATCAGCCACGCGGCGATCAATCGCGGTGCGCCCGCCATCTTCTACGTCGACAACGGCTCCGGTTACGACAACCAGTTGCTGAAACGCGAAGGCACGGGCCTGAAGGGGCTGATTGGCTTCGAAGTATCGCATTCGCTGCCGTACAACTCGCAGGCCAAGGGCGTTATCGAGCGCTCGCACCAGACGATCTGGATTCAGGGCGCGAAGCTGCTGCCGAGTTTCATCGGTGCCTCCATGGACCGCGAAGCCAAGCTCACGCAGTTCAAGGTTACGCGTAAGGCGATCAAACAGGGTGGCGTGCTGCCGTTGATGAGCTGGGATGACTTCGTGCGCTTCTGCACCGAGCGGACCGACGAGTACAACAGCAAGCCGCACCGCTCGCTACCGCAGATCGCCGACCCGGTGACCGGCAAGCGCCGTCATATGTCGCCGCTCGAAGCCTACGAGTCGCATCGATCGTCCGGCTGGGAGCCGCTGCAGTTGTCCGCAGCCGAAGCACAGAACGTATTCCGCCCGCGTGTCGAGCGCACTGTCGCGCGCGGTGAGATCGCGCTATTCAACAACAAGTACTTCAGCGGGATGCTCGAAGAATTCCACGGCGAGCAGGTGCAAGTCGCATTCGATATCCACGACGCACAG
>NZ_DASRSY010000487.1:0-10043 GCF_035656215.1 Paraburkholderia sp.
AAAATCTTGCTCGCCCAAAAACCCTTGACGGTTGCCTGCTTGAAAATCGCATCGCCGGAACTGATTCGCATCAACTCACCGGACATGGCGCCGAACGAAACCAGCGTGCCGTTTTCGCCAAGCAGACCGGAGATGTCGCCGCTGGCATCGCCACCGACCGAATCGACACCTGCCACGAGCTGCGCGTCGCCGACGATGTCACGAACCTGGGTCTTCCAGCCATCGCTATCAGTCGATACCGCATTGCCGATGCCCACCTCGGCCAATTCCGCAATGCCTGCCTCGCGCCGGACCAGATTGACCACATTGATGCCGCGCGCGTTGGCCAGCATCGCCAGCGTCTTACCAACCGCACCGTTCGCCGTGTTCTGAATGAACCACTGACCGGGTTCCAGATGCAGGTATTCCAGCAGCATCACCGCGCTCAAGGGCATGGCGATCAACTGACAGCCTGTTTCGTCGCTGATCGCGTCGGGCAAGGGGACCACCGTTGCAGCCGGCGCCAGCACGTAATCGGCCCAGGCTTCGTAAATGCCGGCCACTACCACGCGCTGGCCGGGCTTCAGATGCACGACACCCTCGCCGATCGCGTCGATCACGCCGGCAACTTCAGTGCCGCCCACGGCCGGCAGTTGCGGCTTATAGCCGTATTGACCGCGAATCGTCCACAGGTCGTGATTGTGGATGGGCGACAAGGTCGATTTGATGCGCACCTGGCCCGCGCCGGGATTCGGCGTGGAACGTTCCGCGACCTGCAGCACGTCAGCGGGATTGCCGAAAGAGGAATAGATAACGCTACGCACAATCGATCTCCTGGAATGTCCAACGATGAAGGCTCCGTGCTGCACGGAGTTCGTGCTTCTGTGAGTTTCTTTGAGTGCTTCTTCGAATGCTTTGGCTAGTGCTTCTGTTCGGGAAGCGTCAATAGCGCCACGGCCCCGGCCGCAGCCGCGGCAAGGTCAAGGCGCGCGAAGTACGCTGGCGGTGACCGCCATGGCTTGCGCCATCGCGCTTCCATCCTGCCGCAGCTTGGTGACGAGCGCCGCACCGAGCCACATGTGATAGAGAAGCTCGGCTGCCTCTTTGGCCCGGATCTCCGGCGAAAGCGAGCCATCTGCTTTACCCTCTTCGATCACGGACGCGAGACGCATCATCAAGCGGTCGACGCCGTCGCGCAGCACCACGCGCATCTCATCCGAGAGATCGCCGACTTCCGCGCTCAGCTTCACCACCAGACACTTTTCGTCGCCGTTCTGATCGAGTTGTTCCTGCTGCCACGCGGCCCAATAGCTCAGCAGCTTGTCACGGCCGTTGACACCGGGCTGGCCGAACAGCGCGTCAAGGCGCGCCGCGTAGTCGACAACATACTGCTGCAGCAACTCGCTGCCGAACGATTCCTTCGAGCCGAAGTAGTGATAGAACGACCCCTTCGGGATCGCGGCAGTCGTCAGAATCTCGTTCAGCCCGACCGCGACAAAGCCTTTGCGCGCGATCAGGGCACGCCCGGCGTCGAGGATGTGCCTGCGAATGTGGGGATGGCTAGCTCTCATGGTTAGCGGATTATGGCCTCAATTAGACCAGTCGTCTAGATCCAGCGTCACCCCACCCGTTGCTTCGCCTTCAGATCGTCGAGATGAAAACCGGCGACCGTCTTGTACTGATTCGCGATCTGGCTTAACTCGTCCGCGCTGACCACATCTTCGATCCGCTCGAAGCGCTGCCCCTGCGTGCGCTCGTAGACCACCTGCAGAATCCGGTCGGGCGGCGCCTTGCGGTTCATCAGTACGACATCGCCGGTCGCCTTGACACGCGCTCGATCATAGGCAAGCAGCGCCTCCTCGCAGACGCCCAGTTCCGCACAACGGTCTGCCAGAAAGCGCGCGTCCAGAATCGCCTGCCCGGCACCGTTCGAGCCGCGCGGCACCATCGGATGCGCCGCGTCCCCCAACAGCGTGATACGGCCAAATGTCCAGCGCGGCAGCGGATCCTGATCGACCATTGGATATTCCAGAATCGTCTCCGTCGCTTCGATCATCGCCGCCACGTCCAGCCAGTCGAAATGCCAGTCCGCGAATGCAGGGAAGAAATCGGCCAGGCGCCCTTTTCCATTCCAGTCCCGGCGTGCGGGTTGCGGCGCCTCGATTTCGGCGACCCAGTTCATCAACTGATTGCCTGCGGCATCCACGTTATCGCGGATCGGGTAAATGACCATCTTGCCGTGCGTCAGCCAGCCGGCACGCACCATGCTGCCACCAGTCAGGAACGGCGGCGCCGTGATCGTTCCGCGCCACATGTTGAAACCGGAATAGCGCGGCGCGCCTTCATTCGGGTAGAACTGTTTGCGAATCACCGAGTGAATGCCGTCGCATGCCACGATCGCCGCACCGCTTGCGAGATGATCGTTGCCGGCACTATCGGTAAAGCGCGCGATTGCGCCTGTTTCGTCCTGGGTTGCGCTGACACAGCGCCGGTCTGTCACGACGCTATCCGGCCCCAGACGTTCAAGCACAGCCTTGAGCAAGATGCTCTGCAGGTCGCCGCGATGGATCGAGAACTGCGGATGATCGTAACCGGCGAAACGTCCAGCCGGTTCGCGGTAGATCAGTTGTCCGTGGCGATTGAAAAACACCGATTCCTGCGTCCTCACACCGACCGCGGCCAATTCGGCGAGAAGATCTAGTTCCGCCAGTTCACGCGTCGCATGCGGCAGCAGGTTGATCCCGACGCCGAGCGGCCTGATCTCAGGCGCCGCTTCGAAAATGCGGCTCGCGATACCTGCCTTGTGCAATGTCAGCGCCAGCGTCAACCCGCCGATCCCCGCACCAACGATAACGACCTCATTATCCTTTTTCATCTGTCTCCTCTTTCGTGATGGGCGCGGGTGAGCACGCCGTTTAATCCGTCTCTCGCGCCGCACGGTTACGCATCATTTGCGCAGACGTCTGCCGAAATATAGTGAGCCATTCCTGCTTCGTCAAGCGATTCATCCGGACAACGGAATTCGTTTGACATGGCGATCAAGATTCAATATCTTTTCGACATACGTCTGCTGATTATTCGTCAGAACGCCACCACATATCGCCAGATAGACCTACGCCGTTCGACGAAATACGGCGTTTCCAGAAAAGAACAGGAGACAAGCAATGAACACCGGCCTTCCCACATCAGACAGGAAAGCTTTCTACGAGCAGATTCGCGAACTCAACATGATCCCCCTGTGGGAATCGCTTAGCACGCTGGTGCCGCATCAGCCCAATGGACCCTGTGTGCCCGCGCTATGGAAATGGCGCGATGTACTGCCCTACATCGAACAGGCCGGCACCTTGATCACGGCTGAGGAAGCCGTGCGCCGCGTGCTCGTGCTCGAGAACCCCGCGCTGTCCGGCCACGCCAGCGTGACGCAATCGCTCTATGCCGGCTTGCAGCTGATTCTGCCGGGCGAAGTCGCGCCGGCCCACCGCCACGTGCAATCGGCGTTGCGCTTCATCGTCCACGGCCGTGGCGCTTATACGGCAGTCGACGGCGAACGCACGACCATGATGCCGGGCGACTTCATCATTACCCCGAGCTGGACCTGGCACGATCACGGCAACGACGGTATCGACGGCCACAGCGAGCCGGTCGTCTGGCTCGACGGCCTGGATATTCCGATGATTCGCTTCTTCGACGCAGGCTTCGAGGAAAAGAGCGCGGCCATGTCGCAACGGGTTACCCGACCCGATGGCAATGCGCTCGCGCGCTACGGACACAACCTGCTGCCGGTCGACTATCAACCTTCGTCGCCGACCTCGCCCATTTTTAGCTACCCGTACGACCGTACGCGCGAAGTGCTCGAGCGCCTCTATCGCGATGGTGACGTCGACGCATGGCATGGCGTCAAGCTGCGCTACGTCAACCCTGCAACCGGCGGCTGGCCCATGCCGACGCTTGCCACGTTCATGCAGTATCTGCCGGCCGGTTTCTCAAGCAAACCGTTCCGCAGCACCGACGGCGCCGTGTACTCGGTCGTCGAGGGAACCGGACGCGCAGTCATCGACGGGCAAAGCTTCGAGTTTGGCCCGAAGGATCACTTCGTCGTGCCGTCATGGAAAACGTTCACGCTGCACGCGAATGACGATGCGGTGCTGTTCAGCTTTTCGGACCGGCCGGTGCAAACCGCGCTCAACATTCTGCGCGAAGAAAAGCTGGACGCGTGAACGCGGCACGGACGATCGCAGCGATCAACACAAAACACAATCACACATGGAGAATATTCAATGAATCTGGTCTTTGAGTCCGCGCCCGCGGTAACGGTCCCGGTTGCCGGGTCGGACGACGCGTTTCCCGTCCGGCGCATCTACTGCGTCGGGCGCAACTACGCCGCTCATGCGCGCGAAATGGGCTTCGATCCGGACCGCGAGCCGCCATTTTTCTTCTGCAAGCCGACCGACGCCATCGTCCATGTCGCGCCCGGAACAATAGGCGAATTTCCGTACCCGTCCGAAACGGACAACTGCCACTACGAAATGGAACTGGTCGCCGCAATCGGCAAGGGTGGTAAAAATATTTCCGTCGACGAGGCACTCGATCACGTGTTTGGCTACGCGCTCGGACTCGATATGACGCGCCGCGATCTGCAAATGGAAATGCGGAAAATGGGGCGCCCATGGGATATCGGCAAGGCGTTCGATCACTCCGCGCCGATCGGCCCACTGCATCGCGCTGAACAGACGGGGCATCTGAAAGACGGCGCGATCTGGCTGAACGTCAACGGCACGTCGAAGCAACGCGCGGACATCTCGCAACTGATCTGGTCGGTCGCGGAAACGATCGCGTATCTGTCGCGTTTCTTCGAACTGGTGCCGGGCGATCTGATCTATACCGGCACACCGGAAGGCGTTGGCGCCGTGATCAAGGGCGATACGATGCATGGCGGCATCGACGGTCTTGGCGAACTCCAGGTCAAAGTGGTCTGAACGACTCACGTCACAACGGGGCATAACGTTCGTCATGCTCCGTTCATCGAGGATATTCCGTGCAGCTTCACAATTTTTTTCGCAGCTCCGCATCGTATCGGGTGCGGATTGCGCTAGGCCTGAAGGGCCTGCCATTCGACTACCTTCCCGTCCATCTGTCACGCGACGGCGGAGAGCAATTCGCGCCCGCCTATCGCTCGCTCAGCCCGGAGGCGCTCGTCCCGGTGCTCAGGAACGGTGAGGTGTCGCTCCATCAGTCACTTGCGATCATCGAGTACCTGGACGAACTGCATCCCGAGCCACCGCTACTGCCGCGCGATCCGCTCGGCCGCGCTACAGTGCGTGCGCTGGCTTTGGACATTGCGTGCGACATCCATCCACTCAATAACCTGCGCGTACTCAAATACCTTGGCGATACGGCAGGGCTAACAAAAGAAGCGCGAGACGCCTGGTATCACCACTGGGTCCACACGGGTTTTTTCGCGCTGGAAACAAGGCTCGCACAAAGTCACACGACGGGTCAGTTCTGCTACGGCGATCAACCGACGCTAGCCGATCTCACGCTCGTGCCGCAGGTTTTCAACGCACAACGTTTTAATGTCGACCTGAGTGCCTACCCGGTGCTTGGCCGCATCGCGCAGCGCTGCCTGCAGTTGCCTGCGTTCACTGCGGCTGCCCCCGAGCAGCAGCCTGACGCACAGTAATCTGCGCGGATGACGCCCGTCATCCGCGCCGCTCTGCAACCAGCCGTCTACACTGCGCGATAATATCGGCCAGTCACGCTTGCCGCCCGACCGCGGGCGGCCCACCTCAAGATCCGAGTCCATGGCAAAAACCCCTGTGGCGCGCGATACGCGCCAGACTCCGCTCAACCGTCTGTACGCCCGTCCCGGCTTCATGATCCGGCGTGCTCACCAGATCTCGACCGACCTCTTCATCGAAGCCTGCGCCGCGCTCGACATGACGCCCAGCCAGTATGGCGTGCTGTACATCCTCTTCCACAGCGGCCCGCTCGAACAGATTGGCATCGCACGTCTGATCGGCCTCGACCGCTCGACCACCGCGCTCGTCGTCAAGATTCTGAGCGAGCGCGGCCTGCTCGAAAAAGCAAAAAGCGAAACGGACCAGCGCAAAGTGGAAATCTCGCTGACCGAAGCGGGCCGGCAATGCTTCCGCCAATGCGAGCGCTACGCGCAGAAATCGGTCGAAGCGTTGCTCGCGCCATTCGAGCCCGTCGAGCGCACGCAATTTCTCGCATTGCTCGACAAGTTCGTTTCGCACTTCAACGACAACACGCGCGTGACATTGGGATAAAACGAATCGGCGAACCCATGCTCGCCGATTCGTTCGCCGCTGGCGCAGCTTGTTAGAGACGCACAGCGGCGCTCATATATTATTTCGCCGGTGCGGCGTCGAACCCGTACATTTGCGAGTCGACGCGCGGCACGATATGAATCCCGTTACGCGCGGCGAAAGTGGAAACCTGCAGATGTGTCGGGATGATGCCCGCTTCATCGTGCAATACCTTCGACGTTTCCTGGTAAAGCGCCTCGCGCTTCGCATCGTCGACCGTTGCCAGCCCCGCATTCAACGGCTTCCAGAAGTTCGGCGAATCGTACGTCTGGATG
Organism: Paraburkholderia sp.; assembly: GCF_035656215.1. Lineage (GTDB taxonomy): Bacteria > Pseudomonadota > Gammaproteobacteria > Burkholderiales > Burkholderiaceae > Paraburkholderia. The sequence goes on from NZ_DASRSY010000487.1 coordinate 6,584, forward strand.
TTGATCTTGCGGAACGGATTGTTGGTCGGATTCGAGAACAGCGACTCGAGCTGCACGCCCATGTCGCCCGCATCCGCGCCCCAGCCGATCATGAAGAAGCCCAGTTGCAGCTGGTTCACGCGCGAGATGAACGTACCCATGGGCTGCGTCTCGACCTTGGTCTTGCAACCGATGCGCGTCAGCATTTGCGCGACACCCTGTGCCAGTTGCGAATCGTTGACATAGCGATCGTTTGGCGCAAAGAGCGTCAGCGAAAAGCACTCGGGATAACCGGCTTCGGCCAGCAGTTTTTTCGCCTCATCGGGCTTGTATGGATCGGGCGGCAGTGCCGGGTTGTAGCCGAACATCGTGCTCGGCACACTGTTCTGCGTCGCCACACCCAAACCTTGCAAGACGCGATCGACCAACACCTGGCGATTGATGGCGAGCGAGAACGCACGGCGCACGCGCACATCCTTGAACGGATTCTTGCCCAACGGTTTACCGTTGTTGTCTGTCACATACGGCGCGTTGTCGTTTAGCTGATTCATCACCCAGAAGACCATCAACGTGCTGGGCTTCGTGTAGACGGCAAGCTTTTTATCAGCCTTGATACGGGTCACATCCGCGCTCGGCACGTCGATCACCGCGTCGACGTCGCCCGACAGGATGGCCGCCACACGCGCCGCCGCATTCGGCAGGATACGCACGGTCACCTTGTCATAGGCCGGCTTGTCACCCCAATAAGCGTCGTTGCGAACGAGTTCGACGCGGTCGCCCCGCAAAAAGCGGGAAAACTTGTAAGGCCCGGTACCGACGAGGCCCTTGCCTGTTTCGAAGTCTTCGCTCTTGAGTCCCTGCGTATCTTTCTTCGACAGCATGAAAATCATGGACAGATAGTTTGGCAACACAGCCAACGGACGGGCCGTGGTCAATTTGACCGTGTACGGATCGACCACCTGCACCTTGGTGATGTCTTTCGTGAAGACCCCGAACGTAGCCGGCGAATTGGTCAGCGTGTCGGGACGCGCGAGCGAATAGACCACATCGTCTGCCGTGAACAGCGAACCGTCCTGGAACTTGACGTTCCTGCGCAGCTTGATTTCCCACGTCTTGTCGTCGAGCGGCTTCCACGATTCGGCGAGACCGGGCTGCAACCGGCCATCTGGCGACATGTCGATCAACGGTTCGAACACGTTGCGCGCAACGTTGCGGTTGCCCGGCAAATTGGCGAACTGTGGATCGAGCGACGTCACGTCTGCGCTGACCCCGTACCTGAATTCCGCTGCACCTGCATTCTGCTGCACGAACACGCTCGCGGCCAGTGCACCGGCCATAACTGCCAGCCGACCCCAGCCCCGCAATGTTGTTCCCATCTCCGTCTCCTATATGTGCAGAACCCGCAAGGGTACCCGCTTTATTGAGGAAGCCGTCAGCGACTCCCATCTGAAAACAGCACACCGAACTGAACCCAGGCGCATCAACGGCAAGTGTGTGGCTGAGTCACTTCGTGTTTACGAGCATCTCCATCGCGTCAAAATGCCTTCTGTATAACTATATTATCGTTATACACTTCTATCGAAGTCAAGCACTGCTCAAGTTGATGACGGGCGATGCAGGACCGCCGCGCGGCCTTTCGTTCAGACAACGAAATGGCTGCGCGAGCAACACGTTGCGAGGCACGAATAACTGCGAACGAAGCCTCGTAAAACATGCGGCATCTTCAACAGAACTGGCGCAGACTATTCATGGAAAGGAGACAAACAATGAGAAAGACCCTCGCCGTACCACTTGCTGCCGTGTCACTTTGTACGTTTGCAGCGGGTGCACAGGCGCAGAGCAGCGTGACGATTTACGGGATCGTCGACTCGGGCATCAGCTACGTTAGCAACAGCAACGGTCATTCCGCGTGGGTCTTCGACACAGGTGTCCCACAAGGCAACCGGCTCGGCTTCCAGGGTACTGAAGATCTCGGTGGCGGCATGAAAGCGCTATTTCGCCTCGAGAACGGCTTCAACCTGAACAACGGCACGCTCGGACAAGGTGGCATCTTCGGGCGCCAGGCTTACGTCGGCCTGTCGAATCAAATCGGTACGCTGACGATGGGCCATCAGTACGACTTCATGGGCGACATCATCGGCAACTATTCGATCGCCTATGTCGCCGGCGTGTATGCGTTCCATCCGGGTGACTACGACCGCGTATCGGGCGATCGTCTGGATAACACGGTCAAATTCGTCAGCGATAACTTCGGCGGTTTCACCGCTGGCGCGATGTATGGCTTCGGCAATACGGCGGGCAACTTCCATCAGAACAGCTCGATGAGTTTCGGCCTGACCTACGATCATGGCCCGCTCAGTCTCGGCGCAGCCTATACGGATATCAACAACTTCCGCATCGATCCGATCAACGATCTGGGCGTCAACACGCTGTTCGGCCAGCCGCTGACGGGTCCGATCGTGGCGGACAGCATGAAGACATGGGGACTCGGCGGCAGCTATTCGATCGGCAAGTTCGGCATCATGGCGAACTACACCGGCACGCGGATCTCGTACATGGGCAATGCGTCGACACTGAGCACCCTGGAAGGCAGCTTGCTGTACCACTTCACACCGGCGTTGGTGGGCGGCGCGGGGTACACGTGGTCGAAGCTCGAGAATTCGCACTGGGGCCAGACGTCGCTCGGGCTCGACTACTTCCTGTCGAAACGCACCGACCTGTATGCCCAAGTGAACTATCAACAGGCGAGCGGCGACAGTACGCGTGCGGTGATTCTGACGCTGCCGACGTCGAGCACCAACAAGCAGATCGTCGCTGGCATTGGCATACGCCACAAGTTCTGACCGATTGATCGCGAGACGTGCCGCTCGATAGCGCGAGTCGAGCGGCACAATTTGATGCCGGCGCAAGCCGGCTTTTTTGTCGCTGGATCAGGGCACACGCGGACTCGTCAACTCACGTTTTCGCCGCCCATTAAAAAGCCCGGTGTGAACCGCCAGCATCGCTGCTGTGCGATTCACACCGGGCCAGCCTTCAAAGCGTACCGGTGACGTCAGTCGATCAGATGACACGCTGCGAATTGTCCGTCGGCAGCGCGCTTCAATTCGGGCACGACCTCTTTGCAAACGGACAACGCATGCGGGCAGCGCGGATGAAAATGACACCCTGAAGGCGGATTCATCGGCGACGGAATCTCGCCCTTGATTGCATAGAAAGTCTTCTTACGCTTGTCGAGCGACGGCACCTCCGCCAGCAATGCCTGCGTGTACGGATGCCGCGGATTCTGATAGACCTGCTCGGTAAGCCCCGATTCGACAATCTTGCCGAGATACATCACGACAATGCGATCCGCGATATGGCGCACTACGCCCAGGTCGTGGCTGATGAACAGATACGTCAAACCTAGCTCTTCGCGCAGTTTGATAAACAGATTCAGCACCTGTGCCTGGATCGACACGTCGAGTGCCGCCACCGATTCATC
>NZ_DASRSY010000488.1:0-3937 GCF_035656215.1 Paraburkholderia sp.
GTCGACGCGATGATCTCCTGCGCGCTGCGCAGCAGTTCGGTCACAGTGATCACCGACACCAGCGATGTGTCCTTGATCAGGCTGATCAGGCTGTTCGACAGACTCGGCACGGCAATGCGCAAGGCCTGCGGCGCGATCACGTAGCGCAGCGTCTGACGCCGCGAGAGTCCGAGGCTATAGGCGGCCAGCCACTGACCGCTGGGAATGCCGAGAATCGCGCCGCGCATGCTCTCCGACAGATACGCTGCCACGTTCGCCGACAACGCGATCACGCCCGCGGGCGTGGGGTCGAGCGAAATGCCGAGACTCGGCAAGCCGTAATAGATCACGAAGATCTGCACCAGCAGTGGCGTGCCGCGGAACAGGCTGACATACACGCGCGCGATCCAGCTCAGTACGCGGTTGTGGCTGATGCCCATCACCGCGAGCACGGCGCCGGCAAAGAGGCCGAAGATCATCGACAGAACCGCGAACTTGACCGTCAGGACGGCGCCCTGTGCGAGCACAGGAAGCGATTGGACGAGCAGGGAAGTGGTGGACATGAGCGGTGGGTAGGGTTGGCGCGCAAAGCGCACATCATAAACTTTGGCGGGCGTTGAGGCGGAGGCCGGAGCGCCACGCAAAGTGTCGTTTGGAGCGTAACCGGCTCAGTCTGACGGCAACCAGGCTTCACCTGCGTAGCGATTCGATACTGACCAGGCGTAAGCGGAAAGCGCCTCAGCAAAAGCGAAGGGCGGCATCGTCGACGATGCCGCCCTTCGTTTCATCCGGCGTGCGTTACTTGATCGGCTTGCTGACGTCGATACCGAACCATTTGTCCGAGATCTTCGAGAACGTGCCGTCCGCTTCGAGCTGGGTCATCGCGTCGTCGATCGCCTTGGCGAACTTCGGATTGCCCTTCCTGAACGGAATGCCCGACGGGTTGCCCGCGCCGACCGTTGCGCCCGTGCGCAGCGGCAGTTGCGAGTTCTTCATCAGATACGCGAGCATCAGGCGGTCGTTCAGCGCCGCGTCCAGACGGCCGGAGGCCAGATCGCGCAGGTATTCAGGCGCGCCCGGATACGTCTTCACGTCGATGCCCGGCACCGACTTCGCCATGTCCATGTAGTTCGTGCCCAGACCGACGCCGAGCTTCTTGCCCTTCAGATCGTCGAGCGATTTGAACTGGCGCGTGTCGTCCTTACGCTGGATCAGTTGCGCGGCCGAGTACGTGTATGCCGGCGAGAAGTCGAGCACCTGCTTGCGTGCGTCCGTAATGCCCACCTGGTTGACGATCACATCGAACTTGCCCGCTTGCAGACCGGCGATGATGCCGCTCCACTCGGTCGTGACGAATTCCGGCTTCACGCCGAGCTTCGCTGCAACGGCCTTGGCGATGTCGACGTCATAGCCGACCAGTTCGCCCGACGGTGCTTTCGAGTTGAACGGCGGGAAAGTGCCTTCGAGACCGATGCGCAGCGTGCCGCGTTGCTTGACCTGGTCGAGCAGGTCGTCCGCGTGGGCGGTGACAGCAGTGAACGACGCGCCGATCAGGCCGACGACGAGCATCTTTTTCAGCAAGCCAAATTTCATCGTGTTCCTTGATGTTGCCATGGGTTCGTCTGGCGTTTTAACAGACGAAAGCATAACAAAACAGACTATCGAAACCTAAATACCGTTTGTTTATGTCTATATTACTGATGCGGATTGGGTGATGGCTAGCCATAGCGCAGCGCCTGCGCGCATTCGGCCACCAGCGCCGGTCCGCGGTAGATGAAGCCGGTATAGAGCTGCACCAGCGCAGCACCCGCCGCCAGCTTCGCGCGCGCATCCTCGCCCGAGAAGATCCCGCCCACGCCGATGATCGGCACCGTTTCGCCGACTTCGGCGCGCAGCTTGCGGATCACTTCGTTCGACGCGTCGAACACCGGCTTGCCCGACAGGCCGCCGGCTTCGTCGCCGTATTGCATGCCGGTGACGGCCGTGCGCGAGAGCGTGGTGTTGGTGGCGATCACGCCTTCGAACTGGTGGCGCAACAGCGTATCGGCGATCGATTTGATCTGCTCGTCGTCGAGGTCCGGCGCGATCTTCAGCGCGAGCGGCACCAGCTTGCCGTGCAGATCGGCCAGACGCTGCTGCTTGTCCTTCAGCGCGGCAAGCAGCGCGTCGAGTTCGCCCGCGCCCTGCAACTGGCGCAGATTCTTTGTATTCGGCGACGAGATGTTGACCGTCACGTAGCTCGCAAACGGGTACACGCGTTCGAGGCAGTAGAGATAGTCTTCGGCGGCGCGTTCGATCGGCGTGTCGGCGTTCTTGCCGATGTTCAGCCCGAGAATGCCGCGATAGCGCGCGGCCTGCACGTTCTTGACGAACTGGTCGACGCCCGCGTTGTTGAAGCCCATCCGGTTGATCACGGCGTTCGCCTGCGGCAGGCGGAACATGCGCGGGCGCGGATTGCCCGGCTGCGCGCGCGGCGTGACCGTGCCCACTTCGATGAAGCCGAAGCCGAGCGCCGCCAGACCGTCGATACACGCGCCGTCCTTGTCGAGGCCCGCGGCGAGCCCGACCGGGTTCTTGAACGTCAGCCCCATCACGGTGCGCGGCGAATCCGGCACGCGTGGCGCCAGCGCGCTGGCAAGGCCGGTGCGGCCCGCGGCGCCGAGCATGCGCAAGGTCAGGTGGTGAGCGTCTTCCGCGTCCATGCGAAAGAGTTGGGCGCGTACGAGCGGGTAGAGGGAACTGAACACGGGACGAAGCCGGGCGGCCGGAAAATGGGAACCCGCCATTTTACCGGCTTTGCGGCATTAATGAGACTAGTTACGGACGCAGCGGCCCACGCCTGCCCTGAATCGCCTGACCAACCGGCGGCAGGTCGATGCTGGCGGGATCGAGCACTTTCCATGAACCGTCGATCAAGCCTTCGAGCGGCCGGAAATTCGCCTTGTACGCCATCTTCGGACTCTCGCGAATCCAGTAGCCCAGATACACGTAGGGCAGCTTGAGGCTCTTCGCCTGCTCGATCTGCCAGTAGATGTTGTAGGTGCCAAAGCTGGTGTGCGGTACACCCGGTTCGAAGAACGTATAGACCGACGAGAGTCCGTCACCGAGGATGTCGATCATGCTGATCATGCGCAGGATGCCCGGCGCGTCCGGATGATCCGGCTGCGGCTCGCGGAATTCGACCAGCCGCGAGTTGATCCGGCTCTGCAGCAGGAACTGTTCGTACTGGTCGCGGCTGTCGCGGTCCATGCCGCCGCCGGCATGCCGTGCCGATTGATAGCGCATATAGAGCGCGTAGTGCTCTTCATCGTAATGCAGCGGGGCGACTGTTGCGATCAGCTCGCCGTGCTTTTTCCAGATCCGGCGCTGCGTGCGGTTCGCCTCGAAATGATCGACCGGCACGCGCACCGGCACGCAGGCGCGGCAGCCATCGCAATAGGGGCGGTAGGTGAACACACCCGACCGACGGAAGCCGGCTTTGACGAGGTCGGTATAGACGTCGGAGTTGATCAGATGGCTGGGTGTGGCGACTTGCGAACGTGCGATGCGTCCGTCCAGATAGCTGCAGGGATAGGGCGCCGTTGCATAAAATTGCAGCGCGGAAAGCGGAGAAAGAGGCAGCTCGTTGGGATGAGTCACGTTGGCAGCTCTCGAAGCGTCTCTGGTATTGCAAACCCGGCGCCTTGCGGTTTTCAACCCGCGGCTCGTGACCCGCGGCTCGGTAGGCGACAATCCGGATTCGGCCTGATTCTTTCTACGCCGCCGGCGCGACGACATCGCGCAAGACGGTCTTGTCGAAGCGCCAGGGAATCGGCGGCGCTTCGACAGACATGCGAACATGCGCGATAAACGCTTTGCGCGCGATCTCGCGGCCGCCCAGCGACGCCAGATGCGACGTGTTCTGCTGGCAGTCTATCATTTCTATTTCGTGACGGCGCAAGTGTCCGACAAGCGCGGC